>JBMOIL010000009.1:0-27092 GCA_049317345.1 Candidatus Nanopelagicales bacterium
ATGATATGAGTCGATTTGACTCATATCATCTGACCCGGCATACTGGATATCCCCCCAATTGGGGGCCATAGACCTCGAAAGCGAATCAACGAGAAAGAAGGAACACCTGATGGCCCGAGCAGTCGGCATCGACCTGGGCACGACCAACTCCGTCGTGTCCGTCCTTGAGGGCGGAGACCCCGTCGTCATCACCAACGCCGAGGGCGCCCGCACGACCCCGTCGGTCGTCGCATTCGCCAAGAACGGCGAAGTCCTCGTCGGCGAGGTGGCCAAGCGCCAGGCGGTGACCAACGTGGATCGCACGATCCGTTCGGTCAAGCGCCATATGGGCACCAACTGGACCACCGACATCGACGGCAAGGCGTACACCCCGCAGGAGATCAGCGCGCGCGTGCTCATGAAGCTCAAGCGCGACGCCGAGGCCTACCTGGGTGACACCGTCAGCGATGCGGTCATCACCGTGCCCGCGTACTTCAACGACTCTCAGCGCCAGGCGACCAAGGAAGCCGGCGAGATCGCGGGCCTCAACGTCCTGCGCATCATCAACGAGCCCACCTCCGCCGCCCTGGCCTACGGCCTCGACAAGGGCGACAAGGAGCAGACGATCCTGGTCTTCGACCTCGGCGGCGGCACGTTCGACGTGTCCCTGCTGGAGATAGGCGACGGCGTGGTCGAGGTCAAGGCCACCAGTGGCGACAACAACCTCGGTGGCGACGACTGGGACGACAAGGTCGTCGAGTGGCTCGTGACCAACTTCAAGAACGCCCATGGCGTCGACCTGTCCAAGGACAAGATGGCCATGCAGCGCCTGCGCGAGGCGGCCGAGAAGGCGAAGATCGAGCTGTCGAGCTCCATGCAGACCTCGATCAACCTGCCCTACATCACCGCGAGTGCGGAGGGTCCGCTCCACCTGGAGGAGACGCTCACGCGCGCGCAGTTCGAGCAGATGACGTCCGATCTCCTGGACCGGACGAAGTCCCCGGTCGAGGCGGTCATCAAGGACGCCGGTATCAAGGTCGCTGACATCGATCAGGTTGTCCTCGTCGGTGGTTCGACCCGCATGCCGGCAGTCGCCGAGGTCGTCAAGAAGATCACGGGCAAGGACCCCAACAAGGGCGTCAACCCCGATGAGGTCGTGGCGATCGGCGCTGCGCTCCAGGCCGGTGTCCTCAAGGGCGAGGTCAAGGACGTGCTGCTCCTCGACGTCACCCCGCTCTCCCTCGGCATCGAGACCAAGGGCGGCGTGATGACCAAGCTCATCGAGCGCAACACCACGATCCCGACCAAGCGCAGCGAGATCTTCACCACCGCTGACGACAACCAGCCCTCTGTGCTCATCCAGGTCTACCAGGGCGAGCGCGAGATGGCGGCCTACAACAAGCGTCTTGGCACCTTCGAGCTGACGGGCCTTCCGCCCGCGCCTCGCGGCGTGCCGCAGGTCGAGGTCACCTTCGACATCGATGCCAACGGCATCGTCCATGTCTCGGCCAAGGACATGGCCACGGGCAAGGAGCAGTCGATGACCATCTCCGGCGGCAGCGCGCTGCCCAAGGAGGAGATCGACCGCATGATGCGCGAGGCCGAGGCCAACGCCGAGGCCGACAAGAAGCTCCGCGAGGAGATCGAGGTCAAGAACACCGCCGAGGCTCTCGTCTACCAGACGGAGAAGTTCCTCGCGGACAACGCCGACAAGATCCCCGCGGATGCCAAGAGCAACGTCGACGGACCGCTCGACGAGCTGAAGAAGGCCATCGAGGCCAATGACATCCCCGGCATGAAGGCGGCGACGGACAAGGTCGCGCAGGCGAGCCAGACTCTCGGCGCCGCGATGTATGCCACGGCCCAGCAGGCCGGCGGCGGCGATTCCACGGCCGATGCGGCTGCCGACATGTCCGAGGACGACGTGGTCGACGCCGAGATCGTCGACGACGAGGCCAACGAGGCGAAGTGATGTCGGAGCCCGAGTTCGACGAGGGCGTCCGCGTCACCGACCGACGTCGTATCGATCCGGAGACCTACGAGGTGCGGGAGCAGGCAGCTGCTCCCGCACCCGGGGTCTCCTCGGACGAGGCCGTCATTGAGGCGGACCTCACCGCAGTTGACGCCAAGGTCTCGGAGCTCACCGACGACCTCCGCCGGGTGCACGCCGAGTACGCCAACTACCGCAAGCGCGTAGAGCGCGACCGTGAGGTGGCGCGTGAGGCCACCGTCGGTGGAGTTCTCGCCGAGTTGCTCCCAGTCCTCGACGACGTCGAGCGGGCGCGGGAGCACGGCGAACTCGAAGGTGCATTCAAGTCGGTGGGCGAGGCGCTCGAGGCCACGTGCGCACGCCTGGGACTTGAGTCCTACGGCGTTGCGGACGAACCCTTCGACCCTGCTATCCACGAGGCACTCACCAGCGAAAGCCGCGAGGGACTCGAGGGACCGATCGTGACATCGGTCTACCAGCGTGGCTACCGCCACGCGGGGCGTGTGCTGCGCCCGGCCCGTGTCGCCGTAGCCGACGCATAACCGAAGACATACTCGAAGGAACGCATGAACAAGGACTGGCTGGAGAAGGACTTCTACAAGGTCCTCGGCGTTGACAAGGGCGCCGCAGCCGACGAGATCAAGAAGAAGTACCGCAAGCTCGCGCGTGAATTGCACCCGGACAAGAACCCCGGTAACGCCAAGGCCGAGGAGCGCTTCAAGGAGGTCTCGGAGGCCTACGACGTCCTCTCCGACGACAAGAAGCGCGCGGAGTACGACGAGGCGCGCACGCTCTTCGCGAGTGGCGGTGGATTCGGTGGCGGTGGCGGATATGGCGGGCCGGGAGGCTTCGGCGGCGGCACGACGTATGACTTCGGCGATGTCTTCGGTGCCGATGAAGGCGGGCTGGGTGACATCCTCGGCAACATCTTCAGCCGCGGACGCGGGGGCGGACGCCGACCCCAGGCACCTCGGCGCGGCCAGGATGTGGAGAGCGAGATCACCCTCGGCTTCACTGACGCGCTCGACGGCGCGACGATCCCCCTGCGACTCGCCAGCGACGCAGCATGCGATAGCTGCAAGGGCACGGGCGCGCGTGCCGGCACGGTGCCGCGCGTATGCCCCAACTGTCAGGGCAGCGGTCAGACCACGCGCAATGCCGGTGGCTTCGCCTTCGCCGAGCCGTGCACGGCCTGTGCTGGGCGCGGACTCATCGTCGACGACCCGTGCCCGAGCTGCCGAGGCTCCGGACGAGGTGTGAGCACGCGCACCGTCCAGGCCCGCATCCCCGCGGGTGTCAAGGACGGTGCACGTATCCGACTCAAGGGCAAAGGCGCTCCGGGTGAGCGTGGCGGAATCAACGGCGACCTCTACGTCGTCGTGCACGTGACACCGCACCCCGTCTTCGTGCGCAAAGGCGACAACCTCACCGTGACGGTGCCCGTCACCTTCGCCGAAGCCGCGCTGGGCGGGCAGGTGGCCGTCCCGGTCACCGGTGGCGGCACCGTGACACTCAAGATCCCTGCGGGCACGGCCAACGGCCGCACGTTCCGAGTCCGCGGCAAGGGCGTGACGCGCAAGGACGGCACCAGGGGTGATCTGCTCGCCACTGTCGATGTGCAGGTCCCCTCGGGCCTCACCGACGAGGCGCGCGAGGCACTTGAGCGCTTCGTCGAAGCGAGCGGAGTCGAGGATCCCCGCAAGGACCTGCTCGAGGCGGCGAAGGGCGCGTGATGGACACCACACGGCCCGTCTACGCCATCTCCGTCGCAGCGGAACTCGCTGGGATGCATCCGCAGACGCTGCGCCAGTACGACCGACTCGGGCTCGTCTGCCCGCAGCGCGTCAATGGTCGCAATCGTCTCTACTCCGCGCACGATGTCGAGAAGTTGCGCGAGGTCGCCGATCTCTCAGCCGCGGGCATCAGCCTCGAGGGAATTCGACGCCTGCTCGAGCTCCAGGCCGAGGTTGATCGACTGCGCGGCCAGGTCGAGACTTATGCGGCCGAGAAGCGCTCCACCGCGCTCGTCCTCTACCGACCCCAGCGCCGACGCGGCGCGTAGCACCTCCACGGAACACAGGAAGAGAACGATGGATATCAAGTTCACCACCAAGGCCCAGGACGCCCTGGGCGCTGCGGTGCGTATCGCCGCGGCCAAGGGCAATGCCCAGGTGGAGCCGCTGCACATCCTCGACTCCTTGCTCCAGCAGGGCGAGGGCATCGCGAGTGCCCTGCTCGACGCCGTGGGCGTGGACCGCGCAGCATTGACGGCCGAGATCCGGTCTGCGGTTGACGCGCTGCCCAGTGCGAGTGGGTCGTCCGTGTCCGCACCCCAGCTCAGCCAGCAGTCCTATGCGGTGGTCAATACCGCGCAGGAGCTGGCCAAGGAGCGCGGCGATGAATACGTGAGCACCGAGCACATGCTGGTCGCGCTGGCCAAGGAGCCGGGCGTGCGCGAGCGACTCAATCAGGCGGGCGCGACACCCGAGGCGCTCATGGCAGCACTGCAGGAGATGCGAGGAGGAGCACGCGTGACCAGTCCCGACCCCGAGGGCACCTTCCAGGCGCTGGAGAAGTACGGCGTCGACCTCACCGCGCGTGCGCGGGAGGGCAAGATCGATCCCGTCATCGGCCGCGATGAGGAAATCCGGCGCACCATCCAGGTGCTGTCGCGGCGTACGAAGAACAATCCCGTGCTCATCGGCGAGCCCGGCGTCGGCAAGACGGCCGTGGTGGAGGGCCTGGCCCGACGCATCGTCGAGGGTGATGTGCCCACGTCGCTCCAGGGCAAGACGCTCATCTCCCTCGACCTCGGCGCCATGGTTGCCGGTGCGAAGTACCGCGGAGAGTTCGAGGAGCGACTCAAGGCCGTGCTCGATGAGATCAAGGAGAGCGACGGCCAGGTCGTCACCTTCATCGACGAACTCCACACTGTCGTGGGAGCGGGCGCCGGGGGCGATTCGGCGATGGATGCGGGCAACATGCTCAAGCCCATGCTCGCTCGCGGCGAACTGCGCATGATCGGTGCGACGACGCTCGATGAGTACCGCGAGTACATCGAGAAGGACCCGGCACTCGAGCGCCGCTTCCAGCAGGTCCTCGTGGGCCAGCCGAGCGTCGAGGACACCATCTCAATCCTGCGCGGCATCAAGGAGAAGTACGAGGCGCATCACAAGGTCGCCATCAACGACTCCGCTCTCATCGCAGCGGCATCGTTGTCCGACCGCTACATCACGCAGCGCTTCCTCCCCGACAAGGCCATTGACCTTATGGACGAGGCCGCGGCGCGACTGCGGATGGAAATCGATTCCTCCCCCGTCGAGATCGACGTGCTCCAACGCCAGGTCGACCGCCTGCGCATGGAGGAGATGGCGGTAGCCAAGGAGACCGACGAGGCTTCCAAGGAGCGCCTCGAGCGCATCCGCGCGGAGATTGCCGACAAGGATGAGGAGTTGCGCGGCCTACGCGCGAAGTGGGATGCCGAGAAGGCCGGCCTGGATCGCATTGGCGAACTCAAGGTGCTCATCGATGACCTCCGTGCCGTGGCGGAGAAGGCGCAGCGCTCGGGCGATTTCGAGCAGGCCTCCAAGTTGCTCTACGCCGAGATCCCGACCTTCGAGGAGGAACTCGAGCGCGTGACCGCGGAGACCATGGCGCGCGAAGCGTCGATGGTGCAGGAGGAGGTCACCGCCGACGACATCGCCGAGGTCGTCGAGGCATGGACCGGTATCCCTGCAGGGCGACTGCTCGAGGGTGAGAGCGAGAAGCTCCTGCGCATGGAGGACTATCTCGATAAGCGCGTCGTCGGGCAGCCTGAGGCGGTGCGCGAAGTGAGCGACGCCGTACGCCGTGCTCGCGCAGGTATCGCCGATCCCAATCGACCCACCGGGTCGTTTCTCTTCCTCGGTCCGACCGGCGTGGGCAAGACCGAGCTCGCCAAGGCGCTCGCGGAGTTCCTCTTCGATGACGAGCGGGCGATGATCCGCATCGACATGAGCGAGTACTCCGAGAAGCATTCGGTCGCTCGACTCGTGGGCGCCCCTCCCGGTTACGTCGGATATGAGGAGGGTGGCCAGCTCACCGAGGCCGTGCGTCGTCGGCCCTACTCCGTCGTCTTGCTCGACGAGGTGGAGAAGGCCAACCCCGAGGTCTTCGACATCCTCCTGCAGGTACTCGACGACGGTCGGCTCACCGACGGCCAGGGGCGCACGGTCGACTTCCGCAACACGATCCTCATCCTCACGTCCAACATGGGATCACAGTTCCTCATCGATCAGTCCGAGCCCTACGACGTGCGCAAGGAGCAGGTCATGGCGGTGGTGCGTCAGCACTTCCGTCCCGAGTTCCTCAATCGCCTCGATGCGCTGGTGATGTTCAACCCGCTCGACAAGGCTGAGCTCGAGCGCATTGCCAGGCTTCAGGTCGAGCAGTTGCAGAAGCGCCTCAATGATCGCCGCATTACCCTCGACATCACCGACGAGGCGCTGCAGTGGCTGGTCAACAAGGGCTACGAACCCGCCTACGGTGCTCGCCCGCTACGTCGACTGGTGCAGACCGCTATCGGCGATCCGCTGGCCAAGGAGATCCTCGCCGGGGACGTCCGCGACGGCGACACCGTCGTCATCGGCACGGTGCCCGATGGAGCCCATCTGACGGTGGCACCGAAGCGCTAGCACCCGAATCCATGTGACATGACCCTCACTACCCCCTGGGGACGGTGAGGGTCATGTCGCTTCCCGGGCCCTACTCGGGCAGAATCGCATGATGCGCGTGGTGCGGTCGTTGCTCGTGTGCGGGGCCCTCGCCGCCACGCTTCTCGTGGCACCACCCGTGCAGGCGAGGCCGGCCGACTCTGTAGACATGCCGCGCACCTGCCGCGATAGCTACAACATTGCGTCCTATCGGGGCTTCGATGTGTCGCAGGTGGCCACGCAGCGCATCGTCGAATTCGATGGGCAGAGGGTCACACTCGATCGCAAGGGCTGGGCCGCTGACAACCGTCGTGATCCGTCCTGGACCCTGTGGTTCCACTCCCTCTCCTGGATCGTGCCCCTCGCGCTCGACGACTCCGAGACGGCCATCCGTGTCTTCATGGAGCGCGACCGCCTCCTCCCGGACCCCGGTGCGTCGGTGGGCAACCGCATCCGCCGTCCGATGGGCTGGACGCAGGGACAGTTCCGCACGCGACTCGAGACGACCACCTGCCTCTACCACCTCACTCGTGATCCGCGCCTCCTCCCGATCGCCAAGCGACTCGCTGCAGCCAACATGGATGCGGCCCGATACCCCGGGCTGCCCAACTTCCAGGTGCACAACCACGGATCGATGTCGAACATCGCCCTCATGCAGGCGAGCAAGGCGTTTGGCATCGAGGAGTGGGCCCAGGTAGCCCTCAAGCGCTTCCGGCGAGACCTGCCGTCGGTGTTCGAGTCCTGCGGGATGATGCGGGAGCAGAGCAGCACGTATCAGCAGCACAACCTGCGCCTGTGGAACAAGGTCGCCCACAAGCTTGGTCTTGATCTCACGCGTGAGGAGCGTGCGCTCGGTGCCCTCGTGCGTCCTGACGGCGTACTGGAGTCCATCGGTGACGGTCAGCCCTCCGCGGGCCTGCAACCCAATGGCGTGTCGCTGTGGTGCCGTGAGACGGGATGGGCCGCGGGCACGGTGGACGGCTCCCACTTCACGCTGCGCTTCGGACCTGCCGTGGACTTCCACGGCCATCAGGACCACGGTGGCCTCACGTGGTTTGCCCTGGGCACACCGGTCCTCTCGGACCGTGGCCTCTTCAGCAAGGATCGCGGTGCGCGCTACGACTTTGCGCACAGCATGGCCGCGCACTCGGTCTTCGAGCCCGTGGGATCGCCGAAGTACGACCCGGAGACGGCGGCCACGCGTATCTCCGCCACGGAGTTCGACGTACGCGATAGCGCTGACGGGATCGAGCGGCAGCGCGAGGTGAAGTTCGGACCGACGCGTCTCGCCGTGCGTGATCGCGGTGAGGGCGCCAAGGACTGGATCCAGCACTGGCAGTTGGCGCCTGGTTGGGAGCCCACTGCGACGGGGGCCATCCATGACTCGGCCGGTCTCTCTCTCACGATTGACTGCCCCAAACTCAAGGCCGTCAAGGTAGAGGCGTTCCCCGCCTGGCGCACGGTCGTGGATGCCTGGGATCTGCAGTGTCGCGTCTCGGGCGATCGCACGGGCGCGCGTATCACGACCACGCTGACGGTGTCCCCGACGTCATGAGACGCACGATGATCGCCGCCACATGCGCGGCACTCCTCGCGTCCCTAGCCATCACGTCGCCCGTCGGAGCAACGCGCTCGGGGGAGCTGCCGCGCATCTGCCTTGAAGAGGAGACCGGTGCTCGCCAATGGGGGGCAGACCTCACGCGGCTCGTCAGCGACGGCATCGTCTCCCTCGACTCACGCGAACTCACCGTGCGCGGTGCTGCTGCCGAGTGGCGGCTGTGGGATCTCGCCGACCCGGCGTTCTCGACGAGTTTCCACTCGATGTCGTGGCTCGTGCCCGGCCTGCGCCAGGGGGTGCCGGTGGTCGACATCCTCCTGGAGCGCGATGCGGCCATCCCAGACCCGGGCTACTCGGCCGGCTCGGATGCTCTGAAGGAGACGGGCTGGACGCCGGGCATCATCCGCTTGCGCATGGGCGTGGTTTCCTGCCTCTACGTCGCTACCGGTGATGAGCGACTCGGCCCTGTCATGGATCGGCTGGTCGCCGCCAACCTCGATCCCTATCGCTATCGCGGTGCGCCGCTCAACAAGCCCCACAACCAGGGCACCTTGGCCAACGTGTCGCTGCTCGAAGCAGCGCGCCTCTTCGGTCACCCGGAGTGGCGCGAGGCGTCTATCCGTAGGTTTGAGGCTGACGCTCACACTGTCTTTGATGCATGCGGCATGACGGCAGAGCAGTCCACGCTGTACCACCGCCTCAACGTCAATCTCTGGCGCCGCACGCTCGCGCAGATCGGAGCCGAGGTCGATGCAGGTGTGGATATGGGAGCAGTGGTCCGCCAGGCGGCACTCGCCACATGGAAGCTCACGCGCCCCGACGGTGTTCTCGACGCCATCGGCACGGGCAACCGCGTGTCGATCACTCCATCGTCCCTGGGCCTTGAGGATGACACGGAGTTGCCCGCGCGGCTCTACTGCGCGGATCTCGGATGGGCGGCCAATCGCTCCTCCTGGGACGACACCGCGACCCACTACGTCCTGCGCTTCGGCCCCCGGCCGGCGCAGCACGGGCATGAGGACCGTGGATCACTCACGTGGTTTACCCAAGGCGTATCCGTCTTCGCGGATCGCGGTGTCTTCGATCGCTCGCGTGGGCAGAGATGGAAGTGGGCTCAATCTGCCCAGGCGCATTCCACCTTCCACGGCATCGGAGCCACCTGGAAGCGCCCCTTCACAGCGGAATACGCGCGCGTCGGTGACACCGACACCTACCGCGTGGAGACCGCCTATCGGCGCACGAGCCTCGAGCGCGTCTTCACCATCCCGCTACCCGTCGACGACACGGAGTCGGTGCTCCAGGTCGCTGACGTCGGGCGGTCCAACGTCGACCGCCAGTGGTACCAGCGCTGGCAGCTCGCTGAGGGCTGGCTCCCGCTGGAGCGCACGACGGCATGGGAGCCGGCCGCCTCCCACGCCGAGTCGGGGCTGTACCTCTACGGCTCATGTCGCTCGGGTCACTACATGCGCATGTCGGTGCAGCCCGTCGAGACCTTCCCGGCCTGGCGCGTGGCGAAGCCGGCCTATGCGCTGGAGTGCGGCGGCCTGGCGAAGGAGGTGCGGCTCGAGACCCTCTGGGTGGTGAGCCCTGTTGAGGGCATGCTCACGTGGAATGCACTCACGGGGGATTACGCCGTGTCCCCGCCTGCGCCGATCGAACCCATCGATCCCATCGCACCGGTCGATCCGGTGCCGCCACTGGACGCCACTTAGCCGCGATTTCGTCCCTTGAAACGCGGTTAGCGGGCGTCTGGAGGCCGGGCTGGCGTCAGAGTGAGAAGTCGGCGGGTCCACCCGCCGGAGGTGCCTGCACGGCACCGGGGAAGTGCACGCGGAAGGACACATTGCGCGCGCTTCCACCCTCATCGTCGCCGATGTAGGCGCGCACGACGTAGCCACCGGGGCGACTGAACTGCACTTCGCCGCTCACCGCGAGCACGCTGCGCAGATCCGCACCGGGAGTCGCGCCAGCGGGGCGGCCGGCCTCGACACTGCCCTCGACGGCAAAGAGCTGCTCGCCATCCTCGTGCTCCACGCTGATGGTGAGGGGGTAGTTGCGGTTGGTCTCGTTCCAACCGATCGTGATGCTCACGCCGATGCCGAGGTGGAGCATGCCGAGGTTGCCCTCACCATCGATCGGCTGCTCGAGGTCGGTCCACCCCGCGCCCTGGAGGTAGAGCAGGCCGTTGACGGCTTCAGCGTGGTGGGCGAGTGTCACGTATTCGATCTGCGGCATCGGACCATGGTGCCCTATTGCAGGGCGGCAAGGCGGTCGAGGGCCTCGCGGAGCACCTCCGGGCGCTTGCAGTAGGCCCAGCGCAGGGAGCGCTCCCCGACCCCGGCGTGATCGCAGAACACCTGGAGCGGAATGGCGACGACCCCGGCTCGCTGAGGTAGGGCGCGCGCGGCGGTGAGTGCATCGGGGTAGTCCGAGAGCGGGCCCAGGTCGGTCGTGAGGAAGTAGGTCCCCTCGGACTCCACGCAGCTGAACCCGAGATCGCGCAGGCCGGCGGTGAGGATGTCGCGCTGCTCCTGAAGCCCGTGCCGGAAGTCGGCAAAGTAGGAATCGGGCATGCGCAGCGCATGAGCGATCGCGTATTGGAAGGGCCCACCCGAGACGAAGGACAGGTGCTGGCGCACCGCGCGCACCGCGCGGATGAGATCGGTGGGCCCTGTCGCCCACCCGACCTTCCAGCCGGTGAAGGAGAAGGACTTGCCCGCACTCCCGACGGTGACCGTCCGCTCCGCCATGCCGGGCAGCGTGGCGATGGGCACGTGGGGATGCCCGTCGTACCACAGATGCTCGTAGGCCTCGTCCGAGATGACGATGAGGTCGCGCTCGATCGCGAGGTCAGCAATCGCCTGCAGTTCCTCGCGCGTGAAGACCACGCCGGTGGGGTTGTGGGGTGAGTTGAGAAGGAGCAGCCGAGTGCGGTCCGTGATCGCTGCTCGCAGGGCTTCGATGTCGGGTCGGAACGCTGGAGGCCGCAGCGGCACGCTCACGCGCGTGGCATTCGCCAGCGCGATGCCGACGGCGTAGATGTCGAACCACGGCTCGAAGACGACTACCTCGTCGCCGGCGTCGCACAGCGCGAGCAGCGCGGACTGGATGGCCTCCGACGCGCCCGTGGTGACGACGACATCCGTCACCGGATCGATCGACAGCCCGTAGAAGCGCTGCTGATGCTCGGCGATGGCGGCCCGCAGATCGGGCAGGCCGTGCACGGGCGGGTATTGGTTGCCCTTGCCCTCGGCGATCGCAGCCCGCGCGACCATCTTGATCTCGTCGGGTCCGTCCGTGTCAGGGAAGCCCTGGCCGAGATTGATCGCCCCCGTCTCGGCGGCGATGGTCGACATCTCGCCGAAGATGGAGGTCGCGTAGGGCTCCATGCGCGGCACCAGGGTGCGCTTCATGTCATCCCCAGCGCAGGATGACGTTGCTGTAGGGCACCGGGTCGCCGGTGTGCACGATGCCAAGGCAGCGCCCCACCTCCGCCTTGAAGTCGACGTGCGGGATCCACTCCACGGGCAGTTGGCCGAGGTGCGAGAGGTAGTCGGCTTGAGTAGCAGCGTCGACGTGCTGGCGGAACTCCTCGGCCATGACGACACTGCTGACCTCGTGCTCGGCGAGGATGAGGTCGACGAGGTCGGGGATGGTCGGCAGTCCGCGGCGCACGATGAGATCGACGGTCTCGACGTCGGGGTACGTCGGGAACGGCGCGTCCAGCACCGCGATCGCATTGGCGTGCCGGAAGCGAGCGAGCAGCGAGGCGAGCTGCGGATGCCAGATCACGTGTCCTCCACTAGTCGTTGGATGGCGTCTGCTGTGGGCAGGGAAGGAGCCGCGCCCGGGATGGTGGTGGCGAGCGCCCCGGCGGCACTCGCACGGCGCAGCGCCAACTCCCAGGGCAGGTCCTCCGCCAGGGATGCGGCGAGCACTCCACAGAACGCGTCGCCAGCGGCCACCGTGTCGATGGCCGTGACGGGATAGGCCGGCGTATGGCCCTCACCCTCAGGCGTCGACCAGACGGCACCCTCTGCGCCGAGCGTGACGATCGCGCTGCCCGCACCGAGATCGCGGAGTGCGCGCGCAGCGGCGTACGCCGAGTCGATGCCGTCGACGGTGCGGCCGGTGATCAGGCTCGCCTCATGCTCATTAGCGATGACGATGTCGGTGACTTCGAGGATGCCCTCAGGGAGACCGTCCGGGGGCACGGGTGCGGTGTTGAGCATGGTGCGCATGCCGGCGGAGTGCGCCGCACGAAGCGCGCCGAGCACAGCGACAGGGGGCACCTCGAGCGGTGCGAGCGCGATACGCGCGGGCGCGAGCCGCTGCACCTGCGCGGACGTGTAGTCAGAAGTGAGCCACCCGTTAGCGCCGGGGACCACCACGATCCGATTCGCGCCGCTCGCGTCGACCTCAATGAGTGCCGTGCCACTCGGACCTTCGACATCGGCGACGGCGGAGAGGTCGAGTCCCTCCGCGCCGAGCTCCGCGCGCATCCAGGCACCGCCATCGTCGGTGCCGACAGCGCCGACGAGCGCGACATCACCACCCGCTCGGGCCGCTGCGAGGGCTTGATTGAGCCCCTTGCCGCCCAGGTGGCGCTCGAGGGCATGGCCCGTCACGGTCTCGCCGGTGCTCGGCATCCGGGCAACACGCACGACGAGATCGACGTTGAGACTGCCGATACAGGCGACCGTAGGCACGGGAGCGAGGCTAGCGCGGCAGGATGTGCCCATGCGTCGCGTCGTCGGGATCGACCTGGGCACCCAGTCGGTGAAGGTGGCTGTCGTCGACCCGGGCGGGGACCTCATCTCCTCAGCGGTGCGCCCCTACGCCGTCGACTCGGTGCGGCCGGGATGGGCCGAGACGGATCCGCAGGCCTGGCTCACCGCGGCGCTCGATGCGGCGCGTGAAGCGCTCGCGGGAGCGGATGCGCCTCCCGAGGCGATCGGCTTGAGCGGGCAGATGCACGGCGTCGTGCTCTGCGAGGCCGACGGCACCCCCGTGCGCCCGGCCGTCATCTGGGCGGACACGCGCAGCGCTGCGGAGGCACGCCGCATCGCTGAGACTCTGGGGGACGCCGAACTCGCGCGCCTCGGCTCCGCACCCTTCCCCGGATTCGCCGGGGTGACCCTCGCGTGGATCGCTGCGCATGAGCCGGAGGCCCTGGCTCGTGCACGCTGGGCACTCCAGGCCAAGGACTGGTTGCGCATGCAGCTCACGGGTGAGGTCGCGACCGACCCGTCCGATGCCAGCGGCACGCTCCTCTACGACCTCGTCGCAGGCGCCTGGAGTCCTGCGGCGATGCAGGCATGCGGGGTGCGCCCGGATCTCCTCGCACCCGTCATCGCTTCGGACGCGATTGCGGGCACGGTGACGCGCGTGGATTCACCGCTGGTGGGGCTGCCGGTGGCCACCGGCGGTGCCGATGCGGCCTGCGGCATCCATGGGCTCGGACTCGGACCCGGCGCGGGTGCTTTGGCGCTGGGCACGGGCGCGCAACTGAGCAGTGTCATCGCGAGCCCCGACCCTGACGTGACGTTGCGCACGCACACCTTCGCTGCCGTCGGCCCGATCGGCTCGGCCTACTACCGGCTCGCTGCCGTGCAAAGTGGTGGTCTTGCGCTGGAGCGTGCGCTCGCGTGGTTGGGGGCGAGTGTCGATGATGCCCAGGCAGCGCTCGCGTCGGGCATCCGAGCGGACGACCCGATCTTCCTGCCGTTCGTCGCGGGTGAGCGCAGTCCCTATCTCGATCCGGGCCTGCGCGCATCGTGGCAGGGACTGTCGCTTGCGACGACGCGCGAGGCCATGCTGCGCTCGGTGCTTGAGGGGATGGCCTACGCCGTGTCCGCCGCCTATGCCGCCATCGTCGAGTCGGGGGCATCGCCCGCCGCTCCGCTCACGACACTCGGGGGTGGGAGCCGCGATGCGGCTTACGTCGCGCTGCTCGCCGATGCCCTGGGCATCGCGCTACGCCCGTCCTCGGTCGCCGACGCGACGGTCGTCGGAGCGACGCGCCTGGCGATGTCGGCGCTGGGCGAGGAGATGCCGCCCGTCGCCATCGCGACGCGTGACATCGTGGAGCCAGAGGACGGCCGGATCGTCACCGAGCGACAGGAGCGCTGGCGGCGAGCGGTCGCGAGGGAGCGAGGGAGTGAGACTGGATGAGAATCGCTATTGGCAGCGATCACGCGGGCTTCGAGTTGAAGGAGGCGCTGCGCCAGTGGTTGCGTGCAGCCGGACATGAGGTCATCGACGTCGGCACCGACTCCGATGCCTCCTGCGACTACCCCGTCTTCGGTGCCGCCGTCGCGCGCGAGGTCGCCGCGGGCGATGTCGATCGCGGTGTCGCGGTGTGCGGCAGCGGTTTGGGCATCTGCATGGCTGCCAACAAGATCCCCGGTGTGCGCGCCGCCGTCTTGCGCACGGCCGAGGATGCCGAGTTGAGTCGCCGCCACAACGACGCCAATGTCGCCTGTTTCGGTGGACGGGTCACCGCTGTCGCGGAGGCAGAGCATGCTCTCGATGTGTTCCTCGGAACCTCATTCGACGGCGGCCGCCATGAGGGTCGGGTAGACCTGCTTGCCGAGTTGGATGCTGAGGGCCGCTGACGCTCGGACGGTTGCGTCAGGGGATGTCGACGAGCACTTTGGCCGGCGTCCGCGACTGCACGGCATCGTGAGCCGCCGCGATGTCGGCCAGTGAGAATCGCACGACCGGTAGGGGAGTGAGGTCCCCGGCCGCGAGTCCGGCTGTGACCTCGGCTACGCCGGCCGCCAGGAGCGCGGGCGGGAAGCCGTAGACGAGGGCGAACCGCAGCGTCGCATTGCGCGTCATGAGAGTGCGCACGGGAAGGGCAGGATCGGCAGCGTCGGCCGCGTAGGTGACGATGACGCCGCCAGGGACGATGACGGCCAGGTCGAGGTCGAGGTTGCGGGTGAGATCGACCTCGATGATCCGATCCACGCCTGCGCGAGCCGCTGAGCGGATGGCCTCAACGGCGCCCGCGGCTGTGTAGTCCACGACGACGTGGGCACCGGCCTCAGCGGCGATCTCCCCCTTGGCCTCGCTGCTCACCGTGGCGACGACATGCGCACCGGCACGCCGTGCCAGTTGGATCGCTGCGTGACCGACCGCACCGGCGCCGCCCTGCACCAGCACGGTCTGGCCGTCCAGCGGGCCATCCGTGAAGAGGCAGCCGTATGCCGTGAGATACGGAATACCGAGGGCCGCAGCCTGGTCGATGCTGATGCCGTCGGGGATGGGCACCGCTTGCCGCGTGGGGACAACGGTGAACTGCGCCGCCGTGCCGTACTGGCGCTGGAATGCTGCGTGGTAGACCCACACACGCTCGCCGATGCGTCCGATGTCGACGCCGGGTCCTACGGCCTCGATGACGCCAGCCCCGTCCTGACCCGGCACCTGCACATCAAAATCCATGGGAGCCGCGTGGGCGCGGGACTTCCAGTCCGTGGGGTTGACCGCCGCGACATGCAGTCGCACGCGTACCTCGCCGACACCGGGTCCGGGCGTGCCGATCTCGTCGACCGTGAGGACGTCGGAGTTGCCCCGTTGCGAGTAGTAGGCCGCCAGCATGGCGTGAGCCTAGTGGGCGCTACCGCGCTTTGAGGCGGACCTGCTCAGACTGCTTCGAGCCATACTCATTCATCACGATGGCCACGCACGTGTACGTCGTGCCGCGGCGCAGCCCGGATACGAGCGCGAGGCCGTTGGAGACGATGGGCGCGTAGCGGGTGCGGTGAGCACTCGCTGAGCATTGCACCCGCTTGCGGATGAGGGGTGAGCCGTTGCCACTGATGTTGCTGACGACGAAGCCGGCGTAGCCTCCGCGCTCCACCTCGGTCGTCACGATGCGCGGCTTGGCCGGGAGCCCGGCTGGCGTGACCACGCGCTCGTCGCTTGGTGCCGAGGGATTGCCTCCTGCAATGGCGATCGCCGATACCGCGTAAGGGATGCCCGGCGTGAGGTCGGAGATGGTGCATTGCGTGGTCGCCGGCCGCGGCGGGGCTGCTGCTGAGCATGAGGTGATGCGCCCACCGGGATCACGAGCGGAGATCGAGTATTCGTCCGGCTGGAGTCCGCCGTTGGCGGGCGCGACGGTAATCGTCATGCTCGTCGAAGTCGTGGTGACGTCAGTAATGCGTGGTGCCAGGGGCGTGTCGGTCGGCTCGGGCGCGAAAGGCACGCCCGCATCCATGAGGAAGCGGGTGAAGGCCGAGACCCGCGCGTAGACACCGGCGCCCTGGCGGGTGGCGCACTGATCGAGGCCCCAGCTCACCACGCCGATGAGGCGGCGTTCCGCGCCGAGCCCACCGACGAGGGGACCACCGGAGTCGCCAACGCAACTATCGACGATCTCGCCGCTGCGCACCCCCTCTGCGCAGAGCATGACGCGGGCATCGACGGAATCGGGTCCGTAGCCGCGGAACGTCACACCGTCGATGGTGAAGGAATCGCCGCCTCCGCACGAGTCCGTGGGGAAGACGACGACTTGACCGATGCGGTAGACGGAGGTGAAGCGCCACGGCTCGCGCTGATTGGTCGCACCCCAGCCGGCGACGGTCGCGGGCGCGCGCGGTGCCGTGAGCGTCCCCGCCTCCTCGGCGGTTGCGGGCGTGAGGGTGGGTACGCCGAGGAGCGGCTCCTTCAGGGTGAGCACGGCGATGTCGTTGGCCTGCGTCACGGAGCTGTATCGCGGATCGACCTTGATCGCAGACACCTCGACGACGCGCCCCGACTCACTAGAGAGATCACCGTCAGAGAATGACCCGACGACCAGATCGCGCGCGGCGCTGTTGGACACGCAGTGGGCCGCGGTGATCACGCGAGTGGTGGACGCCAGGGTTCCTCCGCAGAACTGCGCCCGGTCCATGCCGAGTGCCTGATAGCGCGAGCGGTCGCCCAGGGCGACCAGGAAGCCGAAGTCCTCCGATGGTCCCGGCTCGCCGTTGACCACGCGAGGGCTGACATCGGGTGCTGCCTGTGCGGGAGCGGGGAGCCCGGCCAGGAGAGCGACAGCCATGAGTACGCCCGCAGGCGCGAGTCGATGCATGTCAGAGTTCGATCCGGACAGGCTTTGATCGTGTGGCGCCGGCGTCGTTGGCGCTCTTGGCGTAGCAGCGGTAGGTCTCACCGGAGGGCACGGTGAGCACGGCCCTACCGTCGACGACGTCGGTGCGGTAGCTACGCACGCCGTCGCTACACAGGACGAAGGTCGACGTCCATCCCTCGGGATCGATGCGACTCACCGCGACAGCGACTCGGCGTCCGGGCGTGGCCTTGATGCTGTCGATGCGGGGCTTGCCGGGGCGCACGGTGGGCACGCCAGCGATGGCCGTCACCGCCTCGGACGCGAGCGACTCCGCCGACCCGCTCACGGCGTAGCCCACCACGGAGTACGTCGCTCCTGGGGACATGCCGGTGATCGTGCAGGTGCGCGCTCCTGCAGCGCTGGCGCACTCACCCGATGTGCCGTCGGTGTGCGTGGCCACGGCGCGGTAGGTGAGCTCATCTGTGGAGGACCCGGAGGCGAAGTCCACCCGGATCCCATCCGCGCCCGAGGGTGTGGCGGTGATCGTGGGGGCGGCCGGAGCGGTGCGTACGCCGACCTGCGCGAGCCATGCGAGGTACGGCGTGATGCGGGTGTAGACACCCGGGGTCTTTTCGTCGAGCTCGACACCGCGATCGTCGAAGCCGGCGCAGCCGACGCCCACGCTCACGACGCCAAGGAGACGCGGTCCAGTTGATGTAGTGGTGAAGAGCGGTCCGCCCGAGTCTCCCTGGCAGGTATCGACGATCAGGTTGCTCGCTGGCTGCACCCCGATCGCGCACACTGCTGTTGATGTGTCGATGTCGAGGCCCACGAACGTGATGTCACCGATCTGATAGGTGAGAGCGTCATCGCGGCAGACGCGGTTGGGGACGACGGTGAGATCGCCCACGAGTGCACGAGTGCTGAGCGGGCCGCGAGCAGAGGTGTAGCCGAAGCCCGCTGCCTGCACGCTGGCGCCGGCACTGAGGGCGCTGCGCCCCAGCTCCGACGTTGCGAGCGCGATGGGGGTCGCGCCGAGGAGTGGGCTGGTCAGGGTGAGGACCGCGATGTCGTTGACGAATGTCTGCCGGTCGTAGTCGGGGTGCAGGGCAACTTGCGAGACCCCTGCCCAGATGGGGATGGGCAGAGCGCCTGTCGGCGTCCAGCCGACGGTGAAGGACGACGGGCTCTTGGTGCCTCCGCCCGAGGCGGCGCAGTGGCCAGCGGTGACGACATGTGTGGCGTCGATGAGGGCGCCGCTGCAGATCGAGCCGCCCGCGCGCACATAGACGAGGCCCGAGGTCTCACCGGGCACGGGATCGCGCCCATTGACCACCCGCGGGGCGGACTCCGCGGCTGTGGCGGGGGCGACCAGCAGGCTCGCCGGCACCAGGGCTGCGGCGAGGGCTGCGAGTAGGCGTCCCTTCATCACGGGGTCAGCCTAGGCAAGGATGGGGGCACGACGCCTGATGCGCGAGAGCCCAGCGTGGCTTTTGCGACGATCCCGAGGAGATTCGCATGAGCACGGCACTCATCACCGGGGCAACCTCGGGCATCGGGCTCGCCTTTGCCCGGACTCTGGCACGACGCGGGCACGACATCGTGCTCGTCGCCCGCGACCGGGAGCGCCTCGATCTCGTGGCAGCCGAATTGCGCGGTCATCGCGTGCAGGTCGACGTCATCGCGGCCGACCTTACGGACCGGTCGCAGTTGGCCGTGGTCGAAGAGCGCCTGCGCAGCCAGCCGGTGGAGATCCTCGTCAACAACGCGGGGTTCGGAGTCCTCCAGGGCTTCTCCACGGGAGACCTCGAGGTAGAGCAGCAGATGCTGGATGTGCTCGTCACCGCAGTCATGCGGCTCACCCACGCGGCTTTGCCCGGCATGATCGCGCGCGGCAGTGGTGCGGTGCTCAATGTGAGCAGCGTTGCCGGCTGGATCACCGGCGGCACGTATTCCGCGGCCAAGGCCTGGGTGACCGTCTTCAGCGAGAGTCTCGCGCTCGAGCTCGCCGGCACCGGCGTGCATGTCACCGCCGTGTGTCCTGGCTTCACGCACACCGAGTTCCACCAGCGCGCCAGCATGGAGACCGAGGGAATTCCCGAGTGGATGTGGCTCGACACGCAAGAGGTCGTCGACCGCGCGCTGGTCGACGTGCGCAAGGGCAGGCCTGTCAGCGTCGCGGGCACGCAGTACAAGGCGCTGTCACTTGCGGCGCAGTATCTCCCCCGCCCGCTCGTGCGTGCCCTGGGTGCGCGCCGCCCGGGAGGCCGAGACCGTGCGAGTCGCTAGTCCACGAAGTTAGGGGCGGGCGGCGATGTCGGCGATGAGAGCCGATGCATCGCCCTCGAGGACTTCCCACCCGCGCAGGCGAGCACCCAGCGCGGCTGAGCGAATGTCATCGTCGGCGTCCGATGTGATGACCACGGTGACGGGCGCATCGGGCCAGTCGCTCACCGCTCCCGGACGCGGCAGAACCGGGTCGACCAGGACGTAGCCTCCGACGGCTCGCCGCGCTGAGCGCTGCGCAAAGCCCAGATGCGGAGCGTGCGCGGCAGCGGCACCGGTGAGCACGAGCAGCAGTGGGGGGATGAACTCACCGGACGCAGCGGTGATCGCCAGTGCGACGCGCGGCGTCCACTCCCCATCACTGATCACATCAGCGGAGAGGTCGAGTGCGTCGGGCACGGTGTACACCGACCCGGGGGTGAGCACCACGCTTCCGATGGCCATGCCTGGCACCCTAGGGTCTGGGCATGAGCGACCGCGAAGCCCTCCGCCAACAGATCATCGACAAGGCCGTCGTGCACGGCAAGGTCATCCTCTCGAGCGGCCGCGAAGCCGACTACTACGTCGATCTGCGTCGCGTGACGCTCGATGCCGAAGCCGCACCGATCATCGGCCGCGTGATGCGTGATCTCACCTCCGACTGGGACTACGCCGCTGTCGGCGGTCTCACTCTCGGTGCCGATCCCGTGGCGACGGCGATGCTGCACGCAAGTGCGGACCGCGGCGAGAGCATCGACGCCTTCGTCGTGCGCAAGGAGGGCAAGGCCCACGGGCTGCAGCGACGCATCGAGGGTCCTGACGTCACGGGTCGACGCGTGCTGGCTGTCGAGGACACCTCGACGACAGGCTCGAGCGTCCTCGCAGCGGTCGAGGCCTTGCGCGAGGCGGGCGCGGAGATCGTCGGCGTCGCGGTGATCGTTGATCGCGGCGCGGGCGATGCGGTGCGCGAAGCGGGACTGGACTACCGGGCGGCGTACTCGCTCGCCGATCTCGGCTTGGGCTAGGCCCCCGCGCCGCCGCGCTGGCGGCGGTGCTTGATGAATTCCCAGATGATGGGGACGACGCTCACCACCACGACAAGCAGCAGGATCGTCCCGATGCTGTCCTTGACGACGGGGATCGTGCCGAGGAAGTAGCCGGCGAGCGTGACGCCCACCGCCCAGATGACTCCTCCGATGGCGCTGAAGAGCATGAAGCGGCGGAAGTCCATGCGCGCCACACCCGCGATCGCGGTGATGAAGGTGCGCACGATCGGCGTGAAGCGGGCGAGAATGATGGCGCGGCCGCCGTATTTGGCGAAGAAACTGTGCGTCTTGTCGACGTACTCCTTCTTGAATAGCCGCGAGTCGTCACGTGTGAAGAGTGCGGGGCCGACCTTGTATCCGATGCCGTAGCCAACGGCATTGCCGACCACTGCTGCGATGAACAGGAGTAGGCAGGCGAGCCAGATGTTGATGGAGATGAAGCCCGAGGCGATGAAGAGACCGGTGATGAAGAGGAGCGAGTCACCGGGGAGGAAGAATCCGATGAGGAGACCGCACTCGGCGAAGATGATGGCAAGGACCACCCAGAAGGCGATGTCACCGAAGTTGGTGAGGATGGTCTGCGGATCGAGCCACTCCGGGCCGAGTGCGGTGATGGCTGCCGTGAGCGTCAAGGCGAGATCCGGCACCCATTGACTCTAAGGCCTCGCCACTGCGGTGTCGTGGCACCACTCACGGGCTGCGGGCCCCTTTAGGGTCAAGGCATGGACCCCGATCCTGATCCGCGGCTCGATCCGCAACTGATCGCGAAGGGGGACACGCGCAATGTCGTCGACCGCTATCGCAACTGGAGTGTCGAGGCCATCGTTGCCGACCTAGATGCGCGGCGGCATCCCTTCCACGTCGCCATCGAGAACTTCGAGCACGACATGAACATCGGATCAGTGGTGCGTTCGGCCAACGCCTTCCTTGCCGCCGAGGTGCACATCGTGGGTCACCGACGGTGGAATCGCCGCGGTGCCATGGTGACCGAGCGCTATCAGCACGTGCGACACCATGAATCCATCGAGGCACTCGTCGCGTGGTCGGTCGAGCAGGGGCTGCCACTTATTGGTATCGACAATGTCGAGGGCTCCGTGCCGATCGAGACCTATGACATCCCCTCGGCCTGCGTGCTCGTCTTCGGCCAGGAGGGGCCAGGCCTCTCCCTGCAGGCGCAGGAGGCATGCGTCGACCTGCTCGCCATCACGCAGTTCGGCTCCACGCGCAGCATCAACGCCGGTGCGGCGGCGGCTGTGGCCATGCACGCGTGGGTACGTCGACACGTCTTCGGCCAGCTGCCGACGCCTTCCTCCGGTTAGCGCACCAGCTCCGCAACCGTGGCGATGGCGCGATCCACCTCGGCCTCGGTGTTGTAGGCGTGCGGGCTGATGCGCACCAGCCCCGGCGCCTGGTCGCGACCGAAGTCGATGCGCGAGTAGTCGGGGGTGGACAGGCTCGTGTTGATACCGCGTCCCCGCAGTCCGGCCACGACCCCGGCCGGATCATCGACGCGAATCGTCACGATGCCGGACTGCACGCTTCCGCGGTCTCGGACCGTGACTCCGGGGATCTCGGCCAGGCCCGCCCGTGCCCGCTGGGCGAGCAGGCCGATGCGATCGGCGAGGGGCTCGATGCCACAGGCGAGGGCGTAGTCGATCGCCGCGCCCATGCCGAGCAGCGCGGCGTACGCCTTCTCCCAGGATTCGAAGCGCGCGGCACCCTCGGCGAGGTCGTAGTCGTCGAGCGTCGTCCATGTCGCGGCATGCAGGTCCAGCGGGAAGGGCTCGAGATCGTCGAGCATGCGCTGTGAGACGACAAGGAAGCCTGTCGCTCGCGGCCCGCGCAGGAACTTCCGCCCCGTCGCCGACAGCACGTCGCAGCCGATGCGTCCCATGTCGACGGGCAACTGCCCCACGGACTGGCAGGCGTCGACGAGGTACCACGCGGGGGAACCGTGCATGCGCAGCATGTCGCCGATCGCCACGACGTCATTGACGAGACCGTTCTGGCTGGGTGCGTGGTTGACCGAGACGATGCGCACGCGCTCATCGAGCATGTCCCCCAGTGCCTCGACGTCGACGCTTCCATCTGCACCGTCTGGGATGACCTCAACCGATGCACCGGTCCGGCGGGCGAGTTGGAGTAGCGGCAGCACGTTTGAGGCGTACTCGCTTCCCGAGACGAGCATGCGGTCGCCGGGCGCCAGCGGATCACTGAAGGCGATGGCCTGCAGGCCGCGATCCCAGGCGACGGTGGCTGACTCCACGAGCGCCACCCGCTCGATGGGTACGTTGACCAGCGCCCCGACCGATGCGTAGACACCGGCAATCCGGTCGCGGGCCTGGGAGTAGGCCTCGTATCCGCCGATCGCCTCCTCAAGCCGGAGGTGGCTGACCATGGTGTCCGTGACGATGGCCGGTGGCAGCGCGCAGCCGGCATTGTTGAGGTGGGTGACCTGGGTGCATCCGGGAGTGGCCGCGCGCAGTGCCTCGACGTTGATCACGCCGCGATGCTAGCGAGCGGCGGCACAGACCTAGGATCACGCCGGTGAGCGTGCGCACCCTGGCCGGAATGCCTGAGTATCGCCGCCTCTTCGGATCCCGGCTCATCTCCAACATCGGCAACGGCGTCGCGCCCATCGCGATCGCCTTCGGCGTGCTTGCACTGCCCGATGGATCGCCCACCGGGCTCAGCATTGTGCTGGCAGCACAGGCGATCCCTGTCGTGCTGGTGCTTCCCATCGGTGGCGTCATCGCCGACCGCGTCGGGCGACCCCGCATGATCAGCATCTGCGACATGCTCATGGCCGTCGTCATCGGGGCTATCGGTCTGACCTTCATTCTCGGTGTGGCCACGGTGCCGCTACTGGCGGCGCTCAATGTGCTCGCGGGCATCCTTGTGGGCTTGTGGTACCCCGCCTACCCCGGACTGGCGACCGATGTCGTGCCGGATGCACTCCTGCAATCCGCGAACGCCTACAACGCGGTCGCTGGCAACGGCGGCTTCATCGTCGGCACCGCCCTAGGCGGCCTGCTCGTCGCGACGATCGGCTCGGGCTGGGCGATCGTCCTCGATGCGGTGAGCTTCCTCGTCGCCGGCATCCTCGTCTTCGGTCTTCGCCGCTTCTCCCGGCCGCATGACTCCGGTGAGTCGCCCGTGCGCGACCTGATTGATGGCTGGCAGGCCTTCATCCGCCATCGCTGGATCGTGGCGGTCGTCCTGGCATTCAGCCTCATCGTCATGGTGATGCGCGGGGCCGAGGAAGTGCTCGGCCCGGTGCTGGCCAACGACATCTACGGCGGCCCCACCGGCTGGTCGGCCGTGCTCGGTGCCATGGCGGCGGGCTTGCTCGTCGGCGCGGTCGTGGCATCGCGTCTGCGGGTCGATCGCCCGATTGCCTTCGGTATGGCGGTCTGCTTCACCCTGCCCGCGTGGCTCCTCACGCTCGCCCTCGCTGCACCGCTGCCGGTCGTCATGCTCACCGCCTTTGCGTGGGGCTTGTCGATGGAGATCATGGTCGTCCTGTGGTTCACCGCGCTCCAGCGCAATGTGCCGCCGGAGTCGCTCTCGCGCGTGTCGTCGTACGACGCATTCGGATCGCTGATGTTCGGTCCCATCGGCCTTGCCGTCGCCGGGCCGCTCCTCATGTTCATCCCCATCTCCGAGGCCTTCGCGGTCGCGGCACTCGTCGCCGCCACCGCGACACTGGGGTCCCTCCTCGTGCCCTCGGTCTGGCGCCTGCGAGCGACGGACAGCTACGCAACCCCTGACTGACGGCCCCCTTCCGCATGCAAACGCTTGCCAATAGGGTGAGGGCTCCACTTCGGCACGGGAGATGGCCCCATGAATACCGACATGCGCACCCAGATGGGCTCCGGCAAGGGCTTCATCGCCGCACTCGACCAGAGCGGTGGCAGCACCCCCAAGGCCCTGCAGCTCTACGGGGTCGATGAGAGTTCCTATTCGGGCGAACCCGAGATGTTCGATCTCGTGCACGCCATGCGCTCGCGCATCATCACGAACCCCGCCTTCAACGGCGACAGGGTGATCGCAGCGATCCTCTTCGAGATGACGATGGACCGCGACATCGAGGGTCAGCCGACGCCGTCGTACCTGTGGGATGTCAAGCGCGTCGTCCCGATCGTCAAGGTCGACCTCGGTCTCGCCGATGAGGTCGATGGCGCGCAGGTGATGAAGCCGATGCCGCACCTCGACGACCTCTGCGCGCGCGCAGCCAGCAAGGGTGTCTTCGGCACCAAGATGCGCTCGGTCATCAACTCCGCCAACCCCGCGGGTGTCCAGGCCGTCGTCGACCAGCAGTTCGACGTCGCCCTGCAGATCCTCGGCCACGGCCTCGTGCCGATCATCGAGCCCGAGGTCAACATCAAGAGCGATGACAAGGCGCAGAGTGAGGCGCTCCTACGCGAGGCACTCCTCGCCGGCCTCGATCGCATTCCCGAGGGCCAGCAGGTGATGTTCAAGCTGTCGCTGCCGAGCGAGAACAACTTCTACTCGGTCTTCATCGCACATCCGAAGGTCCTGCGCGTGGTTGCGCTCTCGGGCGGCTACTCGCGCGATGACGCCTGCGACATGCTCGCGGCCAATCACGGCATGATCGCGAGCTTCTCGCGCGCGCTCTCCGAGGGGCTCAGTGCTCAGCAGAGCGACGCGGACTTCACCGCCACACTGCAGGCGACGATCGACGAGATCTACACCGCTTCGATCACCTGATCGGGGTAGGGCAGTATTCGGGTGTGAGCCTGCACGAGAACCTCCTCGGGGGTCCGCCCCCGACATTCCTTCCCGACGACGTCGACGCGCGCACCGAGCTCGAGGGCGGTGCCGACGCCTACGACGTCGCGCGCCGTTACCCGCAGTCCAGTCTTGCGTGGGCGGTGCTGTCGGATGCGGCGTGGAACGATGGCCGCGTTGTGGAGTCCTATGCGTTTGCGCGCGTGGGCTATCACCGCGGCCTCGATGCACTGCGACGCAGTGGCTGGAAGGGACACGGGCCCGTGCCGTGGTCGCATGAGCCCAACCGCGGGTTCCTCCGCTGCCTCATCGCACTCCAACGCGCTGCCGCGGCCATAGGCGAGGACGACGAAGCCGTGCGCTGCGCGGCGTTCATCGACGACTGCGACCCGAGCCTTCGGGGCTAGGGACCACGACGATGGCTGATGTCGCAGTGGTCGGTGGCGGCATCAGTGGCATCGCCTGTGCCACCGCTCTTGCGGATGCGGGCCTTACCGTCGACGTCCTCGATCGCGGCCATCGCCTCGGTGGGCGCCTGGCGACCCAGACCCTGCGCGACACAGGCACGGAGTACGACGGGCGAGTCGTCGATGTCGGTGCGTCCTACTTCACGGTCGACGACGCGGGCTTCGGCCGGGTGGTCGGCGACTGGATCGATCGCGGACTCGTGCGCCCGTGGACCGACACGTTCCACATCGCCGACGGCAGCGCTCTGCTCGGCACGAAGTCGGGACCGGTCCGCTACGCCGCTCCGCGTGGACTACGCAGTGTCGTCGAGGATCTCGCCGCGGTGCTTCCCTCTGACCTCGTGGAAATCCGCCATCCCATCGATGTGACAAGCGTGGACGTCGGTGACGGCGGTGTGAGTGTCGCCGGTCGCGACTACCGCGCGGTGGCGCTGTGCGGTCCGGATCCCCAGATGGACGCACTCGTGGCCGCGAGCAGCGCGCCGATGTGGGAGCCGGTGATGGCGCTCGTCGCCGTCTACCCCGAGCGCACCTGGGACTTTGATGGCGCCTTCGTCAACGATGATCCCGTGGTTTCGTTCGTTGCCGACGACGGATCGCGACGCGGTGACGATGCGCCCGTGCTCGTCGCACACTCCACACCCGTATTCGCGGCGGGGCACCTCGCGGAACCTGTCACGGCCGCTCCAGCGATGCTGGCGGTGCTGCGCAATCTCAGCGGCGCAGTGCCGGCGTGGTTCACAATCAAGCGCTGGACCTATGCGCGCCCCGTCCACGCACGGCCGGAAGCCTTCTCCTTCGACGGAGTCGTCGGTCGGGCTGGAGACAGCTGGGCAGGGCAGCCGCGCACCCAGTCCGCCTGGGTCTCCGGCGACGCACTGGGCAGGGAAATGGCGGGGGCGCTGGCGAGCTAGACAGGCTCGGCGAGGAGTGTCTCGAGCACGCCCTCGAGTTGGCCCGGCTTCACGGGCCCAATGACGCGTACGGCGATGCGGCCCTGCCGATCGAGGATCACGGTGCTCGGCAGCGATCGCGGTGGGACTCCCGGGATCGTGGCGATGATCGCGCCGTCGCGATCGTTGATGCTGCGGTAGGGGCTCGACCCGAGCAGGCTGGCGGCCGCGATGGGGTCGTCCATGGAGTTGAGTCCGAGGAAGGTCACGCCCTGGTCGACGTAGGCCTCGGCTGCTGAAGCGAGCAGGGGGAGTTCCTCGATGCAGGGCGCGCACCACGATGCCCACGCGTTGACGACGACGATGTCGCCGCCCATCTCGGCGGTCGACAGC
>JBMOIL010000010.1:0-26998 GCA_049317345.1 Candidatus Nanopelagicales bacterium
GGCAAGCGCATCCTGGTCACAGGTGTGCTCACCGATCAGTCGATCGCCTTCCACGTCGCGCGTCTTGCCCAGCAGGAGGGCGCCCAAGTGGTGCTCACCTCATTCGGGCGGGCCCTGTCGCTCACGAAGCGCAGCGCGACCCGCCTGCCTGCAGAGGCGCCCGTCGTCGAACTCGACGTCACCTCGACGGACGACCTTGACTCCCTGGCGTCGCGCGTCGGCGAGCATGTCGAGGCTCTCGACGGCGTGCTCCACTCCATCGGCTTCGCCCCGGAGTCTGCCCTGGGCGGCAGATTCCTGCAGACGGATTGGCCCGACGTCAGCACGGCTCTCGAGGTGTCCGCGTACTCCCTCAAGTCGTTGACAGTGGCGTGCCGTCCGCTACTCGCGCGAGGCTCATCCGTCGTGGGCCTTGACTTCGATGCGACGGTGGCGTGGCCGACTTACGACTGGATGGGTGTGGCGAAGGCTGCTCTTGAGTCGACGGCGCGCTACCTCGCACGCGATCTCGGTCCTGAGGGCATTCGCGTCAACCTGGTGGCTGCCGGCCCGATCCGGACCATGGCCGCCAAGAGCATCCCGGGCTTCGAGGACTTCGAGACCGTATGGCAGCAGCGCGCTCCGCTCGGGTGGGACCTGGATGACCCTGGTCCCGCGGCACGGGCCTGCGTGGCCCTCATGTCCGACTGGTTCCCCGCCACCACCGGCGAGATCCTGCATGTCGATGGAGGCGTGCACTCGCAGGGGGCATGACGTTGCGCACCCTTCTCCTGATGCGGCATGCGAAGTCGGACTATCCGGTTGGTGTGCCTGACCGGGATCGCCCTCTTGCACCGCGCGGCGAGCGCGATGCCGCCGCTGCTGGCCTGTGGCTTCGAGCGGCCTATCCGGAGATCGACCAGGTCATCGTGTCCCCGGCGCGCCGGGCGCGTGAGACATGGACGCGCGTGGCGCCGTGCCTCGAGGTGGGTGGAGTGCAGGAGGACGCGCGCGTTTACGACGATTGGGGTGCAGACCTCCAGCAAGTCGTGGCCAGCCTCCCTGATGCGGCCCGGAGTGCGCTCGTCATCGGGCACAACCCCGGGATCGAGGAGTTCACGTTGTCGCATGCCACGTCGGGGGATCCACGGGCACGTGAGCGTGTGTTGCGGAAGTTCCCGACAAGTGGCATTGCGGTCCTACACCTGCCCGACACCTGGGCGGACGCGCAGGGGTGCGCGCTCGTCGTGTTGGCGGTCCCTCGGGGTTAGCCCTCGGCGCTGGCCCCCGCATCGGCCTCCTCGATCTCCTCACGGGTGATGCCCAGGAGGAAGAGGACCGAGTCGAGGTAGGGGGCGTTGACGGCTGTATCGGCCGCGGCCTGGACTACGGGCTTCGCATTGAAGGCGATGCCGAGCCCGGCGGCGTCGAGCATGTCGAGATCGTTGGCGCCGTCTCCGATGGCGACCGTCCGTGCGACGGGGATGCCGAACTCGCGCGCGAACTCCTCGAGGGCCTCGCGCTTCCCCTGCCGGTCGACGATCTCGCCAGTCACCCGTCCGGTGAGGCGTCCGTCGACGATTTCAAGGGCATTCGCGCGCAACCCATCTACCTCGAGTTGTTGTGCGAGCGGCGCGATCACCTCACGGAAGCCACCCGAGACAAGGCACACACGGAATCCAAGCCGGCGGAGCGTGCGGCACAGGGTTCGGGCACCGGGGGTCAGCCGGATACGTCGAGCTGTCTCGTCTAGAGCCTCGGTGGGCAGGCCTGCGAGCAGTGCGACGCGCTGCTTGAGTGACTCGGCGAAGTCGATCTCACCGCGCATGGCAAGTTCGGTGATCGCGGCGACCTCATCGAGCGCACCCGCTCGCTCGGCAAGTAGATCGATGACCTCGTCCTGGATGAGTGTGGAGTCGACATCCATCACGACCAATCGCTGCCCGCGTCGATCCAGCCCAGCATGCTGGACGGCCACATCGACACCAAGTAGAGGCGCAGCCTCGGAGAGCTCTCGTCGAAGGTCAGCGATGTTATCCCCGGATCCCTCGAAGACAACCGCTGTGACGGGATACGAGGCTATGCGCCGGATGCGATCGATGTTCCAGCCGCGATCCGCCATGCGGCGAGCGAGCTCGGCCACCGCGCGGGTTGGCAGGTGGGCGGCCATCACGGTGACGTGGATGCGCCTGCGCTCGGGATCCTTGCGCGCGATGCTCGCTCCCGGAACCGTCTCGATCTCCATACCCAGGCGTCCGGCCTCGGCGTGGAGGGTCGCGCGGGTCTCTCCCACGGTGCCGGCGTCCAAGCCGAGCAGGACCGCGAGGACCAGGCGTCCCCGTACGACGATCTGCTGGATGTCGAGAACCTCGCAGGGAGTGTGCCGGAGCGCGTCGAAGAGTGATGCGGTGACACCGGGGCGGTCACGCCCGCTGAGGATGGCGAGGAGTGTGCCGTCCACGTTCTGAGCCTAACGGGCCGCCATCACCGTGGTGAATGCGGACTCGACCGCGTTCCTTGCTGCCGACTCAAGAGGTCCCGTGTCAACGAGGCTGCGTGCGCTGTCGAGAGCGAAGAGAATGCGTAGGCCGAGCGAGGCGAGGTGGCGCGACGCCGGCGACAGCGCGGGAGGCCCAAGGACCCAGGCGTCGACCGCGCGCTCTAGATCCTGGCGCCCTTCCGCATGTCCGCCATGCTCGACGACGTCCAGGACGTCCACGGCATGCGCGGCCTCAACGACAGCACGACGCAGAGCGCGTAAGGCCTCCTCCTCATCGGGGGGAGTGCGTCCGAGCCTTGGAGCCGAGGCGACCCGCCACCCGAGCTTGTCGGAGGGAATCAACCACGTGCCGCCCTGGGCTCCATCCCAGCCGAGTGCCGCCTCGGCTGACACGTCGCGCGGCAATACGAGGCCGCGGGGATCGCCAAACCGGGGCAGCAGGAGTGTCACGCCGCCGGCACGCCGTGCGTCTCCGAACACGTCCCACCAGCCTCCGGGAGCCTCACCGAGTGGGCCCATGGCGGCGAGGGCATCGTCAGCAGGCGCCTCACCGCGCAGCAGAGATCCGATCGTGGCCGCCGCCCGTGCCGCACGCCATGCGGGAGACGAGACACCCAGGGATGCGACGACCATGGACCGACGCTATCCGGCTAGGTTGTCGTCGTGACCGTCGTACTCGCTCTTGAGTCCGTCGGCGTACGGCGCGGCCCGTCATGGATCCTCTCCGACATCACCTGGACCGTGCGTGCGGATGAGCGCTGGGTGCTGCTTGGACCCAATGGGGCAGGCAAGTCGACCCTCCTGTCGCTGGCGTCCACCCGAGCGCATCCGACAACGGGCACGGTGACGATCCTCGGCGAGACCCTCGGCATGACCGATGTCTTCGATCTGCGACCGCAGATCGGGCTCGTGGGGGCTGGGCTCACCGATGCGATTCCCCCGCGCGAGAGGGTCCGCGACGTCGTGATGACCGCCTCGTGGGGCATCACCGGTCGCTGGCGCGAGCAGTACGACGACGCCGATGTCCGCCGCGCGGACCGTCTGCTGCGCCTGCTGGGTGTCACAGAGTTGGCGGAGCGGCGTTTCGGGACGCTCTCAGACGGTGAACGCAAGCGCGCCCTGATCGCCCGCGCCCTCATGAGCGATCCTGAGATTCTCCTCCTGGACGAGCCTGCTGCAGGCCTCGATCTTGGCGGACGCGAGCAGCTCGTCCGACGCCTCGGCGATATGGCCAGTGATCCCGCCGCCCCGACGACCGTGCTGGTCACCCACCACGTCGAGGAGATCCCCCCCGGGATCACCCACGCGCTCCTGCTCAGGGGCGGCACACCCGTGGCCCAGGGCAGCGTGACCGATGTCCTCACCAACGAGGCGCTATCGGCGACGTACGGCATACCGCTCGAGGTGCACCGACGCGACGGCCGTTGGGCGGCGCGAGCCATCCCATGACGCGTCGATGGCTCTTCGCAGATCAATTGGGTCCGCACTTCCTAGGCCCCGATGAGTCACCGGGGGATGACGGAGTCGAGTCAGTGCTCCTTATCGAGTCCAGGGCGGCGTTCCGAAGGCGTCGCTATCACCGGGCCAAGGCGCACCTGGTGCTGTCAGCCTTGCGGCATCGCGCGGCTGAACTCGGGCCACGATGCGTCTATATCCAGGCCGAGGGATACCGGACGGCAGTCGCGTCCGCCGGCGAGCCACTCAGCGTGGTCGATCCAACGTCCTTCGCGGCACGGCAACTCGTCCGCGAGGCCGGTGTCCCATTCCTGCCCGCCCGTGGGTTCGTCACATCCCAGTCAGACTTCGCTCAGTGGGCGAGCGGGCGTCGACAGCTACGCCAGGAGGATTTCTACCGCGAGGCTCGCCGTCGTACAGGAATCCTCATGGCCGGGAACGAGCCTGAAGGGGGTCGCTGGAACTTCGATGCCGACAACCGTCTCCCACCGCCGCGGGGTGCCCTAACGCTGGGCCTCCCCGAGCCCGTGTGGCCGACCGAGGATGACATCGATGCGCAGGTGCGCGACGACCTTGACCGATGGGAGAGCGAAGGCATCGAGTTTGCCGGTGTCGACGGCCCCAGGAGGTTCGCCGCCACTCGTGCAGAGGCACTGACGGTGCTCGATGACTTCATTGAGCACCGCCTCGGCGCATTCGGTCCGTACGAGGACGCTGCACTCGTCGGAGATTGGAGCATGGCCCACTCGCTCCTGTCGGCCCCAATGAATATGGGACTACTGGACCCCCTTGAGGTCATCGACAGGGTCGTCGAGGCGTGGTCGAGCGGTGCCGTCCCCCTCGCCAGCGCGGAGGGGTTCGTCCGGCAGGTCATGGGGTGGCGCGACTTCGTCTGGCACCTCTACTGGCACTTCGGGCCGGACTACGTCGCGAACTCCAATGCGCTCGATGCCCACGAGCCGCTGCCCGCATGGTTCCGCGATCTCGACGCAGAAGCCGTAAATGCCCGCTGCCTGGCGACGGCCCTGGGGGAGGTCCGCGACCGTGGCTGGAACCACCACATCCTGAGGCTCATGGTGCTGGGCAACTGGGCACTTCAGCACGGCTACGACCCGCGCGAGGTGACGGAGTGGTTCACCGCACATTACGTCGACGCCTACCCGTGGGTCATGGCCGCGAATGTCATCGGTATGGCCCTGCATGCTGATGGTGGGCGAATGGCCTCGAAGCCCTACGCCGCGGGGGGTGCCTACATCAAGCGCATGACCGACTTCTGCCAGGGCTGCGCTTACCGACCGGACCGACGCGTCGGTCCGCAGGCCTGTCCGGTGACAGCGGGCTACTGGGCACTGATCGCCCGGCACGAGGAGAGCTGGGCCCGTCATCCCCGCATGGCTCAGGCGGTTCGCGGATGGGCACGCCTATCGGATCGCGAGGAGTTGCTTGCCCAGGAAGCAGCCCGGGGCTCGGAGGCTCCGTGAGAATCGATCCTGTCGACGTCACCGTGGTGGACGACCCGCGCGTGGTGGAATACCTCAGCCTCACGGACATGGACCTACGTCAACGCGTGGAGCCCGAGCGTGGCGTGTTCATGGCCGAAGGTCACCTCATCATCGAACGCTGCGCCACTCTCGGTATGCGCTTCCACTCCGTGCTCACCTCTCGGCGCTGGCTGGAGCGCCTGGAGTCGGCACTCGCGGCAACGGATGTGGATGTGCTCGTCGCCGACGAGGGTCTCCTTCAGGACATCACCGGCTATCGAGTCCATCGCGGCGCCCTCGCGGTTGTGACGCGCCCCGACACCATCGACGTGGCCGAGGTGCTCCGATCCGAGAGCGACGTACTCGTCCTCGAGGATCTCGTCGATCCGACGAATGTCGGCCTCGCGATCCGATCGGCTGTGGTCCAGGGCATCAACGACGTAATCCTCTCGCCCGGTTGCGCCGACCCCCTGTATCGCCGAGCGGTCAAGTCCTCCATGGGCGCGGTGCTTCGGTGTCGGTTCGCGCGAAGCGAAGCGTGGCCCGCCACGCTCGCCGCACTCGCCCAGAGGCGACTCGTGGTCGCCCTCACACCGGACGCGACCGACACCATCGAGGTGGCCCTGGCGGATGCGTCCTCGGCGCCCGTGGCACTCATGGTGGGGTCGGAGGGGCCGGGGCTGAGCGCCGTGGCCCTCGCATCCTCCTGGCGGCAGGCCCGGATCCCCATGTCAACCGCTGACGACTCGCTCAATGTGGCGGCCGCCACGGCGGTCGCCTGCTATGCGCGCGCTCAGAGCAGGCGGAACCCGTAGCATGTGGCCATGCCGCGTCTCCTCGCATCCACCGCCGCCGCTCTAGCGGCCTTCGCGCTTCTGGCCGGCTGTAGTGCACTGCCCGGCGCAGGCCCGAGCCCTGAGGCGACGAGTCCAGCCTCGACCCCAGCCTCGGCAGAGCCATCGGGTGGGGCGCCGGCAACCGCGGGTGGGGGAGGCATCGACGCCGACGGCATGGTGACGGTGGGTCTCGTCGAGCCGTACACCCCTTCCAGTGACGGCACGGCGACGGACGACTACCGCTGCTTCCTGCTCGACACCGGCGTTCCCGAGGACCGATTCATCACGGGCGTGCGCTTCGTGCCCGATAACGCTGCCGTGGTCCATCACGCGATCCTGTATCGCGTCAGGGAGCAGCAGATCCCGGCCGCGCAGCAGCGCGACGCCGAGACTGAGGGACAGGGCTGGAGCTGCTTCGGCGGTCCTGACCTGCCGTCTACTGGCGGCAACGCGGTGCGATCTTTGGACTCGGCACCGTGGCTGGCTGCTTGGGCACCCGGCGGACGCGAGGCTCGCTACCCCGAGGGCACGGGTGTCTTCCTCGAGAAGGGCAGCAGCGTCATCCTGCAGGTGCACTACAACCTTCTCGCGGGTCAGGGGCCCGACAACACATTCGTGCGCCTGCGCACAGTTCCCGGTGATTCTGACCTGCGCCCACTCGAAACCATGCTGCTCCCCGCGCCCGTTGAGTTGCCCTGCCTGCCCGAGGAAAGCGGCCCGTTGTGCGACCGCGACACCGCGGTCGAAGACACCATCGAGCGCTTCGGTGGCGAATCCTTGCGCACTATCTGGGGACTGCAATTGATCTGCGACGGCGATCTGGTCGAGCCTCGAGCCTCTGCGACACAGTCGTGCACCCACTCGGTTGAGAATCCCGTCACCGTGTATGCGTCTGCTGGTCACATGCACCTGCTTGGTCGCGAGATTTCCATCGTCGCGAACGCCGGGACCCCGCGCGAGGAGGTCCTGCTTGATATCGAGACATGGGACTTCGACAACCAGGGTGCGCGCCCACTCTCCAAGCCGTTCCCCCTCGATGCGGGTGACACCCTGACCGTCACCTGCACCCACGATGCCAAGCTACGCAGCCAGCTCCCCGCCCTCGAGGGAACTGATCCGCGCTACATCACGTGGGGTGAGGGGACCACCGATGAGATGTGCCTCGGGATCCTGACGGTGGCACCAGGGGCATGAGTACGGCGCCCATTCACGCAGCGCGTACAAGCGTCTGGGGCGCCATTCGTATCTCTGCCGGGGTAGTTGCCACGACAGTGGGTGCGCTCCTTCTGGTGTCCGGCGTTCCCGCGGCCCTTGCTGCGGCAACCGTCGAGGCGAGCGTGGGCAAATCGGGCACCGTGACGAAGCCTCTCGGCGACCTCCGTGCTGCTCCTTCCGACGTGGCTGTTGTCGTTGACGGCGTCACCGCACGCCTTGCCACCCCGGAGCCACCCGATTGGGTATCGGATGTGTTGGCACTTGCGGGCACCGATCTTCCCGCTCTCGCGACGGAGTTCGGCGAGGTCGTGCTCGTCGCAACCCCAGCCTCGGGCGACGTCTTCCTCGGTGTCGCACCTGTGGACTCAGTGAATGACTACCTCGATGGAACGCCGTACACCGTGGCGGTGAGTTCGGCCGGCGAGTGGCAGTCCGTGTCCGTGCCGGGCGACGGCGCTCCGGCCACCCCGCCACAGGAGCAGGACGTGTGGGTAGCCGCCCAGTCGGGACCTGCACCGACCATCCCCGCGGATGCCCTCAACGGGCTCACCCTCGTCCTTATGCGCGCGGATGCGGCGCCGGCGCCGGAAGCGGCACTGCGCTTGGAATACCGACTCCCGGGCGCCGGCACCGCTCTCCAATCGGCTGCAGTGACCTCCGCGGCCGCAAGCGTCGGCGGACTCCTGCTGGTCCTGCTTGGCGGATGGATGATTGTGGGGCGCAGGAGGCAACCGCGGTGACCGCGCCCGAGGATCGCGTGCTCACGATCCCCAACGTGCTCAGCCTGGTACGCCTGGCCCTCATCCCACTCTTCCTCTGGCTCGTGCTGGATCTGCGTGCGGACCTCGCTGGCGTAGCTGTCCTGGCCGTTTCCGGTATCACCGATTGGGCCGATGGGGCCATCGCTCGCCGCACCGGGCAGACGACTCGGCTCGGCCGGCTTCTGGACCCGCTGGTGGATCGACTCACGATTGCAGCAACGCTCATCGGCCTCGCACTACGCGATCTGGTGCCGTGGTGGCTCGTCGCACTCCTCGCTGCCCGCGAGGTGCTCTTGCTCGCCCTCGTGCCCGCCCTCAGGCGGCGCGGTCTTCTGGCGCTGCCCGTGCATTACCTGGGCAAGGCAGCCACATTCGCCCTCTACTGGGGGTTCCCGTTTGTCCTTGTCGGAGCGGGACCCGCCGCTTGGGAGCAGATTCTGGGCGCCCTGGGATGGGCCTTTGTCATCTGGGGGACCGCGCTGTACTGGTACGCAGCCGCGCTGTATCTGGACCAGGCGCGGCGTGTCCTTCGTGTGACAACTTGAGCCGCGGGGCCGGACGGACCAGAGTGGCCAGCCGTGCTTGATGCGGCAGTCCTGGGGGACTAGGTTCGTGACAGTGCCGACCCGTACGTCGGCATAGCAGCAACGAAGGGGACGAGATGACGCTGGTACCCGAGGAGCTTCGGTTCACTGCCGAACACGAGTGGATCTCGGCCAGTGGTGAAGGCACGGTGCGTTTCGGGATCACCGACTACGCCCAGGATTCCCTCGGCGACATCGTCTTCGTCGATCTGCCGAAGGTGGGGCAGTCCCTCACCGCCGGCCAGCCGTGCGGCGAGGTGGAGTCCACCAAGAGTGTGAGCGAGATCTACGCACCCGTGAGCGGTGACGTCGTGGCGGTCAATATGGCGCTGTCTGACTCACCGGAGACGGTCAACACCCAGCCCTACGGCGACGGATGGATGGTGGAGGTGCGCGTCTCAGGAGATCCCGAGGCAACACTGGACGCTGCCGCCTACCGCGCCCTCATCGGCGAATGACCTGATATGAGCGGCTGCGACCATCCTGTCGACCCCGGCGATCGCTTCTGCCGGGTGTGTGGAGCTCCCGTCAGGCCCGGCGGGTCGGCCAAGCCGTCCCTGTCGGGCTCCCACGACGTGACCTCTGTGGGCATCGGCGGCCCAGGCTCCAGCGGCTCGCTCCCTGCGGTGGGATCCGGTGTCGCCCCCAATCTCGGGCCCGGTGAGGCCGTGCTCGTCGTTCAACGAGGCATGGGCGAGGGCGCTTCCTACCTGCTCGTGGGCGACGTGGTGACGGCAGGACGTGAGCCTGACTCCGACCTGTTCCTGGATGACGTCACGGTGAGTCGCCAACACGCCGAGCTCCGTCGGATGACAGGTGGCTGGATCCTGCGCGATGTGGGAAGCCTCAACGGCACCTACGTCAATCGGCAGCGCATCGAGGAGGTCGCGCTCGCACCGGGCGACGAGGTGCAGATCGGCAAGTACCGCTTCGCCTACCTCGTCGGAGGGGACACCGGGACCACGTCGTGAGCGCCATGCGCCCTATCGGCGCGGTCGTCACCGAACTCGCTGAGGAGTTCCCTGACCTCACGGCATCGAAGGTTCGCTATCTCGAGGCTGAGGGCCTGCTGGAGCCTATGCGCACGGCCCGCGGAAGCCGCCGCTACACCGATGCTGACGTCGAGCGTCTGCGTCGGATCCTGCGTATGCAGCGCGATGAGTTCTTGCCTCTTTCGGTGATCGTCGAGCGCCTCGCACTGCCGGACACATCCACCAGCGATGTCAGCGCTGTGCCCGCCGCTCGCCTGCGCATCCCGCGTCCTCGCCGGATGACCGCAGCAGAGGTCGCGCAGCGCGGGGGAGTAGACGCCGCGACGCTGAAGGACTTGACCGCGCACGGACTCGTCACTGAGATGGATAGCGGAGCCGTGGACATCTGCCGGCTGGTGGTGCGCCTGCAGGAGTACGGGATCGAACCTCGCCATCTGCGGTCCTTCCGGGTGGCCGCGGACCGAGAGGTGGGGCTTGTCCAGCAGGCACTCGCACCGCGTCGGGGAAGTGCCTCCACCCTCGAGGAGCGAGAGCTCACCTCGCAGCTTCTTGCCCTCCTCCTGGACCTCCACGTGGCGCTGGTGCGGCAGCGGTCGTCTAGTCTCGACGCATGAAGCGAGTAGAGGTGCTGGGCGTGCGGGTGGAGATGCCCTCCAACCAGCCCATCGTGCTTCTGCGCGAGGTCGAGGGCGATCGCTACCTTCCCATCTGGATCGGCGCGACGGAGGCGACTGCCATCGCCTACGTCCAGCAGGGTGTCGTGCCTCCCCGTCCGCTCACGCATGACCTGCTCAGGGACGTGATCGACGCACTGGATCGCTCCCTCACCGAGGTGCGCATCACACGTTTGGAGGACGGGGTGTTCTTCGCCGAATTGCACCTCAGCGAGGGTGTAGTCGTGAGCGCACGCCCGTCCGACGCCATCGCCCTCGCCCTGCGCATGTCTAGTCCCATTGAGGTGGATGACGCCGTCCTCGACGAGGCGGGCGTCATCATCCCGGACGAGGAGGAGGACGAGGTCGAGCGCTTCAGGGAGTTCCTCGATCAGGTGACCCCTGAGGACTTCGGCGCCGATTCTTAGCCGCGTGCTGCCCACTCCGGCGGGTCGCGTTGACCATGGGGCCGGTGAGGCCTAACGTTGCATTCCGCCCTCCTGGAGGGCACCCAGTCGTGAAGCCCGGGTTCGCCCGGATCGAGAAGGCGGTGGACAGCGACGATGCGCCTGACCGAAGAGTCCCTGCCCCCGGTAGCCGTCCCCCTCACGGTCGACCAGCCCTCACTGTTTCCCGAGGAGTCCCTCCAGTCAGCGGCGCTGTACCTCGGCTACCGCGGCCCCGTCGCTTGCGCGGCCGCGGGGATCACCTACCGCCAACTCGATTACTGGGCGCGCACCGGACTGGTCGAACCGAGTATCCGCCCCGCGAGCGGCTCCGGCACCCAGCGTCTCTACGCCTTTCGAGACATCCTCGTGCTGCGCATCGTCAAGAGGCTGATCGACACCGGCGTCTCCCTTGCGAACATCCGCACCGCTGTCGCTCACCTGGAGCAGCGCGGGGGAGATGACCTCTCGAGAATCACGCTGATGAGCGACGGAGCCTCGATTTACGAGTGCCGCAGCGAAGATGAGGTCATCGATCTGGTCCGCGGGGGACAGGGCGTCTTCGGCATCGCAGTGGGCCGCGTCTGGCAGGAGGTCGAGGGTCAGTTGGCCAGCCTCCCCGGCGAGCCGGCCGAAGGTGATGCGACCAGCCCGCGAAGTGCGGACGACGAACTCTCAGCCCGCCGCGCGGCTCGTCGCACAGCCGGCTGACACCTCTGCGCCCATGTGTGCGCTAGGGTCGAGTCGCTGATCGACCTGGCACGGGAGAGCCCCGGGGAAACCCGGGCGCCGAAGGAGCAACCGCCCCGGAAACTCTCAGGCACCCGAACCGCGCCGGGAAGGCAACTCTGGAGAGAGGGTGGCTCGCCACCCCACCGACGGTGCAAGTCGCGCGTGCGTTTGCTGCACGTCGGCGAAGCTCTCAGGTCGCGGTCATCCGCGGGACCAGAGGGGGTGGGGTGCACACCGTGCACCCTTCCGCCGATTTGCCGGGAGACGCCATGACAGGTCAGTTCGAAGCAGACCAGATCACATCCTTCGCCCATCGCCACATCGGTCCGCGGCAGCGCGATATCGCGTGGATGCTCGAGCAGGTGGGCTACCAGTCCCTGGAGTCCCTTCTCGATGACGTAGTCCCAGAGAGCATTCGTTGGCGAGAGGGGCTTGCGCTCGACACGCCCCTCGATGAGCAGACCATGGCCGCCGAGTTGACCTCTCTCTCCGAGGCCAACCGTCCGCTCACATCGATGATCGGCCTGGGCTACCCGGACTGCATCACGCCGCCGGTCATCCGCCGCAACGTGATCGAGAGTCCTGCCTGGTACACGGCCTACACCCCCTACCAACCGGAGATCAGCCAGGGCCGCCTGGAAGCGCTGCTTGCCTTCCAGACCGTGGTCGAGGACCTCACCGCCCTTCCGATCGCCCCCGCTTCGCTGCTCGATGAGCCCACGGCCGCGGGGGAGGGGATGGGCCTGCTCCATCGGTCGTACGACGGCTCGGTCTTCCTTGTGGACGAGGACACTCATCCGCAGACGATCGCGGTCATCCGCACACGCGCGGAGCCGCTCGGCATCGACGTGCGCACCGCACCGCGATCCGGGCTCATCGCTGCACTGTCGGACGACACCTTCGGCGTGCTCGTCTCCTACCCGGGCTCGTCCGGGCAGGTCGACGACATCCGCGACATCCTTGCCTCGGCTCGCGAGCAGGGAGCCGGCACGGTGGTGGCCAGTGATCTGCTCGCGCTCACACTCCTTACACCGCCCGGGGAGATGGGTGCCGATGTGTGTGTCGGGTCCGCTCAGCGCTTCGGGGTCCCGATGGGCTTCGGAGGCCCCCACGCCGGCTTCATGAGCGTGCGCGCAGGCTTGGAGCGTTCGCTACCCGGTCGCCTCGTGGGCGTGTCGGTCGATGCGGAGGGTTCACCTGCCTACCGGCTGGCGCTTCAGACGCGGGAGCAGCACATCCGTCGCGAGCGTGCGACGAGCAACATCTGCACCGCGCAGGTCCTCCTCGCGGTCGTGGCGGCGATGTACGCCGCTTATCACGGCCCTGAGGGACTGCGGGGAATCGCGTCACGCGTGCGGGGTCATGCCCTACGCCTGTCCGCGTCCCTCACCGGTGCGGGATACGACGTCGTCGACTCGGTGTTCTTCGACACCCTGAGTGTCCGCGTGCCCGGGGGTGCCGATGACACTCTGGCTGCCGCGCGCACCCAGGGTGTGAACCTCCGCAGGATCGACGCCGACACCGTGGGCATCACGGTCGATGAGACGACGAACGAGGCGGACCTCACGCGGGTGCTCGCCGCTTTCGGGGCGCAACTCGTGCCTCCCGTCCACGATGCGGCGACTGAAGGTCTTCCCGACGGACTACGGCGCACCTCACCCTTCCTGAGCCATCCGATCTTCCACGACCACCGAAGCGAGACCGAGATGCTGCGTTACCTGCGGCGACTCTCCGACCGCGATCTTGCTCTCGACCGGACGATGATTCCTCTGGGGTCATGCACCATGAAACTCAATGCGACCACGGAAATGGAGCCCATCACGTGGCCGGGGTTCGCGGGCATTCACCCCTTCGCACCACTCGACCAGGCCAAGGGATACGTCGCTCTCATCCAGAGCCTCGAGCGCATGCTCTGTGAGGTCACCGGCTACGACGCCGTGAGTCTCCAACCCAACGCCGGTAGCCAGGGCGAATTCGCAGGCCTGCTCGCTGTTCGGGCCTACCACCACTCTCGCGGCGACGTTCAGCGCGACATCTGCCTGATCCCCAGCAGTGCGCACGGCACCAACGCAGCGAGTGCCGTCATGGTCGGTATGCGCGTGGTCGTGATCGGCTGCGACGAGCACGGCAACGTAGACGTAGACGATCTGAAGGCCAAGATCGCCGAGCACGGTGACCGACTGGCAGCACTGATGATCACGTACCCATCCACGCACGGCGTCTTCGAGGAGGCGGTGGGTGACATCTGCGCGATGGTCCACGACGCCGGGGGACAGGTCTACGTGGACGGGGCCAATCTCAATGCCCTTGTCGGCTTGGCGAAGCCCGGCCGCTTCGGATCTGACGTATCCCACCTCAACCTCCACAAGACCTTCTGCATCCCGCATGGTGGAGGCGGACCGGGCGTCGGCCCGATTGGCGTACGTGCCCACCTTGCGCCCTTCCTGCCCTCTCACCCCCTGCGCCCTGAGGCGGGGCCCGCGGTGCCCGTCGTCGGTCCTGTGAGCGGAGCGCCGTGGGGCTCGGCCGGCATCCTGCCCATCCCGTATGCCTACCTGCGCATGATGGGATCCGAAGGCATTACGAAGGCGACAGCAGTGGCGATCCTGGCCGCCAACTACATTGCCGCACGCCTCGCAGACGCGTACCCGATCCTTTACACGGGTGCTCACGGACGTGTCGCCCATGAGTGCATCCTCGACCTGCGACCCATCACCAAGTCGAGTGGCGTCAGTGTCGACGACGTTGCCAAGCGCCTGATCGACTACGGCTTCCATGCCCCGACCATGTCCTTCCCGGTGGCGGGCACGCTCATGGTCGAGCCGACGGAGAGCGAGAGCCTCGCCGAACTCGATCGCTTCTGCGATGCGATGCTCGCCATCCGAGACGAGATCGCCCGGGTGGAGTCGGGGGAGTGGCCTGCGGATGACAACCCGCTGCACCACGCGCCGCACACCGCGGAGTGCCTCGTGGGCGACTGGGACCATGCCTACGACCGACGCACCGCGGCCTACCCGCCCGGCGTGCAGGCCTCGACCAAGTACTGGCCACCCGTGCGACGCATCGATGGCGCCTACGGCGACCGCAACCTCGTCTGCGCGTGCCCCGCGCCCAGTGAGCTCGCGCACACGATGTCGTAGGGGGGAGACCGCTAGCCTGCGGGTGTGGTCGATCTCTCGGAAGGGCTGCTCGCGGGCCTGGTCATTGCCCTCGGGGTCGCAGCCTTCGCACGCTCGCGCGGCTGGGGGATCGCCATCCCGGTGCTCGTCGCGGGGATGGCGTTCGGGCTCCTTCCCTTCGGCCCGTCGGCACCGCAGGAAGCGGGTCAGATCTTCCTACTCATCCTGGCGCCGCTCGTATTCGGAGAGGCACTTTCGACTTCGTACGTCGACTTCAGGAGGTTCCGCAGGCCGATCTTCGCGCTCGCCGTGGGACTGGTCCTGGTCACCTCGCTGGCCGTGGGCGCCGTCGCGGCCGCCCTCGTGCCCGGCATCCCGCTGTCGCTCGCCTTCGCCCTGGGGGCGATCCTTTCACCGACCGACGCGGTGGCCGTAGCGGCTATCGCGCGCAGGGTCGCTCTCCCGCGCCGGGTGGTGACGATTCTCGAAGGGGAGAGTCTCGTCAATGACGGGACCGGCCTCACGCTCCTGCGCGTAGCCCTCGCTGCCGCAGCGACGGGCACCGTCTCCGGTGGAGAGTTCGCCCTCATCCTTCTGCAGTCGATCGTGGGCGGACTCATCGTCGGCGTAGCCGCCGGACTTGCCGTGGCATGGTTGATTCGACGCGACCCCGATCAGACGGTCGTGAATGCGTTCGTCCTGCTCACACCCATTCCGGTGTACCTCGTGGCGGAGACCGTCGAAGGCTCCGGCATCCTCGCTGTCGTCGCCGCGGCACTCATCATCGCCAACACCATGCTGACGCATAGGCGATTCGAAGGCCGCCGATCATCTGTGGCCATCTGGAAGCAGATCACGCTCATCCTGACGGCCGCCGCCTTCTTCCTCGTGGGCCTTGAACTACCCGAGACCGTCATGGCACTGCCCAGCGAGGACCTCAGGATCCTTCCCATCCTCGTGCTCGCCGTGGTGGCTGTGCTCGTCCTGAGTCGATTGATCTTCGTGACGGGCTACAGCTTCGTCTCCGGTAAGGGAGAGGCACACATCGGTCCGCGTGAAGCCATCGTGCTCGCGTGGGCTGGAGCTCGGGGGCCGGTATCGGGGCTCGCCGCCTTCTCGCTTCCTCTGGGCGTGGGGGTCGAAGCCGCCGCGGATGACAGCCGGCTGCTCCAGGCGACGACCTTCGTGGTCATCGGCGTCACACTCGCGCTGTCTCCGACCCTGGGATTCGTGGCACGCGCCATGCGCATCACCCCGCAGGATCTCGACGACGATCGGCGAGCGGTGCGGGTGGCCGTGGCGACGCGCGGGCTGGATGCGCTCGACGAGGCGCTTCGCGATGCCGCCGGTGCGCGCGAGTCGCTTCCCCCGGGGCTGGAGGACGCCATTCGACGCAGGCTCACCGCGGACCTCGAGTCCGCCGGGGGAGGATCACCGGCTCCCGCACCGCTCGGTGACGCCTATCGGCTCGAGATGGCCGTGCTGCGCGCGCAGCAGGATGAGCTCCTGCGCCTGCGCGAGGGGGGCACCCCCGACGCGGTGATCCGGCCGGCGCTCCACGATCTGGACCTCCAGCTCAGCGCCCTTCGGGCACGCAAGCCCACGAGCTAGCCGACCCTTGGTCCATGAGGGCTCCGCAGGCTAGGTGCGGCCCAGCGTTTCCTGGGCCTGCGTGAGGGGATCCTGCCGGGGCACCCAGTCCGCCAGCCGCACCGCAAACCCCGCGTCCGCAGCGGCGGCCACCACCTGCAGGTCGTCGTCTACGAGGTAGGCCACGGGGGCTTGGGAAGCGATCCTGCGGAGAGCTTCCACCTTGAGCACCCGGGCGGGACGGCGATCGGAGTCCCGCCGCATGATCAGTTCACCTTCGGGCAGGCCGTGCGCGCTCAGCCATTGGACGGTGTCCACACGACAGCGCTCGGGACGCCCGGTGAGGTAGATGAGCGTCAGTCCAGACTCGACGGCCTGGCGTACTGCCTGGCAACCGTCAGCCAAGACAGGATCCTCCGGCGCAGAGGCGAAGAACCCATCCCAGTCGCGGCGTCCCGATTCGATGTGGTGGAGCCGATGGCGAACGTCGGCGAGCACGCCATCGATGTCGAAGACCGCCACGCGAGGGGAGTTCCCCTTCACGGTATCTGACATAATGTACGTTATCGGATTTAACCGCTACCGAGGAACCTCAAAGACCAGCACGCCGAAGGGCGCGAGTTCGGCGCTTCCCAGCGAACTGAAATCCGCCGTGCTCGTGCTGATGAGGTCGGTAGCGCCTGGACTGAGGGACGTGACGGTCACACGAGTATCTTCTCCTGAATCCACGCCGCCTGTTGCCAGCAGGCCTGCGATGTCGGCGGTGACGGGGACGTTCTGCGGATTTGCCACCAGGAGTCTGGTCTGGCCCGCATCGTTGCGGCCGGCCAACACGCCCAGGGTGGGCAGGCCACCGGCCAGCAGTGCGCCTGCGTCACTGAGACTGACTCCGGCGACCTCGGAGACGAATAGCGACGGGGCTGCGAGGTCCACCACCTCCCACCCGGCCAGCATGCTCCAGAGAGCGAAAGCCGCGCCCTGGGGCTTGCGGGTCCCATCGCCGTACAGCAGTCCGAATCCGCTGCCCCCAAGGGAGTCGCACCCCAGCCCCGGGCACGGAGCGCCGTCAACGATGGGCATCGTCAACTCACTGTTCGGGATGAAGGGCCCATCGGCGCCTCGGTAGAAGAAGACTCCCTCGAGGTCCGGCCACGACTGCATTTCAATCCAGGCCACGGTCGCCAAAGCCCCACCGGAGACCTCGCCATGAGGGTGGCATGTGGAGCCCGCGCCCGCGCATGAGACAGCGTCGGTGTTGTACTCGGTGACGATCTGAGGCGTTCCGCCGTAGCCATGCTGGTCAAGGGCATCCGCGAAGAATTCGTAGCAGCCGCGAAGCTCATCGATGTTCGCGCCGTACCAATGCCAGCTGAAGAAGTCGAGCGAGACGTCGTGATCTGCCTGATAGGCCAGGAATTCCTGAACCCACTGGCGACCCTCGGGGGTCGTGCACCCGGCGCCGTGCGAGGCCGGACCGCCAAAGGTCAGGTCTGGGAACTCCGTGGCCAAAGACGTCGCGGTGGTTGCGAAGAACTCGTAGAACGCCTCCGGCTCAGCGTCCCAGTACAGCGTGGTGCCGGGAATATTAGGTTCGTTCCAAATCTCCACCCACCCGTTGTCCAAGGGATTACTCCCCCAACGCGAAGCGTCGCTATAGCGGCTCACAATGCGATTCCAGAGTTCAGGACCGGCCGTCTTGACACCGGCCGCCAAGCCATCGGCCCAGAATTCACAGCCTGGGTATGCCGTCGGTTTGTCGGGAAACATCCCGCCCGTGGGCTGTTCTACGTCGTAAGCATTCGTGGCTTCGCCGGCCTTCCAACTCTGGCCCAGCCGCAACATCGGTCTGAAGTTGCCATCAACGACGGCCTGGAACACAGCATCAGTCGCGGCGAAGTCATAGTTCGATTCATCGGCTGGATCCGCGGCGGGATCGGGGAACATGCACGTGATATCGCCGGGCCCGAAGTAATCCTCCATGCGGATGGCGTTGACACCAAGCGCTTGGAACTGCTTGGTGGTGTCGACGAAATCCGGGTACAGACCGGGCTGGAAAGGAGTCGGCCCCCCATTCACGCCGAGCAGCGGGCGGATCGTGCTGGGACGATCCGAGGGCACTCGCTCATCCGAGGTGCTGGCGGGCCCGCAGCTGACCAGCGCCAGCACAGCCAACAGAGCCGCCGTGGGCAGATTGGGCTTCAGGCAAAGAAGCGATCCCACGTCATGCTCCTTCGTCCAGGTGAAGTGAACTCGAACCGCCCACTCAGCCCGGGCGACTTCGTCAACTCCGCAGGGCCTTGGCCAGGTCCTCGAATTCGTCCGTGAGGACGGCCATGTCCTCATCGGTATGGGCCAGCGACACCAGCCACTGCTCGTCGAGTCCCGGCGGCGTGAGCACACCGCGGTTGACGCCCCACAGCCAACTGAGTTCGGCCGCGGCGAAGTCGGTGCGCTTGTAGTCGCGGTAGGTCCGCACGGGTGTCGGTGACCACGTGATGGCGCCCTTGACCCCGAAGCCCACCGTGTGGGCCGGGAGGTCGTACTCGCGGATGATCCGGTCGGCGTCCTCGAGGGCCTTGTCATTGACCTCCTCAGCGGCGGCCAGCGCCTGGCGCGTGCACACCTCGTCGACGGCAGCCGCGGCAGCCATGACGAGCGGGTTGCCGTTGTAGGTGCCGAAGTGGGCCATGCGTCCATCGACGACCGTGGCCATGACCTCGGCTCGCCCGCCAAAGGCCGCGAGCGGAAGGCCGCCGCCGATGCTCTTGGCCAGGGTCACGAGATCCGGCTTGACGCCTAGGCGCTGTGCGGCGCCGCCGTAGCCCGCCGTGAGGCCGGTCTTGACCTCGTCGAACACCAGGAGCACCCCGTGGGCGTCGCACAGCTCCCGCACGCCGGCCAGGTAGCCCGCATCCGGAAGGACGATCCCCATGTTCTCGGGCACGGGCTCCATCACAACCGCGGCGATCTCACGACCGTGCTGGTCGAGCAGCTGCCCGAGGCGCTCGAGGCTGTTGTAGGGCACGGGATAGACCGTCCCTGCCTCTACCTCGAAGGGGACCACGGCCACAGGGGCGTCCTCAGGTCCGGCCTCGGCAAGCTCAGGCTTGACCGACACCGAGAGTGCGTCGTATCCCCCGTGGTATCCGCCCTCGATCTTGATGATGGCCTTGCGACCGGTGAAGGCTCGTGCCGCGCGCACGGCGTACATATCGGCTTCGGTGCCCGAGTTCGCGAACCGCACCTGGTCCAGATCGAAGCGCGTGCAGAACCGATCGGCCATCTCCGACGCGGAGGGTGCCGGGGTGACGAAGAGCGTGCCCGTCTCCAGCGCTCGCTGCACCGCGGCCACCACCGCGGGGTTGAGGTGCCCCACGAGCATGGCCCCGAAGCCCATCGAGAGGTCGAGAAGGCGGCGCCCATCCACATCGGTGAGCCAGGCCCCCTTGGCCGACACCACCGAGACAGGGTGCGGATCCCAGTACTGGAAGGACGACGGCACTCCGAGTGGCAGCGTGCGGCGCGATCGCGCGCTCAACGCCCCGGACTCGGGAGTGGTCGCGGCGAAGCGGTCCCACTCGGCCGCGAGGAGCGTCTCGATGCGCTCCGGGTCGAGCGGGGTGTAGCCCTCCGGCATCGTGCGCCAGGTGCTGGGATCGTGTGCCGGCCAGGTCACGGGGTTGGGGATGCTCGTATCGGTGGTCATCGCTCCTCGATTCCCGCATCGGCGGCGCGCCGGTGCATGCGTGAATCGTAGTCTTCGGGGCCCGCTCGGGGTCCAGCGGTCAACCCGCACAATGAACTCATGGGCACTTTTGCTACCGGCGCGTTCCGGGCATATGCCCACCGGGGCGGAAGTCGCGAATCACCAGAGAACTCCCTGGCGGCCTTCCATCACGCGACCGCCCTGGGATTCAGGTATCTCGAAACCGATATTCGCCCCACGCGAGACGGTGTCGCCGTGGTGCATCACGATGCGCGCCTGGAGCGCACCACAGACGGGCACGGACTGGTGCGCGACCGCACCTGGCAGGAGATGCGGTCGCTGCGCCTCAGCGACGGATCCACTCCCCTGCGTCTGGAGGAACTCCTCGAGGAGTTCCCGGATGCGCACCTCACTGTCGATGCTAAGGAGGCGGGATCGGTTGTCGCGTTGACCGACGCGGTCAGGCGCAGCACCGCATCCGACCGCGTGTGTGTGGGCTCGTTCTCCGCACGACGTCTCATCCAAGCCCGGAGGCTCCTTCCACCCGGCACCGAGTCCTCCGCACATCCGTGGGAGGTTCTCGCATGGAGGGCCCGCACGTCACGCCTCCCCCGGGCCCACCGGCTTCACGTCCCCTTGCGCGCCTTCGGCTTCGATCTCGTCGAACCGGGCTTCCTTGCGCGTGCGCACCGCGCGGGCCTCGCCGTCGACGTCTGGACGGTGGATGACGCGTCCGAGATGCATCGACTTCTCGACCTGGGCGTGGACGGCATCATGACCGACTCCCCCAGTGTCTTGCGGGCTGTCCTCGAGGCCCGATCACAGTGGGACCCTGTCCGTTAATCGGACGCTTAGGTCTCCGGTCACAGAGTGATCGGGAAGTCTTGACCGAAATCCCAGGAACCCCGGGAACGCGCGTGGCGTCTGAACCGTTGAGTTCGGTGGGAGCGCATGCTCCCTGATGACAACGGGAGGCATCATGTCCGAGGGCAGCCTGCGAGGCACACGACTGGGTGCGACAAGTTTCGAGAACGACGACCATGTCGTGCTTGCCGATCGTGTCGTGGTGACCTTCGATTGCCCGCGTGGGCATGCGACGTCAGTGCCGTTCTCGACCGAGGCCGAGGAGATGCCGATCCTGTGGCAGTGCCGGTGCGGTGCCGAGGCGCTCCAGCGTGAAGCGACGCGGCCCGATGCAGCGCCCGGGCGCCATGTGCGCACGCACTGGGACATGCTCCTGGAGCGTCGAACGATCCGAGACCTTGAGGAGCTGCTCGACGAACGTCTAGCGCTTCTGCACGCGGACCAGCGCCGCAAGAGCGCCTAGCCCATCACGTCCGGAGGCCCAAGCCTGCGGGCTGCCCTCGCGATGCGTGCGGCGATGCGCGTGCGCACGGGCGGGACCCACAGGATCAGCCCCGCGATCGTGGTGAGGATTCCCGGCAGGGCAATGAGCAGCCCGGCCGGGACGATGAGGAGCGTCTGAGCCGGGGGCGCAATCGCTCCTGGGCTGCTTCCCTCGATCGCGACCATGCCCTGGTCCCCCGGGCCCTGCAGGGAAGCGATCGCGACTCCGAAGGACCTGCCGGTGGCGCTCAACGCGTAGCGCACGAGACCAAGCCCCAGCACGATGCATGCGACGACGAGGACGAGCATCCACCACCAGCCGATGACCTGGGCGACGGCAACCGCCACGGCGATCTCCACTATGGGGTAGGCGATGAGCAGCACGCAGCCCAGGCGCCTGATCATGACCGTCTGCTCACCTGGGCCCAGCGATGCGACGCGCCCCAGCGCGTGACGTTGAGCAACGCTTCGCGGACGATCCGGTTGCTCATCTTCGAAGTGCCTGCTTCCCGCTCAACGAACGTGATGGGGACCTCGCGCACGACGAGTCCGCGCTGCAGCGCACGCCACAGCAGGTCGATCTGGAAGCAGTAGCCATTGGACTCCACGGTCGCTAGGTCGAGCGATGCGAGCGCGCTCGCGCGATAGGCGCGGTAGCCGCCCGTGGCATCGCGCGTGGGGATGCCCAGGGCCATACGGGTGTAGAGACTGCCGCCCTGCGAGAGGAGCCGCCGCGAGGCCGGCCAGTTGACGACCGAGCCACCGGGCACCCACCGAGACCCGAGCACCACATCGGCGTGGGGCATCTGCGCAAGCAACCTCGGCAGTTCCTCGGGGCGATGGGAGCCGTCGGCGTCCATCTCAACCAGGACGTCGTAGCCGCGCTCGAGGCCCCACGCAAAGCCGGCGAGGTAGGCCTTGCCCAAGCCCTCCTTGCCCGCACGGTGCAGGACATGAATGTGGCTGTCTTTGGCCGCGAGAGCGTCGGCGAGGCGTCCGGTGCCATCGGGTGAGTTGTCGTCGGCGATCAGCACATCGGCATCGGGCACGGCACGGCGCAGGCGCTCGATGACGCCAGGGAGGCTCTCCGACTCGTTGTACGTCGGAATGATGACGAGGACGCCTCCGGACACAGGTCGAGCCTATGGGGCGACAGACGAGCCCCTGCCCGCCCCCCGGCGACGTACCGCTGCCCACACCATCGCGGCGAGACCCATCGCGGCCAGGATCCACTCCGGCACCTGTCCCACACGGTCGGCCACGGTGAGCGCGTCTCGCAGCGGGACGACCTCAACCAGGTAGCCCACGTTGGCTTCACCGATCTCGGATACGACCGCGCCGTCGGGTGAGATCACGGCGCTGATCCCGCTGGTCGCTGCGACAAGCACGGCCCGCCCGTGTTCGACCGCCCGCAGTCGGGACATGGCCACCTGCTGCTCCGGCTGGCCCAGGCCTGCGAACGTTGCGTTGTTCGTCTGGACCACGATCACGCGCCCGCCGCCTGTCACGGCGTCGTGCACGACCTCGTCGTAGGCGATCTCAAAGCAGATGACGTCGCCGAGCAGCACCGAACCGGCTTGCAGGACCCCCGGGTCATTGCCTGGCGCCATGTCACGCGGGACGCGGTCCAGTCGGCCGACCAGTGGTGCGATGAGGGAGCGGAACGGGATGTACTCCCCAAAGGGCACGGGATGTGTCTTCATATAGACGTCGGATGGTCCGGTCTCCGGGTCCCACACGATGCCGACGTTGGCGATGCGCGTGGGATCCCCCGGAGCGTCAATGATCGCGCCCACGAGGATCGGCGCATTGACGGCACGCGCGGCGGCAGTGAGCTCATCGGCCACCGCCCGATCGGCGTAGGGATCGATGTCCACGGCGTTCTCCGGCCAGATGACGACATCTGGCTGGGGCACCTCTCCCGACGCAACGTCCTGTGCCAACCGCAGCGTTTGCGCAAGGTGGCGCTCGAGGACTTGGCGGCGCTCGTCAGCCACCGTCAGGCCTGTGCTGGGCACTCCCCCTTGGATGACCGCGGCCACGGCCGTCTCAGGAGACCCCTGGCCCTCGACGGGGCGTGGCACGAAGAGGCCGATGAGCCCGATGACGATGAGGCCAACCGCCGAGGCCGCGACCCACCGGCGCCAGGCCACTGGGCGCGTTACGGCGGCGAGCACGAGGAAGGCAAGCACCGAGCCCGCGAGTGCCGTGGCGAAGGTGACCGCCGGCGCTCCCGCTACAGCAGCCCACGGCGTGAGCGACGTCGCCGTCTGCGCGAAGGCAAGTCGTCCCCAGGGGAAGCCGCCAAGCGGAATGCGATCGCGCAGGGCCTCCTGCAGAACCCACACGCACGCCACCCACAGTGGCCACCAACGCAGGCGCGTCACCAGCGCCTGTCCTGCTCCCACGAGGGCGATCCAGAAGGCGCACAGCGCGACGAGAAGCACCCAGGCATCTCCACCGACCACGCTCATCCACCGCAGGAGGATCGCGAAGGACACCGCTCCCTGGATGGCGCCGAGGAGAGCACCCCGCCACGCTGTCGTGCGAAAGGTCGCGATCACGAAGGCGGCGACGGCCGGGGGTGCGAACAACGAGGCGCCCACCGGCGGGAATGCCAGCGCCAGCATCACCCCCGACGCGATCGCCAGGGCGATGCGCCAGTGCAGTCGCAGCGAGAGCGGACGGAGCAGGACTGAACTCATGCCAGGTCTCCGCTGTCGAACAATGTGTTGCCTGAGCGCACCGTCCGCCAGCAACGCGGCGGTTCGGCCTCCATATCCGGCAGCGGAGGGGTGCCCGACCGAGGATCGGTGCTCCACGCGGCAATGCGTCCGTCTGGTGCCTGGACCACTAGGGGACCGGGCTCCCACACGGCGTACGTCGCCGGTGCTCCTACCGCCAGGACCCCGGGCTCGCGCGACTCGTCGCGCGCCGCCCGTCGTCCGCCTCGCGTGTGAGCTGCGAAGGCTGCCCTCACGCTGATGCGGTGCGGAGCATGTGTGTGCCACGCCGCTGCGCGGACGGACCCCCACGGGTCGAGCGGAGTCGCGGGCGCGTCCGACCCGAACGCGAGCACGACACCGCGGGCCATCATGGACGCGAAGGGATTGAGTGTGGACGCACGTGCAGCGCCGAGGCGCTGTGCGTACATGCCCTCAGCCCCTCCCCAGGCTGCATCGAAGGCGGGTTGCACGCTCGCCACCACGCCCAGGTCAGCGAGGAGGGCGAGGTCCGCCGGATCCGGCATCTCCAGATGCTCGAGTCGATGCCGCGCAGCGCGCATCGCCTCCACTCCCACCTGTGCGGCAGCGGTAGCGAGTCCCTGAGCCACGATCCTGGCGGCTTGATCGCCAATGACGTGAAAACCCGCCTGCTGTCCGGCGAGAGTGGATGCGGCAACGTGTGCCGCTACTTCGTCCTCTCCCAGGTAGGCATTACCCACGGTGGGTGGCTCCGCGTCGACATAGGGGGACGACAGGCACGCGGTGTGGGAGCCGATCGAACCATCGACGAAGAGATCCCCCGCAGCCCCGCGGGCACCAAGCTGCCTCGCGACATCCTGACCCGCGAGCTCACCCCAGTAGCCGATCACCTCTGGGAGGTGCGGATCACGACCGAGCGCGAGAGCCTCGAGGAAATCATCGGCACCGCTGATGACGGGCCCGCCGTTCTCATGAAGGCTCGCAATGCCACTCGCTGCTGCCGTGTCGAGCGCTGAGCGCTGCGCATGGGCGCGCTGCTCGCGCGTGATCGACCCGAGTGCGGCCTCGCGCACGGCGTGGTGCGCTGCGCGAAGGACCGGCCCGTCCGGGGACCAGCCGTCCCGCCCGACCGCTTCAGGCACCTGAGCGCGCATCGCCGTTGATGCCAGGGCCGAGTGCGCGTCGGCGCGGGACAGGTATGCCGGGCGGTCGCCCACGCAGGAGTCGACCTCAGCGGTGGTTGGTGGCCTCGCCTCGGGCCAGTGCGTCTCGTCCCAGCCGTGACCGAGGAGGACACCCGCACCGGAGGCGGCAGCATCACGGAGTCGGTGGAGGAATTCGGCGAGGCTGGCGACCCCTGCGAGGTCGAAACCGGTGAGCGCAAGACCCGTGGAGGTCAGGTGAACATGTGCATCGACGAACGCGGGCGCCACCCAGGCACCGCGCAGGTCGACCGCCACTGCGGCATCACCGGCATGCAGTTGTGCGCCCGAATCATCACCGATCCACGCGATGCGGCCACCTACGACGAGCATGGCAGTCGCGAAGGGATCCTCGGGTGAGTACACGTGTCCGTGCCGAAGCAGCACGCTTGTCATGGGTCCCCGACCGTCATGCGCCCGTGAGGAGCGAGCGTCCGATGACCATCCGCTGGATCTGATTGGTCCCTTCCACGATCTGGAGCACCTTTGCCTCGCGGAAGTAACGCTCGACCGGGAAGTCCCGGGTGTAGCCGTAGCCCCCGTGCACCTGAACCGCCTGGGTGGTGACACGCATTGCAGTGTCCGTGGCCACGAGTTTGGCCATGGCAGCCAGGGAGCCATAGGCAAGTCCCGCATCACGCATGCGAGCGGCGTCAAGATAGAGCGCCCGGGCTGCCGCTACGGCTGCGGCCATATCCGCCAGGCCAAAGGACACCCCCTGGAACTCGCCGATGGCCCGGCCGAACTGCTCGCGCTGACCGGCGTACTCCACCGCCGCGTCCAGGGCTGCCTGTGCCAGGCCCACAGCGCAGGCCGCGATCCCCAGGCGGCCCGCGTCCAGTCCGGCGAGAGCAATCGGGAAGCCTTCCCCCTCCTGGCCGATGCGCTGGTCGATAGGGACCTCCACGCCATCGAGGTGGATGCCGGCGGTCCTTGAGGCGTTCGCGCCCATCTTGCGCTCAGGCTCGGCGGACGTGAGTCCCGGGGAGTCACCCGGGACAAGCAGGCAGGTAATCCCGCGCGCGCCATCGTCGGATGTCCTCACCATGACGCTGTAGAAGTCTGCGACTCCGCCGTGCGTGATCCAGGACTTGCTCCCGGTCACGCGATAAGCGTCGCCGTCCAGCTCCGCGCGGGTGGACAGCGCGGCCGCATCCGAACCCGAGTGGCTCTCCGAGAGGCAATAGGCCCCCAGGGTCTCCCCCGAGAGCATCCAGGGAAGCCACTTCGCGATCTGCTCGTCGTTTCCGGCGGTCGCAAGGGGGAAGCAGGCAAGGGCGTGCACGCTCACGCTGATGCCGACGGACAGCCAGGAGCGCGCAAGTTCCTCAAGCACCTGGAGGTAGACCTCGTAAGGCTGACCACCGCCGCCCACGTCCTCGGAGAAGGGCAGCGAAAGCAATCCGGCTCGCCCAAGGATGCGCAATTCCTCACGCGGGAAGCGAGCGTCCTCTTCGGCCTGGGCGGCAATCGGCGCCAACTCGGCGGCTGCGATCTCCCGTGCCAGGGCGAGGAGCTCGCCGGCCTCCTCGCTCGGCAGCAGACGGGTGACCTCCACGGCGCTGCTCAGTCCACGATCACGAGATCACGCGGGCGGTTGTTGAGCATGATCGGGCCATCGGCACCGCAGGCCACGATGTCCTCGATGCGCGCTCCCCATCGACCCTCGTCGTAGAAGCCGGGTTCGACGCTGAA
>JBMOIL010000011.1:0-24593 GCA_049317345.1 Candidatus Nanopelagicales bacterium
GAGCAGCGCGATCGGCTCGCCGCGATCGCTGGTGCGAGTCGCTGGATGCTGTGCCAGACCGATGAGCTGCGATCGCTCATCGAGGCGAGCATCCCCGGGACCGGTGGCCGGTGCGTGCTCTGGAGCCCCATCGTCCCCGCTCCCGAGGTCGTCGGCCTCGAGAGCACGACCGAGGGCGCACCCCTACGACTCGTCTACACAGGGAAGTTCGCGCCACTGTGGAACACCCTCGAGATGACACGTCTGCCCGCCCTCCTCGCGGAGCAGGGCATCGCGGCCGAGGTGCACATGGTGGGCGACAAGATCCACGATGTCCCCGGCGACCCCGAGTGGTCATCCCGCATGCGCGCGGCACTGGAGTCCACGCCCGGTGTCGTGTGGCACGGCGGGATGCCGCGCCAGCAGGCGATGGCACTCGCTGCCTCGGGTGATCTTGGCCTCTCCTGGCGGGCGCCCGAGATGGATGCGAGCCTCGAGCTCAGCACGAAGGTGCTCGAGTTCGGCGTGCTCGGCGTCCCCGTGCTCCTTAATCGCACGCCGATGCATGAGTCACTCCTCGGGGCCGACTACCCACTCTTCGTCTCCGACGAATCCGACATCGCCGCCGCGTGCGCGCAGATCGCACGCGACCCCGAGCTCCTGGCGGGCCTTGGCCGCCGCATCACCGAATCGGTGGCGCCTTACCGCATGGAGGCAGCCACCGAGCGCCTGCGCGCCCTGCTCGCACGCACCTTCCCCGAGGACCCGGCCTGCGTCGCAGCAGCGTCACACGCAGCCGGTCGACCGCTGCGGGTCGTCGTCGCCAGCCACGATCTGAAGTTCTTCACGCGCATCCAGGAGCACCTCGCAGAGTTGCCCGGTGTCGAGCTCCGACTCGATCACTGGGAGGCACTCTCGGTGCACGACGTAGCGACGAGCGAGGCCATGGCGGCCTGGGCGGACGTCGTCATCTGCGAGTGGGCTGGCCCCAATCTCGTGTGGTACTCCCGACACAAGCGCGCCGGTCAGCGACTCATCGTGCGCCTGCACCGCTTCGAACTCGATGCCGGATGGCTCGCCGATGTCCGCACAGAGGCCATCGACCAGGTGGTCTGCGTGAGCCCGTTCTACGCGCAGCTCACGGCCGCACGCACCGAGTGGCCTGCCGATCGGATCGTGGTGATCCCCAATTGGGTCGACGTCGAGCAGTTCGATCGGCCCAAGCTCGCCGGAGCCGAATTCACACTCGGCATGATCGGCATATCGCCCCACCGCAAGCGGCCGGATCTCGGCGTCGAGATCCTTGCGCGCCTGCGCCGCCGGGATCGCCGCTATCGCCTCGCGGTGAAGTCCAAGATGCCCTGGGACTACTGGTGGATCTGGCGCAAGCCCGAGGAGCGTGCCGAGGCCGAGCGTCTCTTCCACCGACTCCACGACGATCCCGCCGTCGCGGGTGCGGTGACCTTCGACGGATTCGGCAGCGATGTCGCCGCCTGGCTGCGCCGCGTCGGCTGGGTGCTATCGACGTCCGATGACGAGAGCTTCCATCTCGCGCCCGCCGAGGGTATGGCGTCAGGTGCGGTACCCGCGCTCCTGCCGTGGCCCGGGGCGGACACCATCTACGACACCCGCTGGATCCACGCCGACCCCGCTTCCCTTGCTGACGCGATCCACGACATCACCGTGTCGGGTCGCTGGGAGGAGCAGCGTCATCTCGCAAGGGACCAGGTGCGCGCGTCGTTCCCGCTGGATGCCGTCTGCGACACCTGGGCGCGGATCCTCGTCGAGGATCTGTCACCCGACACGGCCCAGGGCACCCTCGCCCGCGACGCCTAAGACTCCGGCGGGAAGACCGCGGAGTACGCCGACGCGCCACCGCGGTGCTCCGCCAGGGCGAGAAGGTCCGGACCGTGGATGAAGGCAACCGTCCCCCCCTCCGGTGCGCCCGCCGGCCACGGGATGCGCACCCCATGGACCACGGAGCGCACACTGCCCTCGTCGATCTCCGCCCAGGGAAGCGATCGGCGCGCCGCCTCCCCCGCAGGCATGGGCGCGACCTTCCCCAGGTCCTCCGGCGCGATTGCGTCATCGAGAGTGAAGGCACCCGAGCGCGTCCGGCGAAGCGCCACGACGTGTCCGCCTACTCCCAGGCTCGCGCCCACGTCGCGTGCGAGTGCGCGCACGTACGTGCCCGCTGAGCACGCCACGCGCACATCGATCACCGTGGCGGGAACGCCCGCGACCTCGGCATGGCGAAGGTCCAGCAGATCGAAGCCTTCGATCGTGACGTCGCGCTCGGGGATATCGACCTGCTCGCCGTCGCGCACGCGCTCATGCGCGCGACGACCATCGATATGCACCGCGCTCACGGCGCTCGGGCGTTGGCGCACGGGACCGCGCCAGGGTGTCATCGCGGCTTCCACTTCTTCAGCGCTCACCGTGGCACCGGATGCACTCAGCACCTCACCGTGCGCGTCATCGCTCACGGTGGCGACGCCGAGGACGATCGTCGCGACGTACTCCTTGCCCTGCCCCGACAGGTGCCCCAGCAGGCGTGTCGCCGAGCCAAGCCCCAGGACAAGTACTCCCGTCGCGAGCGGATCGAGCGTGCCGGCGTGGCCCACTCGGCGCGTGTCGAATGCCTTGCGCGCCCGCCCGACGATCGCGTGCGATGTCGGACCCTCGGGCTTGTCCACGACGACAATGCCGTGCGAGCCCGACAGGGGCGGCTTGGCCGTCCCGCCGGGCCCAACCTGAAGGGTCATCCCTCCGGGTCCTCCTCTGCGGGCTGGCGGTAGGGATCGGGGTCGCCCGCATAGTGGGCACCCGTCGCCTGGGCGTGCACCTGGGCATCGGATTCAGCCGCGGCGCGGAGCAGGTCATCGATGTGCTTGGCGTTCTCTGGCAGGGCATCGAGGATGAAGGCCAGCGAGGGCGTGTGCTTGATGCCGGTCTGGCGACCCACCTCGGTGCGAAGGATTCCCTTGGCCGACTCGAGGGCAGCCGCTGTGGCCGCGCGCTCCTCATCGTCGCCGTAAACGGTGTAGAAGACCGTGGCTTCACGTAGATCCGGGGTGACCCTGGCGTCGGTGACGGTGATGAAGCCAAGCCGCGGATCCTTGACCTTCATCTCCAGCGTCTCCGCCACGATCTCGCGAACCCGGTCCGCGAGCTTGCGGGCGCGTGCTTCGCTCGCCATCAGCCCACTCCTTCGTCATCGCCGCCGAACATTCGCCGACGGACTCCCACCAACGTGATCTCGGGAAGCCCCGAGACCCACTCCTCACATGCATCGGCGACATCCCGCGCGTGGGAGGCATCGCCGGAGACCGCACCGACCGTCACCAGGGCCCGCCGGTGCAGGTCCTGGAAATCCGTCTCGGCCGCGGCCACATCGAACCTCCTCCGCAACTCCCGGACGATGGGCTTCACCACGGCGCGCTTCTCCTTGAGGGAGTGCACGTCGCCGAGGAGGAGATCCATCTCGCACGTCGCCACGAACACGTGAGCAGGCCTAGGCGCGGGCCTTCTCGCGCATCTCGTAGGTCTCGATGACGTCATCGACCTTGACGTCGCCATAGGTGCCTAGGTTGATGCCGCACTCGAAGCCCTCGCGGACCTCGGTGACGTCGTCCTTGAAGCGCCGCAGGGTCGCGATGGAGAGGTCGTTGGCCACGACCGCGCCATCCCGCACCAGCCGCGCCTTGGTGTTGCGCCGAATCTCGCCACTGCGCACGAGGCAACCCGCGATCGTGCCGAACTTCGAGGACTTGAAGACCTCGCGCACCTCTGCGGTGCCGAGCTGGACCTCCTCGAACTCCGGCTTGAGCATGCCGCGCAGGGCTGACTCGATCTCGTCGATGGCCTGGTAGATGACGGAGTAGAAGCGGACATCCACGCCCTCCTGGGCCGCGAACTCCGCGACCTTGCCCTCGGGTCGGACGTTGAAGCCGACCACCACCGCATCCGAGGCACTCGCGAGAGTGACGTCGCTCTTGGTGATCGCACCGACGCCGCGGTGGATCACGCGGAGGGAGACGCCATCGCCCACCTCGATCTTGAGCAGGGCATCCTCGAGTGCCTCAACCGAGCCGGAGACGTCGCCCTTGAGGATGAGGTTGAGCTCGCGAAGCTCCCCCTCCTCCAGGCTCTTGAGGAAGTCCTCGAGGGTGCGCCGTGCGCGAGACTTGGCGAGTTGCGCATTGCGCTCGCGTGCCTGGCGCGTCTGAGCGATCTGCCGTGCGGTGCGGTCCTCCTCGACAACGAGGAAGGTGTCGCCAGCGCCCGGCACGGAGGTCAGGCCGAGGACCTGCACCGGACGTGAGGGCAGCGCCACATCGACGGTGTTGCCATCCTCATCCAGCATGGCGCGCACGCGCCCGTAGGCGTCGCCCGCGACGATGGAGTCGCCAGGGCGCAGCGTGCCGCGCTGCACGAGCACGGTGGCCACGGGGCCGCGTCCACGGTCCAGGTGAGCCTCGATGGCCACGCCCTGAGCATCCTGGCTCGGATTGGCGCGCAGATCGAGCGCCGCGTCAGCGGTGAGCAGGATCGCCTCGAGCAGTTCATCGATGCCGGTGCCCTTGACGGCAGACACATCGACGAACATCGTCTCGCCGCCGTACTCCTCCGCCACGAGACCGAACTCGGTGAGTTGGCCGCGGACCTTCGAGGGGTCGGCGCCCTCTTTGTCGACCTTGTTGACGGCCACGACGATGGGAACCTGAGCGGCCTGGGCGTGGTTGAGCGCCTCGATCGTCTGCGGCTTGACGCCATCATCGGCGGCAACGACGAGCACGGCGATATCCGTCACCTGCGCGCCGCGGGCGCGCATGGCGGTGAACGCCTCGTGGCCCGGGGTATCGATGAAGGTGATGGGGCGCTCCGCCTCGCCGGGGTGGGCGATGATCTGGTAGGCGCCGATGTGCTGAGTGATCCCACCGGCCTCGCCCGCGACGACATTCGTCTTGCGAACCGCGTCGAGGAGCTTGGTCTTGCCGTGGTCGACGTGGCCCATGACGGTCACGACCGGCGGACGTGCCATGAGATCGCTCTCGTCACCCTCGTCCTCGCCGAAGTCAAGCGAGAAGGACTCGAGCAGCTCACGATCCTCGTCCTCGGGCGACACCACCTGGACGTCGAAGTCGAGTTCGCCACCGAGGAGCTTCAGCGTGTCGTCATCGACAGACTGGGTCGCGGTAACCATCTCCCCGAGCTTGAAGAGCACGGTGACGAGATCTGCCGGGCTCGCGTCGATCTTCTCCGCGAAGTCGGTAAGGCTCGCACCACGGGGAAGTCGCACGACCTGACCATTGCCGCGGGGCAGGCGCACGCCGCCGATCGTCGGAGCCTGCATGTTGTCGAATTCCTGGCGCTTGGCGCGCTTGGACTTGCGGCCGCGCGACGGGCGTCCGCCGGGCTTGCCGAAGGCACCCGCCGTGCCGCCGCGACCACCGGGGCCGCCGCGACCACCGGGACGACCGGCGAAGCCACCGCCGGGAGCGCCACCGGGCGCACCACCGGGACCGCCACCGAAGCCACCACCGGGTGCACCGCCGGGACGACCGGGGCCGCGACCACCGGGTGCACCACCGGGACGACCAGCGCCACCACCGGGGCGACCGGGTGCTCCGCCGGGACGACCGGGTGCGCCACCGGGCGCGCCACCCGGGCGCGCGCCGGGCCGGGGAACTCCCGGCACGCGAGGCATCATCCCCGGAGTGGGGCGTGGAATCCCCGGCACAGCGGGAGTGGCGCGACCCATGCCGGTGTTGCCCGTGAAGGGGTTGTTGCCCGGGCGCGGGGCCGCGGGTCGCGGAGCCTCGCGTGCAGCGACATTGCCTGTGAAGGGGTTGTTGCCCGGGCGCGGACCCGCGGGTCGCGCCGGACGCGCGGCCTCGTCGTCGTCAGCCGAGACCTCGGTCGGGGCGACCGACGCGGCTGCAGGTGCGGCTGCAGCCGCGGGCGCAGGGGCCGCAGGCGCGGGCGCAGGGGCTGGGGGCGCGGGCTCTGGGGATGCCGGCACCGCAGGTGCCTCGACAACCGCCTCGACGGCGACCACCGCGGCCTCTTCAGCCGCCGGCGGAGCCTCCTTGGGCGCGGCCGCCTTCTTGGTGGCGCGCTTGGGCTTGGCGTCAGCCGCCGGCGCAGCCGGCATGGCGTCCTTCAACTTGCGGACGACGGGGGCTTCCACCGTGGATGATGCCGAGCGCACGAACTCGCCGAGCTCCGCCAGTTTGGCGAGCACGACTTTGCTCTCGACTCCGAGCTCTTTAGCGAGCTCATATACCCGGACCTTCGACACAACTCTCCTGTCTTTGGTCCGGATGGCGCGCTACGGGCGCGCGTCCGGACCGTCAGTGCTGGACGACCCTGCTCATGGCTGGGTGCTCATCGGTGGCTCATCCTGGGATGCCCATCTTTCGCGACTACGGTGCTTCGGACGTGTGCATGCGCTCGACGAACTCCCTCAACACCGTCAGATCCGGTGCGGCGGTGGCTCGCAGTGCGCGGGTGAACGCCTTGCGGCGCTCGGCGACCTCCAGGCAGCCGGGGTGCAACCACGCTCCCCGGCCTGGTCGGGTGGCCTTCGGGTCGGGGCTGACAGCTCCGGCGTCGAGGACCACCCTGAGGAGGCCTTCCGGTGAGCTCCGCTCCCGGCAGCCGATGCACATGCGCACGCTCAAGGTGCGGGCTGCGCTCACATCGGTCCCGGGTCGGATCCACTCGGACGCCCGAGTGTAACGGTGTGGGGCCTGTGCCCGGGCACCGGTGCCGTCAGGTGTCCTCGGGCGCGGGAGCAGGGGTCGCCTGCTCGGTATCCGAGCGAATGTCGATCCGCCAGCCCGTGAGGCGGGCGGCCAGCCGGGCGTTTTGCCCCTCTCGACCGATGGCTAGGGAGAGTTGGTAGTCGGGCACGGTCACCCGCGCCGCACGGGCCTCTCGGTCGACAACCTCGACCTTGCTCACCCGTGCGGGCGACAGGGCGTGGGCGATGAGTTCGGCCGGATCCTCGCTGAAGTCGACGATGTCGATCTTTTCCCCGCCCAGCTCGCTCATCACCTGGCGCACCCGCTGACCCATGGGCCCGATGCAGGCCCCCTTGGCATTGAGCCCCGGGACCGTGGACTTGACGGCGATCTTGGTGCGATGCCCGGCTTCGCGCGCGAGGCCCGCGATCTCCACGCTGCCATCGGCGATCTCCGGCACCTCGAGCGCGAAGAGACCACGGACGAGCGCGGGATGAGATCGCGAGACGGTCACCTGTGGGCCACGCGGCCCCTTGCGCACTCCGGTCACCACACACTTGATGCGCGTGCCATGCGGGTACGACTCGCCAGGCACCTGCTCCGACGGTGGCAGGACCGCCTCGACCTTGCCGAGATCGACGCGCACGACCCGGGGGTCGCCGCCCTGCTGGATGACTCCTGAGACGAGGTCGCCCTCAGTGCCGGAGAACTCACCGAAGGTGCGGTCGCTCTCGGCATCGCGCAGGCGCTGCAGGAGCACCTGGCGGGCCGTGGCCGCTGCTACGCGACCGAAGTCGGTGGGGGTGTCGTCGTACTCGCGCGACTCGGGGACGACCTCGCCGGCCACCTGCTCCCCCACCGGTGCGGCATCGCGGGCCCACACCGTGACGTGGCCTGTCTTGCGGTCGAGCTCCACGCGGGCATCCGCAGCCGCACCCTCGGTGCGCTGGTAGGCCATGAGCAGGGCCTGCTCGATCGAGTCGGCCACGAGATCCCAGGAGAGTTCCTTCTCGCGCACGAGCGCCTTGAGCGCATTGACGTCGATGTCCATCACGCCTCCTCGTCATCGGTCTCGGTCGGGGCCGACTCCGGCCTGCGGAATTCCAGCTGCACGTCGCCGCGCACCAGGTCGGGCCACGGAGTACGCCGTTCGGCGGACTCGGGCTTGCCCTTGACGTCGGTGGCGAGGACGACACCGTCGTCGTCGACAGTCGTCACGCGCCCCTCCACCATCGAGCCATCCGACACGTGCGCGCGGACGCGCCGACCGACATTGCGACGCCAGTGCCGGGGCAGCGTCAGCGGACGGTCGATGCCGGGCGAGGTGACCTCGAGCGTGTAGGGGTCGTCCCCCATCGCATCGGAGGAGTCGAGGGCTTCGGAGACGGCCTTGCTCGCCTCGGCGATGCCGTCAAGGTCGACGCCGCCATCGCGGTCCACGACAACGCTCACGCGACGACGTCGTCCTGCCGTCTGCACATCGAGGTCTTCGAGGTCGAGACCGAGGGAGGCGACGACGGGCTCGAGGAGAGCGCGGACTGCGGCATCGTCCTCTGCACGCGGGGGACGTCCCATGGCACCTCCCTCGCTATTCACGTGTTCACGTGCGGCATCTGTCGCGTCGCCCGCGGCACGCCGCGGCTGACAGCCCGAGGGTACCTCCTCCCGTGGCATGCTGACCGGCGTGCATGGTCATGAGACCTCCGAGGAGGCACTCCGGGGTCGGGTGACGCGGCGGGCCCTCATCGGCGGGTCGGCACTCATCGGGGCATCCCTCATGGCGGCCGCATGCTCCCCGAGCCCATCCCCCGAGCCCACGGATACCTCCACGCCTGAGCCCGACGTCGACGCCCAGGTGCGCTCCGACGTCGCCGCTCAGGAGGCGGCAATCATCGCTCTCTACGACGCGGTCATGGCGGCTCATCCCGAGCTTGCATCGGATCTCGCCACGCTGCGGGACGAGCACGCCGAGCACGCCGAGGCCCTGGCATCCCCCGCTCCCGCCTCCAGCGCACCCGCGATCGGCTCACGCGCCGAGGCGCTGGCCGCCGTCACGGAGGCCGAGAAGCAGGCCATCGCCCAGCGCACCGCTGCATGCGAGGCCGCGTCAGGCGCCGACCTGGCGCGCCTCACCGCACTGATCGCCGCATCAGAGGCAGGCCATGTCGAGTACCTGCGAGGCGTCGCATGAAGCCCGCAGCTGACAGCGCGCTGCTCGCCGCGATCCTCGGAGAGGAAGCGGCCCTCTACGCCTACGGTGTCGCGGCTCCCCATCTCGACGACGCGGATCGTGATCGTGCACTCGGTGGCCTCGCCGCCCATCGCGCGCGCGTGCTCGTGCTGCGCGGCCGGGCCAACGACGCCGAGGAGTCCGGAGCTCCCGGCGGATTCATCACCGGGCCGGTTGATTCGCCCGAGTCCGCGCGCGCGCTCCTCGCGGACGTGGAGGCACGCCTCGCAGCCGCGTACGCCGACCTCGCCGCCGAGGTCACCAGCGGCGATCGGCGCAATGCCGTGCTCTCGGCGTGCGAGTGCTCGGTGCGCTCCATTGCCTGGGGTGGGCCCACCGCGGCCTTCCCGGGGCGCTAGCGGTGTCCCCGGCCTAGAACGACACGATCGTCTGCCACGCCAGGACGGCGATCAGCACGCCGGTCACGGCGAGGAGCACGACGCGCACGAAGCCGCTCCCGCGAGCGATCGCCGTACGCGCACCAATGATCGCCCCGGCCACATTGCAGGCGGCCATGAGCAGGCCGAGGGCCCACAGCACCGAGCCGCTGAGGCCGAAGACGATGAGCGATGCGGCATTGGTGCCGACGTTGACGATCTTGGCGGTCGCCGATGCCTGCAGGAAGGTGTAGCCGACCGCGGCGACCAGCAGCACGATGAGGAACGAGCCGGTGCCCGGGCCGACAGCCCCGTCGTAGAAGCCGATGGCCACGCCGCCCACGATCGCCGTCACCAGATGCCTGCGGCGCGAGACCTCGCGCGAGGTCAGTCCGAAGTCGCGGCGGAAGGCGATGAAGAGCCAGACCAGGATGAGCGCGATGAGGATGATCGGGCGATAGATCGTCGGCGGCAGGTGGATGGCCATGAGCGATCCGGCGGCCGCACCCGCGAAGGCCGCTCCGGCCATCGGCAGCGCGGTCCGCAGCCGCGGCATCTCGATGCGTCCGTAGGTGATGGCAGCGGCGGAGGTGCCGAAGATCGACGACAGTTTGTTGGTGCCCAGCGCGAGAGCGGGCTTGTCTGCGGGCAGGGCGATGAGGAGGGCGGGCAGCTGGAGCAGACCGCCCCCGCCACTGACGGCATCGACCCACCCCGCCGCCGCCGCGACGGCACAGAGCAGCACGATGACGTACCACTCCGGGGTCACGCCTGAATCCTCCAGGCGAGCACGACCTCCAGCACGTCGCCCAGGCGCTCCACCACGGCATCGGGCGTGACGTCGATGTCGACCGCCTGATCACCCAGCCGGGAGTGCGGGATGAGGATCGCGCGCATGCCCACCTGCTGCGCACCGTGTACGTCGTCCCACGGGCGATCGCCGACGAAGACCGTCCGCTCGGGCGTCGAGCCGACAGCGACGATCGCCGCGCGGAAGGCATCGGCGTGCGGCTTGGCGAAGGGGATCTCGCTCGAGTAGATGGCGGCGTCGATGAACGGGCTCAGGCCGTCGCGCGAGAAGACCGCCTCGTGGTGCCAGCGCGGCCAGAGCGTGTTGGAGAGTACGCCGATGCGCAGTCCTGCTTGCTGCAAGGCACTCAGGAGGTCATGCGCGTCCGGATCGGCGAGCGTGTGCGGATCCCAGGCCTGAAGGTAGGCCGCCAGCGCCGGCCCGTGGCGATCGTCGGACGTGTCGACGCCGCACGAAGCGAAAACGTGATCGAGGGTGCCGGTGCCGTTGGCCCCGCGCGAGGCCTGCTGCTCGCGCCACAGCGCCACCTCGGCCGCCGCCAGGCGGGCGGCAAGGGTCGCGTCGGCGGGGTCGTAGACGACGGCGTAGGCCGACCACTGCTCGACTAGGTCAATGTCATGCCACGGGGTGAGGGTGCCGCCCCAGTCGAAGACGACGGCGTCGACGGTCATGCACGGACGAGGTCGACGAGGCGATCGGCAATCTCACCAACCGGCACGTCGACCGAGTCGCCCGAACCCCGGTCGCGCAACTCGACCACGCCGTCGGCGAGGCGCTTGCCCACCACGACGATGGTCGGGACGCCGATGAGTTCGGCGTCGTTGAACTTCACACCGGGCGAGACACCGCGTCGGTCATCGAGGAGCACGCGCACACCCGACTCATCCAGTGACGCCGCGAGTCGCTCGGCCTCCTCGAATGGCGCATCGTCCTTGCCGGTCGCCACGATGTGCACATCGGCGGGAGCCACGGCTCGCGGCCACACCAGGCCCTTGCCGTCGTGGTGCTGCTCGGCGATAGCGGCAACAGCCCGCGAGACGCCCAGGCCGTAGGACCCCATGGTCACCGTGACCTGCTTGCCGTTCTCATCGAGGACGGTGAGGCCGATGGCCTCCGCGTACTTGCGGCCGAGCTGGAAGATGTGGCCGATCTCGATGCCGCGCGCGATCTCGATCTCGGCGCCGCAGCGGGGGCAGGGGTCGCCCTCGATGATCTCCACGGCCTCGATTTCGCCATCGACGTCGAAGTCGCGTCCGCGGACGAGTCCGTAGACGTGGCGGCCCTTCTCGTTGGCGCCGGTGATCCATGCCGTGCCGACGGCGACGCGGGGATCGACGAGGTAGCGGATGTTGCCCTCGCCACCGAGCGCACCCGGGCCGATGTAGCCCTTGACGAGCGCGGGGTACTTCGGGAAGTCCTCCTCCTCGAAGGGACGGAGCGCGACCGGATGCAGCGCGGCCTCGAGTCGCTTGACGTCGACCTCGCGGTCGCCGGGGACGCCGATCGCCAGGGGCGCGCTCGTGCCGTCGGGGTAGTCCGCCATGAAGACGACGTTCTTGAGCGTGTCGGCAGCGGTCCACTCGCGATCAGGGTGGCGGATCTCGGGCCGGGTGTTGGAGACATCCACGAGTGTGGCGATCGTCGGCGTATTGGGGGTGTCGTGCACCTGGGCCGCGGGGAGCCCGGTGGCATCGCCCGCGGGCATCGGCGGGCTGACCATGGCCTCGACGTTGGCGGCGTAATCGCAGGCGGTGCAGCGGACGTAGGTGTCCTCGCCCGAATCCGTCGGTGCCAGGAACTCCTCGCTCTGCGAACCACCCATGGCACCGGACTGCGCAGACACGATGACGAAGTCCAGGCCGAGCCTGCCGAAGCAGGAGATGTAGGCGTCACGGTGGCGCAGGTAGGAGCGCTCGAGACCGGCGTCATCGACGTCGAAGGAGTAGGAGTCCTTCATGACGAACTCGCGCCCACGCAGGATGCCCGCGCGCGGCCGTGCCTCATCGCGGTACTTCGTCTGGATTTGGTAGATGATCAGCGGCAGGTCCTTGTAGGAGGAGTACTCCCCCTTGACCATGAGCGTGAACATCTCCTCGTGCGTGGGGCCGAGTAGGTAGTCGCCGCCCTTGCGGTCCTGCAGCCGGAAGAGGTTGTCGCCGTACTCCTCCCACCGATTGGTGCGCTCGTAGGGCTCGCGCGGCAGCAACGCCGGGAAGTGCACCTCCTGGAAGCCCGCCTCGTCCATCTCGTCGCGCACGATGGCCTCGATATTGCGGTAGACGAGGTAGCCCAGCGGCAGCCACGAGAAGACACCGGGAGCCACGCGGCGGACATAACCCGCGCGCACGAGCAGGCGGTGGCTCGGCACCTCAGCGTCAGCAGGATCATCACGCAGGGTGCGCACAAAGAGGGTCGACATCCGCAGCAGCACGGGCTCACCCTAGCCAGGCGGCCGAGACGCCTAGAGCAGGACGGTCGCGAACTCCCCGGCCGCCCGGAAGCCGACCGCTTCATAGCAGCGGCGGGCGACGGAGTTGTAGTCGTTGACGTAGAGGCTGACGATGGGGGCGACGCGCTCGCGGGCGATCTCCGTGACCGCGGCCACACCGGGCTCGCTCAGTCCCTGCCCGCGGCGGTCAGGTGCGACCCACACGCCCTGGATCTGACAGGCACGGCTCGATGCCGCGCCGATCTCGGCCTTGAAGACCACGCGCCCGTTGTCGATTCGCGCCAGCGCGCGCCCCGCCTGCACGAGCTCGGCCACCCGCGCCCGGTACGCCGCACCTGCACCGCCGGACACCGGCGAGATCCCGACCTCCTCGGTGAACATCGCAATGCACGCGGGCACGAGTAGATCGGTCTCCTGGGGACGCACCGCACGCACGCCGGGATCGGGCGCTACCGACGGCGCCCGATCGAGTGCGAGTAGCGGCTGGCGGGCGCGCACCTCGCGCGCGGGACCCCACGCACCATCGAGCAGTCGCCACAGATCGAGGACCTCCTCCGCCGGTCCGACGAACGAGGAGCCCCTGCGGCCCCCACGGCCCAGTCGATCGGCCAGGATCCGGCGGGCGGCGTCATCGGTCGCGATCGGGACGACGTTGGCTCCGAGATGAAGTGCTGCCACACATCTGCCACCGCGCTCCACGATCCAGAAGTCCGAGGCGAGGCGGTGCTGACGATTTCCTGTGCGCACCTCATCCAATCGTGATGCGACGAAGCAGTGGGCGACAGGATCAGCGTCGAGAAGGCGATCGAGATCGGGGACGTCCCTGAACTCCAGGGGCCGGACGAGGCCGTCGCGCTCAGCTGACGGTGACGACGGGATCGCCGGCGCTGTCATCACCCATCTCCTCAGCCAGCTTCATTGCTTCCTCGATGAGCGTCTCGACGATCTGGTGCTCGGGGACGGTCTTGATCACCTCACCGCGCACGAAGATCTGTCCCTTGCCATTGCCGGAGGCGACGCCGAGATCGGCTTCGCGAGCCTCGCCGGGGCCGTTGACGACGCATCCCATGACGGCGACCCGCAGCGGCACCTCGAGGCCCTCGAGGCCAGCGGTCACCTGCTCAGCAAGGGTGTAGACGTCGACCTGGGCGCGGCCGCAGGAGGGGCAGGAGACGATCTCGAGTCCGCGCTGGCGCAGGTTGAGCGACTCCAGGATCCCGATGCCGACCTTGACCTCCTCCACGGGGGGAGCCGACAGCGAAACGCGGATGGTGTCGCCGATGCCCTGGGACAGAAGAGCACCGAAGGCAACGGCCGACTTGATGGTGCCCTGGAATGCAGGTCCGGCTTCGGTCACGCCGAGGTGCAGCGGGTAGTCGCACTGGGACGCGAGCAGGCGGTAGGCCTGGACCATGACCACGGGGTCGTGATGCTTCACGGAGATCTTGATGTCGCCGAAGCCATGCTCTTCAAAGAGCGATGCCTCCCAGAGTGCCGACTCGACCAGCGCCTCGGGTGTCGCCTTGCCGTACTTCTCCATGAGGCGCTTATCCAGTGAGCCGGCGTTGACTCCGATGCGGATCGGCGTACCCATGTCCTTAGCCGCGCGCGCGATCTCCTTGACCTTGTCGTCGAACTGCTTGATGTTGCCCGGATTGACGCGCACTCCCGCGCAGCCCGCCTCGAGAGCGGCGAAGACGTACTTGGGTTGGAAGTGGATATCGGCGATGACAGGGATGCCGGACTTGCGCGCGATCTGCGGCAGCGCGTCTGCGTCGTCCTGGCTTGGCACCGCGACGCGCACGATCTGGCATCCGGCTGCGGTGAGCTCAGCAATCTGCTGGAGGGTGGAATTGACGTCGGACGTCAGGGTGGTGGTCATTGACTGCACGCTCACGGGTGCGTCGCCGCCGACCGTGACCGGGTGGGTGGGATGGCGCAGCAGGAGCTGCCGGGTCAGGCGACGAGGAGCCAGGGTCGGCGGAGGTGCGGCAGGCAGGCCCAGGTCGATGCTCACCCGATAAGTATCCCCGACGCGGGCGCCTTCGACATCCCGGGCTCACACCCAAAACGACGTCCCGTCGCGCGCCCGACCCCCCAACGGCGCGACGAGGCGTCGCTTTCGGTGGGATTGGAAGAGGTCGGTGGGATTGGAAGAGGAGCCTCAGCCGAGGGTGATCGGCTTCACCAGGTCGGCGAAGATGACGATCGCGCCCACGGCCACCAGGGCGATGGCGACGACGTAGGCCACGGGCATCAGCCGGGCTACGTCGACGGGCCCCGGATCGGGCTTGCGACGCACACGAGCCCACTGCCGCCGGGTGCCTTCGTAGAGCGCCCCGGCTACATGCCCGCCGTCGAGCGGAAGGATGGGCAACAGGTTGAAGAGAAAGAGGAAGAGGTTGAGCGAGGCGGCCAGGCCGAGGAATATCGCGAGCTTGGCCTCAGCAGATTCCTCGGACGCGACGACCTCGCCGCCGAGGCGGCTCACTCCCACGACGCTCACCGGGCTGTCGAGCTGACGCTCACCGCCGCCCACGAGAGTCTCCGTGACGAGCTCGTAGACGCGCACGGGCATCGACACGAGCGCCACCGCCGAGCGAGCGGTGAGATCCCACATCTGGGCGGGGACGGCCGACCATGGCTGCGCGACGTACTCGATCTCGGGTCGTACGCCGAGGAAGCCCGTCGTCTCAGTCGCGCCGGTGGGTTCACCCGCTTCGTCATAGACCGGGCGGGTGACGTCGACAGTACTCACGGGGATATCGACGGTCGTGCCGTCGGCACGCTGGACGGTGAGCACTCCCTCGGACGCGCCCTGCTCGCGAATCTGCTGGGTAAGTGCATCCCAGGAGGCAGGCGCACTGCCGTTGTACGCCGTGATGAGGTCACCGGCCTGCAACCCGGCCACGGCCGCCGGGGACTCACCCGTGGCGCAGGCGCCCGAAGCGTCGGGCTGACCCGTGGGCGCATCGACGGTCGGCACGCAGGGCACGACCGCGGACACGGCCAGGCTCGGCTGCGGCACGCCAATGCCCACGAGCACGGCGGCGAAGAGGAAGAAGGCGAGCAGGAGATTCATCACCGGTCCGCCGAGCATGATGATCACGCGCTTATGGACCGGCAACTTGTAGAAGACGCGATTCTCGTCGCCTGGCGCGATCTCCTCGAGCGACTGGCGCCGCGCATCCTCGACGAGGAGCGCGAGGCGACCGGTCGACATGGAGCGTGCGGTGCCCGCGGGTGCGTCCTTCGGCGGCGGCAGCATGCCGATCATGCGGATGTATCCGCCGACCGGGATGGCCTTGACGCCGTACGACGTCTCGCCCTTGCGCTTGGACCACACGGTCGGGCCGAAGCCGACCATGTATTCGGTCACCTTGACGCCGAACTTCTTGGCCGGGACGAGGTGACCGATCTCATGCAGGGCGATCGAGGCGAGGATAAGCAGGAAGAACGCGACGATGCCCACGATCTCCCACATCATCGGTCCCTCCCCTCAATCAACTCGGTGGCCGCGGATCGCGCCCAGGTATCTGCGTCAAGGACGTCCTGCACGGTCAGGGGGTTCCCCACCGCTCCTTGATTGTCACCCCCGAGGTGGCTCTGAAGCACATCGGCGATCACCTCGGGGATACCGGGGAAGTCCAGGCGCCCCTCGAGGAAGGCAGCCACGCAGGCCTCATCGGCGGCGTTGAAGACCGCGGGGGCCGTGCCCCCCGCCTCACCCGCGCGCCGGGCGTGGCCCAGGGCCGGGAAGGCCTCGTGATCCACGGGCAGGAACTCCCAGGTGGCCGCCGTGGACCAGTCGCAGGAGGGAGCGGCGCCGGGCACGCGATCGGGCCAGCCGAGGGCCCAGGCGATGGGCAGGCGCATGTCGGGTGGGCTGGCCTGCGCGAGGGTCGATCCGTCGATGAACTCCACCATCGAGTGCACCACCGACTGCGGGTGGACGACGACGTCGATGCGCTCAAGCGGAATGTCGAAGAGCAGGTGAGCCTCGATGACCTCGAGGCCCTTGTTGACGAGGGTCGATGAGTTGACGGTGACGAGCGGTCCCATGGTCCATGTGGGATGCGCGAGCGCCTGCTCCGGCGTGACGCCCGACAGTCGCTCGCGCGACCATCCGCGGAAGGGACCGCCGCTCGCGGTGAGGATGAGCCGGGAGACCTCGGCGTCCGTGCCGCCCATGAGGCACTGCGCGAGTGCGGAGTGCTCGGAGTCGACGGGCCGAATCTGCCCGGGTCGCGCGCGATCGCGCACAAGCGGGCCGCCGATGATCAGCGACTCCTTATTGGCGAGTGCCAGCGCGGTGCCCGCCTCGAGTGCCCGCAGGGTGGGCAGCAGGCCCGCAGCCCCGGCAAGCCCGTTGAGGACCACATCGCAGGGATGCCCTGCGAGCTCCGCCGACTCGACCTCCCCCACCGCGATATCGGTGACCCCGTGGCGGCGCGCCTGCTCCGCGAGGAGGTCGGGCTGGCCCCCTCCCGCCGAGAGGCCCACGACCCGGAATCGCTCCGGATTGCGCTCGATGACGTCGAGGGCCTGGCACCCGATCGAGCCCGTGCTGCCGAGGATGATGACGTCTCGTCTCTCGGCCACGGTCCGATTGTCCTACGCTCTTCCCCATGACCGACACCCTGCTTCCCTCATTGACCGAGATCCCCCAGGAGCGGCGCCTCGTCACCGAGCTTCCCGGCCCCCGCTCACGGGCCCTCATGGAGCGGCGTACGGCCGCTGTATCGGCGGGTGTCGGCGGCACCATGCCCGTCTTCGTCGAGCGCGCCGGCGGCGGCGTCATCATTGACGTCGACGGCAACTCGCTCATCGACCTCGGCTCGGGCATCGCCGTCACAACGGTGGGCAACGCGCACCCGCGCGTGGTCGAGCGCGTGCAGCAGCAGGTCGCCGACTTCACGCACACCTGCTTCATGGTCACGCCCTACGCCGGCTACGTCGAGGTGTGCGAGGCGCTCAATCGCCTCACCCCCGGCGATCACCTGAAGCGCTCCGCACTCTTCAACTCCGGTGCAGAGGCGGTCGAGAACGCCGTCAAGATCGCCCGCGCCTACACCAAGCGCCAGGCCGTCGTCGTCTTCGATCACGGCTATCACGGCCGCACCAACCTCACGATGGCGCTCACCGCCAAGAACATGCCCTACAAGCAGTCCTTCGGGCCGTTCGCACCCGAGGTCTACCGCATGCCGATGTCCTATCCCTTCCGCGACGGCCCCCACACCGGCGCCGAGGTCGCCTCGTGGGCCACCTCCAAGATGGAAAAGGAGATCGGCGGGGCCAACATCGCTGCGATCGTCATCGAGCCCATCCAGGGCGAGGGTGGCTTCATCGTGCCCGCGCCGGGCTTCCTCACGGAGCTCAAGGCCTACGCCGAGCAGCACGGCATCGTCTTCGTCGCCGATGAGATCCAGTCGGGCTTCTGCCGGACCGGTCAGTGGTTTGCCTGCGAGCACGAGGGTGTCGTCCCCGACCTCATCACCACGGCCAAGGGAATTGCCGGTGGCCTGCCCCTCGCCGGCGTCACCGGCCGCGCCGAGATCATGGACGCCGTGCACGTGGGCGGCCTTGGGGGCACCTACGGCGGCAACCCCATCGCCTGCGCTGCAGCCCTCGGCTCCATCGAGGCAATGGAAGAAGAGGACCTCAACTCCCGCGCCCTCGCGATCGAGGCCATCATGTGGGAGCGACTGGAGGCCTTGAGAGCCGCGCATCCCGAAGTCGGTGACATCCGCGGACGCGGTGCCATGATCGCCATCGAGCTCGTCAAGCCCGGCACCATGGATCCCGATCCCGAGCTGGCCGGTCGTGTGGCGAAGGCTGCACACGCGCAGGGCGTGGTCACCCTCACCTGCGGCACCTACGGCAACGTGCTCCGCTTCCTTCCGCCGTTGACGATCCCCGATCACCTGCTGCTCGAGGGTCTCGACGTCGTCGCGGCGGCGTTCGACGCCTAGACCTGCTCGCGCAGGCCCCATTCCTGGCCGTAGCCATCGCGCATGAGGTCGAGGTAGGGCACGGCGTCGAAAGCCTCGGGGCCGAGCACGCCGGCGCCTGACCAGGTCCCGGCGGCGAGCAACTCGAGCGCGATGACGGGGTTCATCGCCGTCTGCCACGTCACCGCCTGGGTGCCGTACTCGCGCATCGTCCACTCGTTGTCGGCGACGTGGTAGAGGTACACCTCGCGTCGCTGACCGTCCTTGCCGGTGCCCGTCACCCACGCGCCCGCGCACGTCTTGCCCGACATCTTGTCGCCGAGGCCAGCCGGATCGGGCAGGCAAGCAGCGACCACATCGCGCGGGCTCACCCGACCGCCGCGGACATCGACAGGGTCGGTGCTGTCCAGACCCAGCTTGTGCAGGGTCTTGAGCACCTCAATGAATTCGTCGCCGATCCCATACTTGAAGGTGACCCGATCGCACTCGATCCAGCGCGGCACGAGGAGCACCTCCTCGTGCTCGACGTTGACGCACTCGACGGGTCCGATCCCCTCGGGGAAGTCGAAGACCTCGGGCTCGGAGAAGGGCGCTGTGGTGAACCAGCCGCGATCGCGCTCCCAGATGACGGGAGGGTTGAGGCACTCCTCGATGGTGGTCCAGATGGAGAAGCTCGGCGCGAAGTCGTAGCCCGCGACGAGCAGGTTGGCACCGTCGCGGATGCCGATCTCCTCGATCTGGTCGAAGAGATGATCGGCGGCATAGCGCGCGAACACATCAGCCAGTCCGGGCTCCACGCCGATGCCGCACAGGGCGAGGAGTCCGCGCTCAGCCCAGGCGTCGGACTTGTCGAACTGCTCGTCGCCGAGCTTGACGAAGGTATCGGAGTGCGGACGCTGCGGATGCGGGCGCGACAGACTCATGGCCGTGTCGAGGTAGTGGGCGTCGGCGGCGAAGGCGCCGTCGAAGATCGGCATGTTGAAGCGTGGGTCCACGACATTGAGGACATGCGTGATGCCGTAGGCCCGACAGGCTTCAGCCACCGCAGACTCGTCCGAGGCATCGAGTGCGATGCCCCTGAATCGCTCATCGGCGACCCGATCGGCGAGGCCGCGTGCACGGGCCTCGTCGTAGTCGGCGCAGATCCATGCCTCGAAGAAGTCGCGGCGGGCAGCGATGAGCGCGGCGGACGTGCCCACTCCCCCGGATCCGATAGCGAGCACGCGCATGCTGGTCACTCGGGCACCTCCCAGTCAGCGAGCAGGGGACGACTCGGATCCCAGCGGGTGCCTTCCGCCGCATCCTTGCGCCGCCGCGCAATCGCGGACAGCGCCTCCAGCACGACGCGATTGCCCAGCATGGCGGTGATGTCGGCGTGGTCATACGGCGGCGACACCTCGACCACATCCATCCCCAGCACGGGCAGTTCGAGGCAGATGCGGCGCACGGCGTCGAGCAACTCGCGCGCGCTGAGGCCTCCCGGCTCGGGGGTCCCCGTGCCCGGGGCGTGCCCGGGATCGGCGACGTCGATGTCGACGGAGAGGAAGATGCCGTCGCATTCGTCCATGGCGATTTCGAAGGACTCGGTGAGGCACTCGTCGAGGCCGCGAGTGACGATCTCGGTCATCTCGTAGGAGCGCATGCGCTGCTGCGCCATCCACTCCAGGACATCGGGCGGTGGCCAGTAGCCACGCAGGCCAATCTGCAGGAAGCGGTCGCCACGCGCGGCACCGGACTCGATGAGCCTGCGCATCGGCTGACCGTGGCCGATGAGGGAGCCGAACTCGATGTCGCCCGTGTCGGCGTGCGCATCGAAGTGGATCACGGCGACGCGCCCCCAGCCGCGAGCGCGCGCCACCCCGGTGACGTCGGGCCAGGTAACCGTGTGATCCCCGCCGAGGATGAGCGGCATGGCCCCGGTCTCGGCGACCCGCTGCACGACCACCTCAAGGTCGGCACATGAGCGCGCGGCGTCACCGCTGAACATCTCGACGTCGCCGCCGTCCACGACGCGCAGATCCTTCAACCCGTCGGTGTGCAGGGCGAGGGAGGGTCGCGAACCATCGTGGGCGAGGTAGCAGGCCATGCGCAGCGCCTGGGGGCCGAAGCGGGCGCCACTGCGGTAGGACGTCCCACCGTCGAAGGGGGCTCCGAGGATCACCACGTCGGCGTCGGCGTAGGTCGCCGGGTCGTCGAGGTCGCATCGGGGTACGCCGAGGAAGGTGAGATCCGGGCCGAACTGGCCGCCGTATCGCGTCATGCATCCACCTTAAAGGTCAGCTATCGAAGCCTAGGCCGACGCGGTCGAGTGTGCGCAGCCAGAGATTGCGCCGCCCCTCATTGCGATCGGCCTTGTCGATGGCCCGGCGGGTCGCCCGGATGCCGAAGCCGCGGATGGGCTCGGGCGGGAATGGGATCGGCTTGGTGCGCACCATCTCGAGCCCGGTGCGCTCCGTCTGCTCTCCCGAGAGAAGGTCCAGCATCACCTGCGCCCCGAAGCGGCTCGCTCCGACGCCGAGACCCGTGAAGCCCAGGCTGTAGGAGAGGCGTCCGTCGTACGCCGTGCCCCAGAAGGCACTGAAGCGCGAGCAGGTGTCGATGGCACCCGCCCACGCGTGCGTGAAGCGCAGACCGTCGAGCTGGGGGAAGGTGTAGCGGAAGTGCTCGGACAGCCGCGCGAAAGGCGCTCCCTGGCGCTCGTGCATGGGGTTGAACCCGCCGTAGTAACTCGCGTCGTAGCCGCCCCACAGGACCCGGCCATCCTCGCTCATGCGGTAGTAGTGGAACTGGTTGCCCGCGTCGCCGATGCCGACTCGATCCTCCCAACCGATGGCGTCTCGCTGACCGCGAGACAGCGGCTCGGTCATGAGCACGGAGTCATAGACGGGCACGACGTAATGCCCCAGGCGCTTGAGCAGCGGCGGGAAGGCGCTCGTCGCGAGGGCCACGCGACCGGCGCGCACCGATCCGAAGTCCGTCGTCACGCGCAGGCCCGATCCCGAGCGATCGATGCCCGTCACACGCGTGTGCTCGTAGATCGCCACGCCTGCACGCTCGGCAGCGGCGGCGAGCCCCCAGGTCAGGCGGGCGGGGTCGACCATGACGACTCCGTCGCGGTCGAGAACGCCGGCGCGATAGGTGGGTGAGTCGACTCGGGCCCGCACCTCATCGCGATCGAGGAACTGCCAGGTCAGGTCGAGGCTGGCAGCCTCGGCAACAACATCGCGCAGATCGGCCACCTGGTAGTCCTCGACGGCGACATCGAGTTCGCCGGAGCGCACGAGATCGCAGTCGATCCGCTCACCGTCGATCACGTCGACGATGTCTGCGAGATTGGACTGCCCCTGACGCACGAGTTCAGGCAGGTCGTCGGGCCAGCGCGCGAGTCCATTGCCCAGTCCGTGGGTGAGAGAGGCAGCGACGAACCCGCCATTGCGCCCCGAGGCACCCTCGGCAATCCGCTGCCCTTCGACGAGCACCACGGACCAGTCAGGGAATCGACGACGTGCCTCATACGCCGCCCAGAGGCCGCTCAGGCCTCCGCCGACCACCACGAGGTCGGCATGGATGTCACCGGTGAGCGCAGGCCGTGCCTCGGGACGTTCAGGGCGATCCAGCCAGAAGGGCCGGTGGACGACGTCGGCCAGGGCGGCCCGTGCCGGTGCGGAGACGGTCTCAGGGAAGGGCATGCGCGATCAGCCTGCTGCGGCGCTCTCCATCTTGCGCCGCCTCCGTGAACTGACCAGCTGAGCCGACACGACCGTGACCAGCGCTAGGACGAAGACGAGAGTGGCGAGGGCATTGACCTGGACGGGGATGCCGCGCTGGGCCGCGCCCCAGATGTAGATCGGGAAGGTGACAAGTGTCCCGGCGTTGAATGCACTGATGATGTAGTCATCGAAGGAGAGACTGAAGCCCAGCAGCGCAGCACCGAGGATGCCCGGGAGCACGAGCGGGAAGGTGACGTAGCGGAACGTCGCCTTCGGATCGGCGTAGAGGTCGCGCGAAGCCTCCTCCAAGCGCGGGTCCATCCCCTGGAGCCGCGCCTTCACCGTGACGACAACGAAACTGATGATGAACATGATGTGCGCGATGGTCACGGTCCAGAATCCGAGCGGGAATGCCAGGTTGAGGAAGAGTGCGAGCAAGCTGGAGCCGAGCACGACCTCGGGCGTCGCCATGGGCAGGAAGATGAGCAGGTTGGTCGTCGATCGCCCGCGGAAGCGGTAGCGCACCAGCGCGAAGGCGATCATCGTGCCGAGGATCGTGCCGAAGAGGGTCGCGATCAGGCCGATCTGGATGCTCGTGACGAATGATCCGCAGACCCCGGGCACCCCGCAGATGTTCTGCCATGCCTCGAGCGAGAACTCGTTCCAGGAGACATTGAACTTGCCGTCCGGCTTGTTGAAACTGAGGATCGCCACCACTGCGATGGGGACGAAGAGATAGATCAGGACCAGGATCCCGATGATGGGAATGAGGTTCTTCCGCAACCAGCGCATCAGACGAGGTCCTCTGTGCCTGCACGCCGGATGTAGATGAACACCACGGCGAGGATGATCGCCATGAGGATGAAGGACAGTGCGCTCGCGGTCGGATAGTCGCGGAATTGCAGGAAGTTGGTCTGGATCGCGTTGCCCACCATGCGATCACTCGGCGCGCCGAGCAGCGTGGCATTGATGTAGTCGCCCGACGCCGGGATGAAGGTGAGCAGCGTGCCCGCCACGACACCCGGCAGGCTCAGCGGCCACACGACCTTCCGGAAGCCCGTGAAGGGAGAGGCATAGAGGTCGCTCGCCGCCTCGATGAGGCGAGGATCGATGCGCTCGAGCGCTGCGTAGAGCGGCAGGATCATGAAGGGCAGGAAGTTGTAGGTCAGCCCCATCACCACCGCGATCGGGGTGTTGAGGATGCGGTTCTCCGGCAGTAGGTGAAGGGCGTTGAGGAAGCTGGTGATGAAGCCCTCATCGGCCAGGATGGTGCGCCACGCGTACGTCCGCAGAAGGAAAGATGCGAAGAACGGCGCCACCACGAGCACGAGGAGCAGGGCCCGCCACTTGCCCGCGCGGAAGGCGATGAAGTAGGCGAGCGGGTAGGCGATGACGAGAGCGAGCACCGTCGCGATGCCGGAGTAGATGAACGACTTGATGAAGACCGGCCAGTACTCCTGGAGTGCGGCGACGTAATTGCCCACCTGGAAAGCGGGCTGGTAGACGCCCGCCTTATCGGTCGGAGCCTGCAGACTGGTGAAGAACAGCGATACGAGCGGGACGACGAAGAAGATCGCGAGCCACGCGATGCCGGGCAGGAGCAGCAGGTACGCCGTGCGCGGGCGGCGCTGCGCTGCGGCTCCGGAGACGACGACCCCAGATCCCCCGGCCGTAGGTGCGAGAGCCGGCACGTCAGGCCGCCGGCGGGACGTCGAGACCGAAGGTGTGCTCGGGCGCCCAGTGGGTGACCACCTCGTCGCCCGGGCGCAGGATGTCGGCCGATCTGTTCTGCTCGAAGATCGTCCACTCCTCGCCCCAGCTTGTCATCACGAGGTACTGGGTGGAGACGCCCGTGAACGACGCATCCGTGACCTTGCCGGTGACACGATTGTGGCGATCGGGCACAGCGCTGCCTGCCGTCGCAACAGCGAGCTTCTCCGGGCGAACCCCGACGAGCACGGCACCGTCGGTGCGGGTGGCGCGTGCGGCCGGCACGGTGAAGGAAGCCCCGTAAGCCGACACGACAAGGTCATCACCCGACCTGCCGGAGACAGTCCCTTCGACGGTGTTGGACTGACCGAGGAAGTTGGCGACAAAGGCCGTGCGGGGCAACTCGTAGATCTCCACGGGTGGGCCCATCTGCTCGATGCGGCCCTTGTTCATCACAGCGACGGTGTCGGCCATGGTCATGGCTTCTTCCTGGTCGTGCGTGACATGCACGAAGGTGGTGCCCACCTCGGTCTGGATGCGCTTGAGCTCGATCTGCATTTGGCGACGCAGCTTGAGGTCCAGTGCACCGAGGGGCTCATCGAGAAGGAGAACCCCCGGCTGATTAAT
>JBMOIL010000012.1:0-24331 GCA_049317345.1 Candidatus Nanopelagicales bacterium
CATGTCGGCCGAGACGACGTCGTCGTCTGGGATGGGGATCCGGCTCAGCCACCGGACGGCACCCGCTTCTATGTGCCGTCCTACATGGCGGGGGAGTGGGCATTCGAGGCCATGTCGCTCATGCCCGAGCTGGACGTCTGCCAGTTACCCACCGCGGGCTTCGAGCATGCGCTCGCGCACCTCCCCGCGGGCGTGACGCTGTGCAACGCCGCAGGCGTGCACGACGCCAGCACCGCCGAGCTCGCGGTCGGCCTCATCCTTGCCCGGCTCCGGCGTATCGATGACATGGCCCGTGCCATGCCCGCCGGGGACTTCATCCATGAGCGCTACGACGCCCTGGCCGACAAGCGTGTGGTCATCGTCGGCGTAGGCGGGATCGGGCAGGCTCTCGCCAGGAGGCTCGCCGGCTTCGAGTGCGAGGTCACCCTCGTGGGGCGCACGGCTCGCCCGGGCGTCCTTGGACGTGGGGATCTCGACTCCCTGATCCCCGATGCCGATGTGATCGTGCTCGCCGTCCCACTCGATCACTCGACTCGAGGGATGGTGGACGCGGCGTTCCTCTCCCGGATGCGCGATGGCGCGTTGCTCGTCAACGTCGCACGCGGGGCCATCGTCGTCACGGACGCGATGCTGGCGGAAGCGGGCCGGCTCTCCTTCGCTCTCGATGTCACCGATCCCGAGCCGCTGCCGCCTGAGCACCCGCTGTGGCGCGCGCCCGGAGTCTTGATCTCCCCGCATGTGGGCGGCAACACCACGGCCTTCCTGCCACGGATAGGACGGCTGGTGCGCCAGCAGGTCGAACGCTGGGAGTCGGGGTCCCCGCTCGCCCACGTCATCGTGTCCTAGGGTGGAAGGCATGGTCGATATCAAGCCGCGTAGCCGCGACGTCACGGATGGCCTGGAGCGGGCTCCGGCCCGCGGAATGCTCCGGGCGGTGGGCATGGGCGACGAGGATTTCGTCAAGCCCCAGATCGGCATTGCCTCATCATGGAACGAGATCACCCCCTGCAATCTCTCGCTCGCGCGCCTTGCGCTCGCGGCCAAGGAGGGGGTGTTCTCCGCCGGTGGCTTCCCGATGCAGTTCGGCACGATCTCGGTGTCTGACGGCATCTCCATGGGCCACGAGGGGATGCACTTCTCGCTCGTGAGTCGCGAGATCATCGCGGACTCGGTCGAGGCCGTGATGCAGGCCGAGCGACTCGACGGCATGGTGACCTTCGCTGGCTGCGACAAGAGCCTTCCCGGCATGCTCATGGCGGCCGCGCGACTCGACCTGTCGAGTGTCTTCGTCTACGCCGGATCGATCCTCCCGGGCTTCGCCAAGATGTCGGATGGCTCCGAGCGCGAGGTCACCATCATCGATGCCTTCGAGGCCGTCGGTGCGTGTGCGCGCGGACTCATGTCGCGCGAGGACGTCGATGCGATCGAGCGTGCCATCTGCCCCGGCGAGGGTGCGTGCGGCGGCATGTACACCGCCAACACCATGGCCAGCGCTGCCGAGGCGATGGGCATGTCACTGCCCGGCTCGGCCGCGCCACCCGCCGTCGATCGTCGGCGTGATGGCTACTCCCGCAAGTCGGGCGAGGCCGTCGTCGAGCTCATCCGGCAGGGCATCACTGCGCGCGACATCATCACGCGCCAGTCGCTGGAGAATGCCATCGCCGTCCTCATGGCCTTTGGCGGATCCACCAATGCGGTCCTGCACCTCCTCGCGATCGCCCACGAGGCGAACGTCGAACTGGAGATGGAGGACTTCCATCGCATCGGCTCGAAGGTGCCGCTGCTCGGCAACCTCAAGCCCTTCGGTCGCTACGTCATGAGCGACGTGGATCGCGTCGGCGGCGTCCCCGTCGTCATGCGTGCCCTCCTCGACGCGGGTCTCATCCACGGCGACTGCCTCACCGTGACGGGCAAGACTGTCGCGGAGAACCTCGCAGATATCGCACCGCCCGACCCCGACGGCGAGATCCTGCGCGCCACGCGTGATCCGCTCGCACCGACCGGCGGCATCACGATCCTGTCGGGTTCCCTCGCCCCCGAGGGCGCCGTGGTCAAGAACGCCGGCGTACCCGTGGATTCATTCGAAGGCACCGCGCGCGTATTCGAGCGCGAGCAGGCAGCCATGGCCGCTCTCGAGGACGGCACGATTCAAGCGGGTGACGTCATCATCATTCGCTACGAAGGACCCAAGGGTGGTCCCGGCATGCGCGAGATGCTCATGATCACCGGCGCCATCAAGGGTGCGGGCTTGGGCAAGGATGTGCTGCTCATCACCGATGGCCGCTTTTCCGGCGGCACGACGGGCCTGTGCGTGGGTCACGTCTCACCCGAGGCGGTCGATGGTGGCCCCATCGGGCTCGTGCACACCGGTGATCGCATTCGCATCGACATTCCGTCACGCACACTCGACCTGCTCGTCGACGATGACGAGCTGGAAAAGCGCCGGAAGGACTTCACGTCGCTGCCGCCGCGCTACACCCGGGGAGTCCTGGCGAAGTACGCCAAGTTGGTTGGCTCCGCGAGTCGCGGCGCCGTCTGCGACTAGAGGAGTCTCCCGTGAAGCTCATCCGTGTGGGCGCCCCCGGCGCCGAAGTGCCCGCTGTGCTGGGTGCCGAAGGCCAGCGGTACGACGTCTCGTCGGTCACAGACGACTTCGATGCCGCGTTCTTCGCGGGGGGTGGCATCGCCGATCTGCAGCGTCGCTGGGTGGCGGGGGAGATCGCGTTGCTGCCGACCCTGCCGCCCGAGGCTCGCCTGGGAGCTCCCATCGCTCGCCCAGGACACCTCGTGTGCGCAGGCCTCAACTACGCCGATCACGCCGCGGAGTCGGGCATGGCGATCCCTGAGGAGCCGCTGCTCTTTACCAAGGCCCCCAACACGGTCATCGGTCCTACCGACAACGTGCACATCCCGCGCGGTGCGACCAAGGTCGACTACGAGGTTGAGCTTGGCATCGTCATCGGATCCACCTGCCGCTACCTCGACTCGCCCGCCGATGCCTGGTCGCACATCGCCGGGTTCGTTGTTTCCAATGACGTGTCTGAGCGTGCCTTCCAGCTTGATCACGGTGGCCAGTGGATGAAGGGCAAGTCGGCAGAGACCTTCAACCCGCTGGGTCCTTGGCTGGTGACGACCGACGAGGTCGATATGGCCGCAGGCCTCGACCTCTGGCTCGACGTCGATGGACAGCGCCGCCAGACGGGTAGGACGACATCTCTGATCTTCGGGGTCGACGTGCTCCTGCACTACATCAGCCAATTCCTCGTCCTTGATCCCGGTGACCTCGTGAACACCGGCACACCGCCCGGCGTGGCCATGGGCATGGCGGAGCCCGCGTGGGTGCAGACCGGTCAGGTCGTCACGGCTGGCATCAGCGGTCTAGGAGAGCAGCGCTCGCATTTTGTGACCGCGCCGTAGCCGGTCTATGACCTTGGCCGCGCCTAAGGTCAAGGACATGACTGAAGAGAATCCGATCCCGGCTGCTCCCGCCGGCTGGTACCCCGACCCGCAGGCACCCGGCCAGCAGCGCTACTGGGACGGCACTGTCTGGACGGCGAACGCTCCCTCCGCAACTGCCACGCCTGGGGCGCCGCAGGCCGGGGGACCGATCACCTCGACCAACGCCATCATCGGACTCGTCCTCGCCATCGTGTCGTGGGTCGTGTGCCCCATCATCGCCGCGATCGTCGCCCTGGTTTTGGCGCACTCGTCCAGCAAGGAGATCGCAGCCTCAGGCGGCCGCGTAGGCGGTGCGGGACTCAACACTGCGACGCGCATCATCGCCTGGATCAACATCGGTGTGTCCATCATCGCGGGCATCGTGATCGCCGGGCTGGCCATCTTCGGTGTGATCTTTACCGCGACTGTAGCTTCCAGTCTCGACCCGGCAATCAACGCGAAGACGGGTCTGGCAGACGGCCAGTACGCGATGAGTCCCTCGCGAGTGGTGAACATCAACGACGAATGCAGTTATGGCGGCACCGTCTCGATACCGGGGAATGCCAATGTCGGCGACGTGACCGTCTACGGCCGCGGGCCGAGCGAGTGCCCGAATCTCGTCGAGGTCCAGGTTGTCTTCATCGACGTGAGTGGTGGAGTCGCTCGCATCATCAGCGTGGAGTAGGCCTCTCACATGTCGCGGAAGGAATCCCAGTCCGCGCCGATGGTGAGCCCGCCGTCGAGCACGATCGTCTGACCGGTGACCCATGACGAGGCGTCGCTGGCGAGATAGACGACCGAGCCGATGAGATCCTCCGGTACGCCGAGTCGGCCCATCGGTGTCACGTGGTCGAACCACCTCTGTCGATGCTCCTCGCCCCACAGTGGCTTGGTGAACTCCGTCTTGATGACGAAGGGCTCGATCGCGTTGATGCGGATGCCATCTGCGGCCCACTCGCGTGCGCAGCTGCGCGTGAGAGACGTGACGCCTGCCTTCGTGGCGGCGTACACAGAGATCGTGTTGAAGCTGAATCGGGCGCTGAGTGAACTGAGGTTGACGATGCAGCCCTTGCCCTGTGGGCGCATGATCGCGTGAGCGGCCTGGCTCGCGAAGAAGATGGCGCGGAGATTGACCGAGACGATGGCGTCGAAGTCCTCCGGGGTCACCTCCTCGATCGGCTTGCGTCGGTTGATGCCGACGCCGTTGAGCAGGACGTCCAGGCCACCTAGGACATCGGCCCCCTGCCGCACAACCTCGCTCGACCCGTCGGCGGTGGAGACGTCGCCAACGACCTCAACGGCCGTGCCGCCCGCCGAGCGGATGCCCTCGACGATAGGAGCGACCCGCTCGGATGACAGGTCGTGGACACCCACGTGTGCCCCGCGCTCAGCGAAGGCGCGCGCCATGACCGAGCCGAGCGCGCCCCCGGCGCCCGTGATGAGCACCCGGCGCCCGGTCAGATCGAAAAGCGGATCGGTCACGATGCCCTCCCAGGCAGGTCGACGAGCAACACATCATGGGGCTGGAGCACGACGCGGGCATCCGCAGCGCCGATGAGCAGCGCCTCGCGCGGAGTGTCCGTGAGGTTGACGACGATGGCGCGTCGTCCCTCGGGTCCATCGAGGACGACGCCATCGACGCACTCCGGATCACTCGAGGTGGTGGGCAGGAGATGGGAGGCTCCGGCCACCGCGCGCACGACCTCCGCCACGGGAAACACCTCGCCTGGTCGCGAGGCGAAGGCCGAGTCCTCGACTCCTCGATCACGCGTACGCAGTCCCTTCCAGCCCAGGTCCTCGAAGAGTGTGACAGCGCGGATGGTCGCGGCCGAGCTCAAGCTGCGCAGGGCGAGCGCTGCCCAAGCTGCCGCGAACCACGTGGGCTGTCGACCATCGACATCAGCGGGGAGGTCCGTGCTGCTCACATCGGCAGCGGGGTCGGTGGCGTTGGGGTTGAAGCGCGGGCGCAGGGAGATCGGTCCCATGTGGATCCCTGTGTCGCCGGTCAGGCGCGGGGCTTCGGCGGCGATGACCGCGAGGGTGGCGGTGTTCTGCAGCACCGTGCGGTCATCGAAGGAGTGCACCTGCGGATTGACGGAGAAGGTCGTCCACTGCAACCCCGTGGTGTCAGGCGGCTGTCGGTTGAGCTCGGTGAAGTAGAGATCGGTGCCACAGCCCCACGGTAGGTCGGGCCCTAAGCGCGAGCGCCAGGCATCGAGGGTTGCGCGCGAGGTCACCTTCTCCTCCGGATGGATGACCCACAGGCCGGCCAGGGTGTCGCCGGCATCGGCCAGCGGCGCGGCAAGCGAGGGATCGGGCCCCTCGGCGCTGTGCAGGCCGATGAACGCGCGAGCTCCCAGGTCGCGCGCACGCCCCGTGATGTCGCGGATGCGCTCGACTGCGTCGGGTCCCGAAGCATCGACGTCGGCATGGACGTGATCCAGGTGCAGGGAGCGCAGGAACTCCGTCTCCGGCGCCGTCCAGGGAGCATCCGTGAGGTGTACGCCGATGCCGGGTAGGGGACGAGGGTCAGCATCGACCCTGATCTCGACCGGCCCGTCCGGAAGTGGCGCGGGCGCGGTCAACGGGACTGCGGTGAGTGTCAGCGTGACCGACTGGCCCACGGCGTCACCCGGCTGGACCGCGACCGGGAAGGGCAGCGAGATTGGCGTGCAGTAGGTCTTGTAGGAAGCGTCGCTCCAATTGCGGTGGTCTTCGGTCTCGAAGACCTCGCCGGCGAAGTCGATGCGCGCGTGCCCGCCCATGCCCACGGGGTAGGTCATCGCCGCGATGTCGAGGAAGGGCTGGTGCGGCGAGAGGGAATCCGGGAAGGCGCTCATCTCCACGCTGCCGTCTGCATGGGTGATCTCACAGGCACGTCCCGCGAAGCCGTCCATGGGATGCAGCACGCAGATCCCGAGCCGATTGCGCAGGAAGGGTGCGCTCGCCTCACCGCGGAGCGAGTAGCGCAGCGTGCCATCTGACTGGCCCTCGATGTCGATCGTCGCCGTGAAGGGCTCGGCGTCGAAGCTCCCCCGTGCGGTGACGTGGATGGTGAAGGAGTCACCCCGGTCGTCGATCTCCTCGCTCACGATTCGCCAGGGCCGGGCGGTCCAGTTGCGATCCTGGAAGACGACGTAGATCCGACGGAGGATCTCCTCGTCGCCGAGTCGCACGCATCGGATGTCGCCGGAGTCGTAGTCCGCACGAAGCGGGCCGGCGACAAGTGTCGTGGTCATCCTCCGTGCGCGCTTCCCACGCGGTAGGGCAGGCCGGTCTCGAGCGACTCGTAGGCACCGAGTGTGAGCTCCATGGTCCGTAGAGTGTCGGCGCCGCTGGTCTCGGGCGTGCGGCCGGTGCGCAGGCACTCCACCCAGTGCCGCTGGAGTGTGACCACGCTGTCCTGGATGCCATTCCACGGGCGCGAGGCCCACGTGTGCTCGGGGATCTGCAGATCCTCATCGAGCACCGTCGCCCCGGTCATGCGGGCAGCGGAGTCACCGACATCGACCGGGTGGGAGACCACCTGCAGGTGATAGTCGGGTCCGAGCGTGATCACGCCACGTGTGCCCTCGAGAGTAACGAAGGCCTGGGGGTAGGCCGAGTGATCGGCGAACGTCTCGTAACTGGCGTCGGCGATCGCAGTGGCCCCCGGCATGTGCATCATCACTGTCGCGACGTCCTCGCCCACGATGCGCGGATTGACCTTGAGCGCCTCGGCGTAGAGGGACTCGGGCTCACCCATGAAGAAGCGGGCCAGGTCGAAGAGGTGCACGGCGACGTCGACGATGATCATGCGCTCGCTGTCGAGCAGCCAGGGCTGAGCCGAGTAGCAGTCGTGGAAGCTGCGGAAGCTGAAGCGGCCGAAGAACGGCCTGCCAATGGCGCCGCTGTCGAGGATCTCCTTGACGCGTCGCATCGGGTGCTGGAAGCGGAAGTTCTCGTGGACCATGAAGGGCAGGTCCTTGGCCGCCATCGCCGCGACCATGGCCCGGGCATCCTCGAGATCCCACGCCAGCGGCTTCTGGCAGATGGCAGCGACCCCGTGCTCGGCCGCCAGATGCACCATCATCGGATGCGTCGGGGGAGTGGTGGCGATGTCGACGAAGTCGAGATCCTCGTTGGCGAAGAGCTCGGCGGCATCCGCGTAGGGTCGGCCACCGAATTCGCGGGCCGCAGCCTCGAGCCGTTGCGGATCGGTGTCGCACACGGCGACGAGCTCGACGTCGGGAATCTCCGCCCAGGCGTGCAGGTGATTCTGTGCGAAGAAGCCCGTGCCGATGACGGCGAAGCGGTAGGGCTTGCTCATAGCTCGACCGGCCTCGTGGGATCGGTGATCCACTCGCTCCAGGATCCGACGTACATCCGGGAGCCCTCAAGGCCGGCGATGCTCATCGCGAGCACGTTCTGCGCGGCCGTGATGCCCGAGCCGCAGTAGTAGATGACATCGCTTGGCTCCACGCCATCGAGCAGGTCCTCGTAGTAGGCGCGAAGCTCCTCGGGGCTGCGGAAGGTGAGGTCGGCGTTCGTGGTGTTGGCGCGGTCCGCCAGGCCGGCGCCGGCGATGTGGCCGCGCACGGCATCGTGATAAACGCCGCCACCGTGATAGCCCTCGGCCCCGCGCGAGTCGAAGACGCAGGTGTGCGAACGCTGGCGGTAGGCGTCGACCTCATCGACATCGGCGAGCAACTCGGGGCGCAGCCTCATGGGATACGTCGTGGCAGCGCGCTCGGGCACATCTGCCGTCACTTCGCCGCCCGCGGCGACCCACGCCTGCCAGCCGCCGTCGAGTACGGCAACACGATCGTGTCCCATCCACTTGAGCATGAGCCACACGCGCGCGGCGGACATGCGGCCCCCGTCGGCGTCGTAGGTCACCACCTGCGTCGACTCGTCGATACCCCAGAGACCGAGTTGTGCAGCGAAGGTCTCGGCGTCCGGGAAGGGGCGCCGACCGGTGACTCCCGGGATGATCTCGCCGGCCAGGTGAGTGGCGGTGTCGGCGTAGACGGCGCCGGGGATGTGACCCTCGAGGTAGGCGCGCTGCCCCCACTCCTCGTCGTCGAGGGAGAAGCGTGCGTCCAGGAGCATGAGGCGCGGGTCTCCCGCGTGCTCGCGAAGCCATTCGACGCTGACGATGGTGCGCTCGTCCATGCGGTCATCCTGCCAGTCAACTTTGTCCCTATTCTGAAGGGGTGACCCCGGACATGACACCCCGAAGCCGCCTCGCCACCGAGGGCCGTGACCGTGCGCCCAACCGCGGAATGCTGCGCGCCCTGGGCATGGGAGATGACGATTTCTCGAAGCCGCAGATCGGCATTGCGTCGTCCTTCAACCAGATCACTCCGTGCAATATGTCGCTGCGCGAGGTCGCGGCCGACGTCGCCAGCGGCGTGCGCGAGGGCGGTGGCTTCCCGATGGAGTTCGGCACCATCACGGTGTCGGACGTCATCTCCATGGGGCACGAGGGCATGCACTTCTCGCTGGTGTCACGCGAGGTCATCGCCGACTCGGTGGAGACCGTGATGGAGGCCGAGCGCCTCGACGGCATGGTGACCCTCGCCGGCTGCGATAAGAGCATCCCGGCCATGCTCATGGCCGCCGCGCGGCTCGACGTCGCGAGCGTCCTGCTCTACGCCGGGTCGCTGCTGCCCGGTCACGTGCGCTTCAGTGATGGTCGCGAGGAGACCGTCAACATCGTGACCGCCTTCGAGGCGGTCGGTGCCAATGCCCGGGGACTCATGTCCGATGAGGATCTGGACCGCATCGAGCGGGCGGTCTGCCCGACCGCCGGGACGTGCGGCGGGATGTACACCGCCAACACCATGGCCGGTGCCTCCGAGGCGATGGGCATGTCGCTCCCCGGATCCTCGTCGCCGCCAGCGGTCGATGCGCGCCGTGAGGTGCTGGCGCGCCAATCCGGCGAAGCCGTGATCGAGATGATCCGACAGGGCATCACCGCTCGCGACATCATCACGCCTCGCTCGATCGAGAACGCCATCACGCTGGTCATGGCGCTCGGGGGCTCCACGAATTCGATCCTGCACATGCCCGCGATCGCGCATGAGGCCGGTTTCGAACTCGACCTGGATGACTTCCAGCGCATTAGCGATCGCACGCCGCTCGTCGCCAACCTGAAGCCCTTCGGCGAGCACCTGATGTTTGACCTCGATCGGGTCGGCGGCGTACCCCTCGTGATGAAGATGCTGCTTGATGCCGGGCTGCTGCACGGCGACTGCCTCACCGTCACCGGCAAGACGCTTGCGGAGAATCTCGCCGCCCTGTCGATCCCCGGCCCCGACGGCAGCGTCGTGCGCTCCCTCTCCCAGCCCCTCGACGCGACCGGAGGCATCTCGATCCTGACCGGCTCCCTCGCCCCCGAGGGCGCGGTCGTCAAGACCGCTGGCGTGGGCGTCGACTCCTTCGAAGGCACCGCACGGGTGTTCGAACGCGAGCAGTCAGCGATGGTCGCCCTCGCCGACGGCAGCATCCGCGCCGATGACGTCGTCGTCGTCCGCTACGAAGGCCCCAAGGGCGGGCCGGGCATGCGCGAGATGCTCGCCATCACCGCAGCGATCAAGGGTGCGGGCCTTGGCAGGGACGTCCTGCTCGTAACCGATGGTCGCTTCTCCGGTGGCAGCACCGGACTGTGCGTGGGTCACGTATGCCCTGAGGCTTCCGATGGCGGTCCGATCGGGCTCGTGCGCGACGGAGACCGCATCCGCATCGACATCCCGACGCGCAAACTCGACCTCCTCGTGGACGAGGCCGAGCTCGACCGGCGGCGGCAGGAGTTCGAGCCACTGCCGCCCCGCTACTCGCGCGGGGTCCTCGGGAAGTACGTCCGGCTCGTGGGGTCGGCCAGCCGGGGAGCGGTCTGCGACTGAGTCCCCGCCGAGTGCGCACCTGCGGACCCGTTTCGGGCCGAGTTCCCGCCCGCTAGTGCGCACTCGCGGGGGAGGCGGCCTGGCGCGGGCCTGACGAGACGGGTACTCTTGCCCCTATGCAGCACATCGTCATTGTCGTAGGCAGGCGCGCGGGCTAACCCCAGCACCTGTCGCCAAGGCGACCCGCGCGCACCCTCCGAGCCCCTCAGGGCCGGGGGGTTTCGTGTTAAGAGGGGCCATGCGCCACCATGGACCCGCAACGGAAGTGGGAAGAGGGACTGATGAGCACGAACCCTGGGCAGGCGTCCGGTGAGCAGATCACGGGTGCACAGAGCCTGATTCGGTCGATGGAATACGCCGGTGTCGAGGTGGTCTTCGGCATTCCGGGTGGCGCCATCCTCCCGGCGTACGACCCCCTCATGGACTCCACCAAGGTCCGCCACATCCTCGTGCGCCACGAGCAGGCCGCCGGGCATGCCGCCGAGGGCTACGCCGCAGCGACGGGCCGGGTTGGCGTCTGCATGGCCACGAGCGGCCCCGGCGCGACCAATCTCGTCACGCCCATCGCCGATGCTCACATGGACTCGGTCCCCATGGTGGCGATCACCGGCCAGGTGCCCAGCTCGGCCATCGGCACCGACGCCTTCCAAGAAGCTGACATCCGCGGCATCACGATGCCGATCACCAAGCACAACTACCTCGTCACCAATCCCGATGAGATCCCGCGCGCGATCGCCGAGGCGTTCTACCTGGCGTCAACCGGTCGCCCTGGCCCCGTACTGGTCGATGTGTCCAAGGACGCACTCCAGGCGATGACGACCTTCACCTGGCCGACGGACATCTCCCTGCCTGGCTACCACCCGGTGACCAAGCCGCATTCCAAGCAGGTGCGCGAGGCCGCTCGTCTCATCCTGGATTCCCCGCGACCCGTGCTCTACGTCGGCGGGGGAGTGATCCGGGCCAATGCCTCGGCCCAGCTCCGCGAGTTGGCCGATCTCACCGGTCTGCCGGTCGTCACGACCCTCATGGCCCGCGGTGCCTTCCCCGACAGCCACCCTCAGCACATGGGCATGCCGGGCATGCACGGAACGGTGGGTGCGGTGGGTGCCCTTCAGAAGGCCGACCTCATCGTCGCCCTGGGTGCCCGCTTCGATGACCGCGTCACGGGCAAGCTCTCGACCTTCGCGCCGGGTGCCACGATCATTCACGCTGACATCGATCCCGCCGAGATCGGCAAGAACCGCCACGCTGACGTCCCGATCGTCGGAGATGTCGGCGAGGTCATGGCCGAGCTCGTCGCTGCTCTTCGCGAGGAGATGGCGGCCGGGCGCCAGGGCGATTACGAGGGCTGGTGGGTGCAGCTCAATCGCTGGCGCGACACCTACCCCCTCGGCTACGACCTGCCCGACGACGGCAGCCTGTCGCCGCAATACGTCATCGAGCGTCTCGGTGCCCTCAGCGGACCGGACGCGATCATGGCCGCAGGTGTCGGTCAGCACCAGATGTGGGGTGCGCAGTTCGTGAAGTACGAGAAGCCGCGCACCTGGCTCAACTCCGGTGGTCTTGGCACCATGGGCTTCGCAGTCCCTGCGGCCATGGGCGCCAAGGTGGGCATGCCGGGGTCGGTCGTCTGGGCGATCGACGGCGACGGGTGCTTCCAGATGACCAACCAGGAACTCGTCACCTGTGCGATCAATGAGATCCCGATCAAGGTCGCACTCATCAACAACTCCAGCCTCGGCATGGTGCGCCAGTGGCAGACGCTCTTCTACAACTCCCGCTACTCCGAGACGGACCTGCACAGCCACCGCATCCCCGACTTCGTCAAGCTCGCCGATGCCTTCGGCTGCCACGGCCTGCGGTGTGAGACGCCGGAAGAGGTCGACTCCGTGATCGAGAAGGCCCTGTCCATCAACGACGCCCCGGTCGTCATCGACTTCGTCGTCCATCGCGACGCGATGGTCTGGCCCATGGTCGCCGCGGGCACGAGCAATGACGACATCCTGGTGGCGCGCGAGATGGCGCCCTCCTGGGACTCGGAGGAGTGACATGAGCCGCCATACCCTCTCGGTCCTCGTCGAGGACAAGCCCGGCGTACTCGCCCGTGTGTCCAGCCTCTTCTCGCGACGCGGCTTCAACATCGAGTCGCTCGCCGTGGGCCCCACCGAGGTGCCCGAGGTCTCTCGCATGACGATCGTCGTCAACGTGACGGGACTGCCACTCGAGCAGGTCACCAAGCAGCTCAACAAGCTCATCAACGTCCTCAAGATCGTGGAACTCGACGAGGCCAATTCGGTGCAGCGCGCGATTGCCCTGGTAAAGGTCAAGGCCGATGCTGGCCAGCGCTCGAGCATCCTCGAGGTCGTGCAGCTCTTCCGGGCCAAGGTCGTCGACGTGGCTCTCGATGCTGTGACGATCGAGGTCACCGGTGACGACGAGAAGATCGAGGCGCTGCTCAAGCTCCTCGAGCCCTACGGCATCAAGGAGCTCGTCAGGTCAGGAGTCATCGCGGCTAGCCGCGGTGGTCGCTCTATCAGCGACCGCAACCTGCGGCCCGCGGATCGCACGGCCTGAGGCGCACGACGCCCCGTCACCCACCCCCCGATACCCTTTTCCCCTGCCCATCCCCTGAAGGAGTCCCCGTGGCCGAGCTGTTCTACGACGCCGATGCTGACCTGTCCGTCATCCAGAACCGCGTGGTCGCGGTCATGGGCTATGGCAGCCAGGGTCACGCTCACTCCCTGAGCCTGCGTGACAGCGGCGTGGACGTCCGCGTCGGCCTTTCGCCCAACTCCAAGAGCCGCGCCAAGGCCGAAGAGGAGGGCCTGCGGGTCGTCGATCCCGCGACCGCGGCCGCCGAGGCTGACCTCATCATGATGACGGTGCCGGACCCGGTGCAGAAGAAGCTCTACGCCGAGGCCATCGCGCCCAACCTCCAGGAGGGCGATGCGCTCTTCTTCGCGCACGGCTTCAACATCCGCTTCGGCTACGTCAATCCGCCGGCGACCGTCGACGTCTGCATGGTTGCGCCCAAGGGCCCGGGTCACCTCGTGCGTCGCGAGTACGTCGCCGGCCGTGGCGTGCCGGCAATTGTCGCCGTCGAGCAGGACTTCACCGGACAGGCGTGGCCCCTCGCGCTCTCTTACGCCAAGGCCATCGGTTCGCTGCGCGCGGGCGGCATCAAGACCACCTTCACCGAGGAGACCGAGACGGATCTCTTTGGCGAGCAGGCTGTGCTGTGCGGCGGCGCGTCGCAGTTGGTGATGTACGGCTTCGAGACCCTGGTCGAGGCGGGCTACCAGCCCGAGGTTGCCTACTTCGAGTGCCTCCACGAGCTCAAGCTCATCGTCGACCTGATGTACGAGGGCGGCATCGCCAAGCAGCGCTGGAGCGTCTCCGACACCGCCGAATACGGCGACTACGTCTCCGGCCCGCGCGTCATCGACGAGCGCGTCAAGGAGAACATGAAGGCCGTCCTCGCCGACGTGCAGAACGGCTCCTTTGCCGCCCGCTTCATGGCCGACCAGGAGGCCGGTGCTCCGGAGTTCAAGGCGCTGCGCGCCAAGGGCGAGGCTCACCCGATCGAGGACACCGGTCGCGAGCTTCGCGGACTGATGAGCTGGATCGACTCCGGCGATGACGACTACGTCGAGGGCACCGCAGCTCGCTAGTCGCGGGCGTGGCCTAGCCTTGCGCTATGCCGAATACGCCTCCGTCCATCTACACCAAGCCGGCTGACATCAGTCCGGACACGCTCGCCAATCTCGGGCCCCTGCGCGCCTTGGCGGGGGTGTGGCAGGGCACAGTCGGCGCCGACGTACATCCCAATAGGTCGGGCGCCAAGGACCAGGTCTACGTCGAGGACTACGAGGCGCAACCGATCGACCCCCAAACCAACGGCCCGCAGTTGTTCTACGGCCTGCGCTACCACACGCACATCACCAAGCCCGACAAGACGGCCACCTTCCACGACCAGGTGGGCTACTGGCTCTGGGAGCCGGCGACCAACACCGTCATGCTGACGGCGGCCATCCCGCGGGGCGAGGTCTTCCTCGCCGGCGGGCACTGCGACGCTGACGCCACGACCTTCACCGTCAAGGCCAGCGTAGGTGCGCACGACTACGGCATCAGCTCCAACCCCTTCCTGACGGCGCACTTCAAGACGACAGCGTTTTCCATGACCGTCACGGCCAATCCCGATGGCACCTGGACCTATACCGAAGACACCACGATGACCATCTCGGATCGCCCCGAGCCGTTCCAACACACTGACGGCAATACCCTCCACCGCATCACGCCTCCTACGCCGAATCCCTTGGCTCAGGTGGCACCGGCGAAGCCTGCGACCGCGTCTTGAGGATGCACTCGAGGCGGCACGCGTCGATGATGTTGCAGTGACGCCCGAGCCCAAGACGTGCGCCCGCTGCGGGCGCACCATGGAGTGGCGCAAGGCGTGGGCACGCAACTGGGATTCCGTGCGCTACTGCTCTGATGCATGCCGGCGCCACAGGCTCACCGCCACTGATGAGGCGCTCGAGGCCTCGATCCTCGACCTGCTGGACGCACGTGCCGGGAGTGGCACCATCTGCCCGAGTGAGGCTGCCCGGGTGGTCGACCCGGACGGCTGGCGGGACCTGATGGAGCCCGCGCGGCAGGCCGCGCGACGTCTGGTGGCCGCGGGAGACGTCGAGATCACGCAGGGTGGGCACGTCGTCGATCCGTCCACGGCCAAGGGTCCGATCCGCATCCGCCGGGTGCGCCGTGGCTGAGGTCCCTGCCCCGGAGCGGGGGAGCGAAGCGCAGTGGGTGCGCCATCACCTCGATGAGTTCGTGCGCGGTGAGGTCGAGTCCTCGCCTATCCCCGGCGGTCAACGAGCAGCCGATGCGGCGCTCGCTGGATTCACCGTGCGCGGGTACGCCGCGCGGCGTAATGAGGTGTGGCCAGTCGATCGACGCGGTGCCTCGGGTCTGTCTCCCTACATCCGGCACGGACTCCTCACTCTCCCGCGCGTGTGGGATCACGTCGCGGGCGGACCGGCGCGCGATGTCACGGCGTTCCGTGACGAGTTGCTGTGGCAGGAATACGCCAGGCACCTCTACGCCCGCCTGGGCGATGCCACCCAGCGCAGCCTGCGCTACTCCGTGGAAGAACGCGGCGAGCCCTATGACTGGCCCGAGGGCATGGCCTGCGTCGATCTAGCGACCGATGAGCTTCGGCGCACCGGCTGGCTCACCAACCAGACGCGCATGTGGCTGGCGAGCCAGTGGTCCGTGCGAGACGGCGCTGGCTGGCGTGACGGAGAGGACGTGTTCTTCCGCCACCTGCTCGACGGCTCGCGCGCGGCCAATCGCGTGGGCTGGCAGTGGACCGTCGGCGCACTCACTGGCAAGCCGTACGGCTTCTCGAGGTGGCAGGTGGAGAAGCGCGCTCCTGGGCTGTGCCATGAGTGCGACCTGCGAGCACGCTGCCCGATCGCGAATTGGCCGCCGGAGGATCCGCCCGAGCCACGCTCGTACGCCGACCCGCGTGTGCGGCGCGACCCCGACCTCGCGACGACATCCGGGGCCGCGGCGATGAGCTCTGCCTCGGGCGCATCGCCGCAGATGGTGTGGATCACCGCCGAATCACTCGGAGACGACGATCCAGCGCTGAGGTCCCATCCGGATCTGCCCGTCACCTTCGTCTGGGATGTCCCCCTGCTCCAACGTCTGCGACTGTCTACGAAGCGACTGGTCTTCCTTGCCCAGTGCCTAGCGGATCTGGCCGAACGTCGCGAGCTCATCGTGCGCATCGGAGCACCGATCGACGAACTTGCGGACATTCCACTTGCGGCGACCTTCGCTCCGGTCCCCGGGTGGCATCGCATCAGTGCGGCACTCCAGCTGGTGCGTGTCGATCCCTGGCCGTGGCTCGTGCCTCCGCACGACGGCCCTGTGACCTCTTTCACTGCGTGGCGGCGGCGAGCGCGCGCGTGATCCACTGCGCGACTAGACTCACTGGGCCGCCGACAGATCGAGGTACCCCGTGACCAAGCCCGTCGTCCTCATCGCCGAGGAACTCTCGCCCGCGACCGTCGAGGCTCTCGGCCCGGACTTCGAGATCCGTCACTGCGATGGTGCTGATCGGTCCCAGCTCCTGGCCGCCCTCCCGGGTGCCGACGCCGTCCTCATTCGCTCGGCGACCCAGATGGATCCCGAGGCCATCGCCGCGGGCAAGCAGCTCAAGGTCATCGCCCGGGCTGGCGTAGGCCTGGACAACGTCGACGTGAAGGCTGCGACCCAGGCCGGTGTCATGGTGGTCAATGCCCCGACTTCCAACATCGTCAGCGCCGCTGAACTTGCCGTCGCGCTGCTGCTGTCAGCCGCGCGCAATATTGTCCCGGCCAACCTGGCACTCAAGAACGGTGAGTGGAAGCGCTCGAAGTACAACGGCGTTGAGCTCTCGGAGAAGACGGTCGGCATTGTCGGCCTCGGTCGCATCGGCGTACTCGTCGCCCAGCGGCTCTCGGCGTTCGGTGTCAAGCTCATCGCCTACGACCCCTACGTGCAGCCCGCCCGCGCCGCCCAGATCGGCGTGCGACTCGTCCCGCTCGATGAGCTCATGCGCGAGTCGGACTTCATCACGGTCCACCTGCCCAAGACTGCTGAGACGGCCGGCCTGATCGGCGAGGGGCAGCTCACGCTCGCCAAGCCCACGATGTATCTCATCAATGCTGCCCGCGGTGGCATCGTCGACGAGGACGCGCTCTACCGCGCGATCTCCGAAGGCCGCGTCGCGGGTGCGGGCCTCGACGTCTACGCCAAGGAGCCCTGCACCGACTCGCCGCTCTTCGGTCTCGAGTCCGTCGTAGCGACCCCTCACCTGGGGGCGTCCACCGATGAGGCCCAGGAGAAGGCGGGCATCTCCGTCGCGAAGTCGGTGCGTCTAGCGCTCGCCGGTGAGCTCGTGCCCGATGCGGTCAATGTGCAGGGCGGGATCCTCGCTGAGCCCATCCGGCCGCTGCTCCCGGTGGCCGAGCGACTCGGTGCGATCGCCAGTGGTCTCGCCGACGGAGCTGTGCAGCGCATTGACGTCGAGGTGCGCGGTGAAGTCGCCGACCTCGACGTGCGCGTGCTGGAGCTCGGGGCGCTCAAGGGCCTCATCCAGGGCCTGGTCCACGACCCCGTCTCCTACGTCAACGCACCGGTGCTCGCGCAGCAGCGCGGAGTCGAGGTCGCACTGACCACCGACAAGGACAGTGATGACCACCGCAATCTCGTGCGCGTGCGCCTCACCCTCAGCGATGGCGCGTGGGTGAGCGTGGCCGGCACCGTGTCGGGGGCGAAGGATGTCGCCAAGCTCGTCGAGGTCGACAGCTTCGATGTCGATGTGCCCATCAGCGAGCACATGGTCTTCTTCCGCTACCACGATCGCCCCGGTGTCGTAGGCACGGTGGGGCGCATCCTCGGCGAGGCCGAAGTCAACATCGGCGGCATGCAGGTGAGTCGCGAGGAGTCGGGCGAGCACTCCGTGATCGTCCTGACGGTCGATCACGCCGTGCCTGCCGACGTCCTCGAGCGCATCGTGTCTGAGATCGGCGCCCACACCGGGCGCGCGGTCGACCTCGCCTTCTAGTCGAGGCGAGCAGCGTCGCGCACCGCGCGATTGACCGCGCTCACGATCGCCTTGAGCGACGACGTCGTGATCGAGGGATCGATACCGACGCCCCAGAGCATGCGACCGTCCACGGCGCACTCGACGTAGCTCGCCGCCGTGGCGTCGCCGCCCGCTGACATCGCGTGCTCGGCGTAGTCCAGCACGCGCACGTCCACCCCGTGCTGGGCGAGCGCATCGCAGAACGCGGCCACAGGCCCGTTGCCGCGACCCGTGAGCGCGACCTCGGTGCCCGAGTCGAAGATGACGACGTCGACGGTCGTATCCCCATCGATGTCCGACTCCTGTCTGACCGACTTCAGGGCGAAACGGCCCCAGGGTGCAGCAGGATCGGGCAGGTACTCCGCGGAGAAGACCGACCACATCGTCTCGGGGGAGACCTCGCCGCCCGCCTCGTCGGTCATCCGCTGGACGACCTGGGAGAACTCGATCTGGAGCCGGCGCGGGAGTTCGAGTTTGTGCTCGGTGCGCATGATGTAGGCGACACCGCCCTTGCCTGACTGCGAGTTGACGCGGATGACGGCCTCGTAGGTGCGTCCGACGTCCTTGGGATCGATGGGCAGGTAGGGGACCTCCCAGCGGAAGTCGTCGACCGGTACGCCGGCTGCGGCCGCGTCGATCTCCATGTGCGACAGGCCCTTGTTGATGGCGTCCTGGTGCGACCCGGAGAACGCCGTATAGACCAGGTCGCCGCCGTACGGGTGACGCTCATGCACGGGGATCTGGTTGCAGTACTCCACCGTGCGGCGGATGTCGTCGATGTCGCGCATGTCGAGCTGCGGATCGATGCCCTGGCTGAAGAGGTTCATGCCCAAGGTCACGAGGCAGACGTTGCCGGTGCGCTCGCCATTGCCGAAGAGGCAGCCCTCGATGCGGTCGGCGCCTGCCATGTAGCCGAGCTCGGCTGCGGCGACAGCTGTGCCCCGATCGTTGTGCGGGTGCAGTGAGAGCACGATGCTGTCGCGGCGGGCCAGATTGCGGTGCATCCACTCGATCGAGTCGGCGTACACATTGGGGGTGGCCATCTCGACGGTGGCGGGCAGGTTGAGGATCACCTTGCGGTCGGGGGTGGGCTGCCACACGTCGGTGACGGCATCGCAGACCTCGACGGCGAATTCCAGCTCCGTGCCGGTGTAGGACTCGGGGGAGTATTCGAAGAAGACCTCGGTCTCGTCGGCGATCTGCTCGGCGTACTTCTTGCACAGTTGCGCACCATGGACGGCGATGTCCTTGATGCCCTCCTTGTCGAGGCCGAAGACGACGCGACGCTGCAGGGTCGACGTGGAGTTGTAGAGGTGCACGATCGCCTGCTTGGCGCCGCGGATCGCCTCGAAGGTGCGCTCGATGAGGTGCTCGCGCGACTGGGTCAGCACCTGGATGACGACGTCATCGGGGATCATGTCCTCCTCGATGAGCATGCGGACGAAGTCGAAGTCGGTCTGCGAGGCCGAGGGGAAGCCGACCTCGATCTCCTTGAAGCCCATGGCGACGAGGAGCTCGAACATCCGCTTCTTGCGCGCGGGCGACATCGGGTCGATGAGGGCCTGGTTGCCGTCGCGCAGGTCGACGGCGCACCAGCGGGGCGCCTCGGTGATGACGGCCGCGGGCCAGGTGCGGTCGGGCAGGTCGACGGGGCGGTAGGCGCTATAGCGCTGCCACGCCATGGGGCTGGGCTGCTGGGGATTGATGTCGATAGTCATGTCGGTCTCCTCGGAAGCGAAGGTGGGGGACCGGCGCAGCAGAACTCACCGCGACGAGGGGGCCGGAGTGGGCCCCTACTGGGAGCCCCTAGGCCTCGTCGCGGCGACCAAGGAGGAGCCGCTGCGCTGACATTGGGATGAGGGTACCAGCCGGGTTGTCCCCAGGGCATCCCTCGCCCCGCCATCCCCAGGCGCACCGCGCTGGGGCCGCGGGCATGCCCGTGCTGCCTACGTTCCGCGGGTCCTGTCCCGTCCCACCCCCCGGAGGTTCCCATGCGTACGCCGCTCCTCGCCCTTGCCGCTGTTGCTCTCGGTATCAGCCTGATCGCCCCCGCTCCCGCCCTGGCCGGCCAGGATCGCAAGGGTCAGCCCGGGCCCGACCTGCCGGAGGTCCGCACTTCCGTGGCACTCGAGGTGAGCGGGTCGTGGTCGGGCCGCATCGGCTTCGGCCTGCACTCACCCGGCGGGCAGTTACGCGCGCTTCGGCCGCTGCCGCTGGAGCTCGACCTCTCCCGCTCGGCATGCGATCTCACCGGCTGCATGACCACACGCCTCGTGCTCAATCCCACGGCGAGCGTCCCGGGCATGGCGCGCATCTCCGGGAGCCTCACCAGTGCCGCCCTCATGCGCTCGGCGATCGCCGTGACCGTCCAGCGCATCGTCGACGGCACCGTGGTCAACGAGCGGCCCGCGACGCTCACGCTCGAGGTCGTCGCCCGCAAGGCCGGCCCGCTGGTGAAGCGCACAACCCTCACCCAGGGTCCCGATGGCGAAGTCATGTCGATCGCACGGACCGCTCCGATGCGCGCGACGGTGATGCTGGCCGACGACACCCTGACCGCCACGGGAGAGGTCTCGCGGGTCCAGATCGTGGACTAGATCCCTCAGTCTTTATGTACTACATTAAGGGTCATGGCTGGTTCATGGTCCGGGACAGTGCACGCAAGCACGGCGTCGTCGACGAAGACATCCGTCATGCGATCGGCCAGGCCGTCGTTGTGATGGTGATGGAGAGCGGTCCCCGTGGCCGGACGTTGTTCGTCGGTGCTGACTCGACCGGTCGCCCCTTGGAGGTCGTGACCGTGACGGAGTCGGATGGGACCCTGTCGGCCATTCACGCCATGCCGATGCGAAGGAAGTTCGAGCGCTATCTCACCCAGGGGGACACGACGTGATCAGGGAAGTCAAGGGGTTCGATCTCAGCACGTGGCGCTACCCGGGGACGCCCACCGAGGAACAACTCCAAGCGTGGGCGGATGAAGCCGAAGCGGGTTATGACGATGACGACCTCGTCATCGTGCGACGCGGGCGGCCCCCGCTTGGCGAGGGACCCTCCCGCGTGGTCCAGGTCCGCCTCGACCCGGAGCTCTACAGCGATCTCGAGACGCGCATCGAGTCCGAGGGAGCCACGGCGAGCGCGATCATGCGCGAGGCCCTGCGCCGCTACCTCGCCTCCTGAGGCGGGCGCCGCCCCCACTAGCCTTCCGCCCATGGCGCGCACCCTCAACATCGCTCTTATCCCCGGCGACGGCATCGGCACTGAGGTGGTGGCCGAGGCCCTCAAGGTCCTTGACGCCGTGCGTGGCGACATGACCGTGACCACTCAGGAGTACGACCTGGGCGCCCGGCTCTACAACCGCACTGGCGAGACCCTGCCGCCCGCGGTGCTCGAGGAGTTGCGCTCCTACGACGCGATCCTGCTCGGCGCGATCGGCGACCCGAGCGTCCCGCCCGGCGTGCTGGAGCGCGGCGTGCTGCTGCCCCTGCGCTTCGAGCTCGACCACCACGTCAACTACCGCCCGGTCAAGCTCTACCCCGGAGTCACCGGACCGCTCGCCGGCAAGGGTCCAGATGAGATCGACTTCGTCGTCTATCGCGAGGGCACCGAGGGCCCCTACGTCGGCGCCGGTGGTGTGCTGCGTCGTGGCACGCCGCAGGAGGTCGCGACCGAGGAGAGCATCAATACGGCGTACGGCGCGGAGCGGATCATCCGCGAGGCTTTCAACCGTGCGATGAAGAGGCGCAAGCACGTCACCCTCGTGCACAAGACCAACGTGCTCACCAATGCGGGCAGCCTCTGGAAGCGCACCTTCGATCGCGTGGGGGCTGAGTACCCTGATGTGAAGACCGACTACCAGCACGTCGACGCAGCGGCGATGTTCTTCATCACCCAGCCCGAGCGCTTCGACGTCGTCGTCACCGACAACCTCTTCGGCGACATCCTCACCGACATTGGCGCGGCCATCGGCGGAGGCATCGGCCTCGCGGCCAGTGGCAATCTCGACCCGAGCCGCAGCAACCCGAGCATGTTCGAGCCCGTCCACGGCTCCGCCCCCGATATTGCCGGCCAGGGCGAGGCCGATCCCACCGCCACTGTGATGAGCCTGGCGCTCCTGCTCGACTTCGTCGGCGAGGAGGCCAAGGCCTCCCGGGTCGAGGCCGCGGTGGAGGCCGACCTCGCGTCGCGCGGCGATGCCGTGCGCTCGACGAGCCAGATCGGCGACGCCCTCGCGGCGGGCGCTGCCGGCTGAGTAATCTCGCCACATGACGACCTCGGCGCAGACCCCGAATCTGGCGGACACGCACCTGTGGCCGATCACGTCCGTAGCGCACCCGTCGCCGACGTCCGCGGAGCGTCGCGCCGAGATCCTGGCGAGCCCCGGCTTCGGCAAGTACTACACCGACCACATGGTGCGTGCGACGTGGACGGAGGACGAGGGATGGCATGACGCCGAGCTCGTGCCCTACCAGCCGCTCACCTTCGACCCGGCGACCAACTTCCTGCACTACGGCCAGGCGATCTTCGAGGGCATGAAGGCCTACCGTCACGCCGACGGGTCGATCTGGCTCTACCGGCCGCTCAAGAACGCCACGCGCTTCAACAACTCCGCGCGGCGCCTCGCCATGGCCGAGGTGCCCGAGGAACTCTTCATCGGCGCGATCGCAGCACTCGTGAGCGCGGATCGTGAGTGGGTCCCGAGCGGGGGAGAGACCTCGCTCTACCTGCGCCCCTTCATGCTCGGCACGGAGATCGGGCTCGGTGTGCGTCCGTCCAACACCTACCAGTTCCTCCTCATCGCCTCGCCCGCCGGCGCGTACTTCTCCAAGGGCGTGCACCCGGTCACCGTCTGGCTGTCCGACGACTACGTCCGCGCTGCGCCCGGGGGCACCGGCGAGGCCAAGTGCGCGGGCAACTACGCCGCGTCGCTCGTCGCCCAGGCCGAGGCCGCGCAGCACGGCTGCGATCAGGTTGTCTGGCTCGATGCCGCCGAGCACCGGTGGATCGAGGAGATGGGCGGCATGAACCTCTACTTCGTCTACGGCTCCGGTGATCAGGCGCGCATCATGACGCCGTCGCTCACCGGCGCCCTTCTGCCCGGCGTGACCCGCGACTCGCTCCTCACCGTCGCCCAGGACCTCGGCATCAGGGCCGAGGAGGGGCGCATCAGCGTCGAGGAGTGGAAGGCCGGCTGCGCGTCGGGCGAGATCACCGAGGTCTTCGCGTGCGGCACCGCCGCCGTCGTCACCCCGGTCGGCGAGGTCAAGTCGCGCATGGGCAACTGGACCGTGGGCAACGGCGGCTCGGGCGAGGTCACCATGCGCCTGCGTCAGGCGCTGCTCGACATCCAGACCGGAGCCGTGCCCGATAGGCACGCCTGGATGCACAAGATCATCGACGCCTGAGCCCAGGTACTGTCCCGGTATCAGTCCGCATCGGGGGCACGAGCGCAAGGATGACCATGAAGACCAACGTCCAGGTTCCACTCCACCGCTCGAAGCGCGGATCGCGCATCGCGTTGGCTTTCGTAGCCACGGCATTGTGCGTAGCTCCCCTCACGCAGGGTGCAGCGGCTAGCGCCGCGCCAGCGCCGTTCGACACTGGGTTCAACCCCACGAACTCCGGCGTGGTGAAGTACCTCCCCTTCGCCCCCACCGGCACGACGAATGCCCGGGAGATCAACGCGCCACTCCCAAGTCAGAAGAAGGCCGACCGTCTCGCGGCGATCTTCGGATTCGACAAGGACAAGGCCCTGTCGCCGAAGCAGTACCGGCAGTACATGGCCGGTGGCGGCACGATCCCCAAGGGCTACACCAAGGCACAGGCACTGAAGGCCGCGCAACTCACGCGCCAGTCGGTCACGTATCTGACCAACACCACCGGTAATGCGTATACGCGCATCATCGACGGCGAGAAGGTCTCGGTGACCGTGGGCGGCTACGGGCTGATCGTCGACGAGGACGGCATGCTCCGAGTGCCCGCCAATTGCCCGGATCCGACCTCTCCGGACTTCACGGACTGCTCGCCGGTCCGGCAGATCAACTGGGTCCTCGCCCCCGATGCCATTTGCGACTACCCCGACCTCGCGAAGTCACCGCCGGCCGGTGTGCCCTGCGGCTACATGGGCGCCTGGATGCGCGCGAATGGCGCAAAAGACACCCTGATGGAGCTCTATTCCTCGGCGTACATCCGGGAAGCGCCCTATGCCTCGAAGTCGCAGGAGGCCGCGGCCGGCGATCTGGGCAACGATCCTCAGTTGATCTACGTCAACAAGGCTGACGGCAGCACGGCCACCGTGGGTGTCCCGGTGGCTCCCGCCATGTGGATCACCAACTACATGCTTGTCTACGCACTGAACCCGGAGTCGGGCGCG
>JBMOIL010000013.1:0-23841 GCA_049317345.1 Candidatus Nanopelagicales bacterium
TCTCGGCCGACGGCACCTTCGCCTGGCAGCGGCGTACGAGCAAGACGATGTACGTCGTCGTGAAGAGCGACGAATCCTCCGTCGCCTCCAACCGGATCGTCGTACCAGCCCGCTGAGGCGCGGCGACAGCAGGACGCATCGGTCCCCATGTCGCGCAAGCCCTGTGGTGGCCGAGCACCTGCTCTGGCCTGCTTGACGGCAAGCGGGGGCTCGCTAGCGCCGCGGGTATGCGTCCGAGGGATACTTCCCCGGTGACCGACTCCACTCTCCTCATCGACGCGGGCGCGCTGATGCCGCCGCGTTACCCGCGCATGATCGCTTACGCGCGGTCTATCGGCGTGGACCCCGGCGCACTCCTCACCGTGCTGCTCGGAGTGCGTCCGTATCCACCCGAGGTATTGACCGCGCCGGTGCCCGACGGGGACTCACTTCGCCAGCAGTGCGATCGCGGCGAGGCAACCTGGGCGCAGGCGCTCGAGGAGATGACAACCCTCTTTCCTCACATGTGCGGGAAAGAGTGGGATCCTCAGGGATACGGCGAGTTCCTCGCGTCCGGTCCCGGGGCGGCGCTGCGGATCGACGCGACGAGGGTTGTGCTCGACACGGTGAGCGCAGGCCGCGAGGTCGTGGTGATCGTCACCGGACCTGCCGAGTTTGCCGCGGGCATGACCAGAGTCCTGCCCAGTGGTGCACACCTCGTGTTCACTCACAACCTGGGGCTGGCGCGACCCGATCCCCGCGTGTGGGCCGCGGCCGCCGAGGCCGCACATGTGGCAGCAGATCCTGACTCGTGGTGCATCGTTGCGGATGCGTGGGAAAGCGTGAATGCGCTCGAGCACTCGGACCTGTCACGAGTTGAGCGCTGGGACGCGACCGCGGATGATGCGTGGATTCAACCGGTGCGGCAGCGGATGACCTCCCGCGCCTAGCACCTGGCCGATACTGTAGCCAGGTGCGCACCGAGGGTCTCCAGGCGATCATCGCGGCCGGGGCTCCAGCAGCAGACCGCGCACCACTGGGGGATCTCTCAAGCCCGCGCGTGAGTGAGTGGTTGGCGAGCGCTACCGGTGGCCGAGACGATGCCATTGAGCCGATGCTCGCCAGTCTCGGCTGGTCACTCGACAACGTGGCCGCCGACCTGGGGGAGTCCCGCCTCGACCCAACTCCCCCGTGGGCCGTGGCCCTCGATGATTTCCTTCAGGCACTCCCTCCGACGTTGGCTGACCTCGAACCACAGGTTGCGCCGGGGGCGGAGGCAGCAAGCGAATGGCGACCCGATCCCGCGCGCGATCCACTTCTGTCCATCTGGAATGGAACTCTCATCGCCGGCCTGGCCCTCCTACCCCCAGGGCCTAACCAGGTCGACCTCAGCGACGAGGCGCGCACCGACCTCGCTGTCAGCCTTGTCGGTCGGGTTCTTGCGTGCGTGGTGCGGGCCCTGGAGCCGGAGTTGGTGGTGGCCCGAGCCTTGAATCTGCCACCAGGTGAGGGGCTCCCCGGAGATCGAGCTAGTTGGGTGGACCGCCTCACCGAACTCCCGGGCCTAGCGCATCCTCTAGGCAGCGTCATCGCCTCCTGGTACGACAGCACCGCCGAGATGCTCCGCCGTCTGGACGACGACATCGAGATCCTCACCGACCGGATATGGCATGGTGCGCGACCGCGCGCCGTACTGCGGTTTTCGCCAGATGCCGGGGATCCTCACCAAGGTGGGCGCTCGGTCTGCCTGATCCGCTTCGATGGTGAACAGCGAGTCGTCTACAAGCCGAAGCCCCAAGCCGGTTCCTTGGCATGGCAGGCGCTACTCAGTTGGTGTGCGCAGCAACCAGCACTACGGAGAAATCACATCGACATCGGGATCCGCACAGTGGTGGACCGGGGCGACTACGGCTGGGACGAGACCCTGCGCAAAGACACCGCACCCGCCACGCCGGATGAGGCCGTGCGCTGGCTCAACTCCTACGGTGCCCTCATACGGTTGCTCGAGATCGTCGAAGCAGCCGACATGTGGTTTGACAACCTGTTGACCTCTGACGGACTGCCACAGTTCATTGACGTCGAGACCGTGCTGCAACCTCGCGTCGCCGATATGAGTCCTGCGAGCACGTTACTCGCGGAGACCGCCGCCCCCGGCGGTGCCGTGAGTATGCGACTAGCCCTTCCCGACGGCGGCTTCGAAGACATCGGCGGCCTGCGGCCAGTTTCGCTGCTGAGACTCCCCTTTACCGAGCGAGTCATCGGCACGCTCTCATCCCGAACCGACGGCTACGGCGCCGACGGGATCATGCAGTGGACACCGTCGCGTTGGCGACCAGACATCCCTGACGGTGTCGACGTGGCCGAGCAGGTGCTCCGCGGCTACGCGGCCGTGGACGAGGCCCTCAGCGAAGATCCGTCGTCAGCCATCGTCCTGGTCACTTCCCTCGCCAGGAGTCCGTGCCGAGTGGTACTCCGCTCGACATTCACGTGCTACGTGGTCACCCGCGAATCGCTTCGCCCCGAGGTGCTCGGCTCGGGCATCGATCGGGAGATCGCCCTGGCACGTTTGCTGTCCCCGGGCGCCCAGGCACTCACGACAGCCCAGGGCCCCGCACATGAGGTCGACGCCAGACGCCTACTGGCAGTGGGCGCGGCCGATCGCGGCGCGCTTCGGCGCATGGACATCCCACTCGTGCGGCACGATCCCTGCTCGCGAGGCATCACGCTGGATGACGGCTCATTCCATGAGGACTGGTACGACGGGACTCCCTTGGATCGGTCCATTGCGCGCATTAGGACCCTCGAGCTGCGCGCACTTCGCACCGAGGTACTACGTGCGCTCATCGCGTCGGCCACCGCGGCCGGGGGTGCGCAGGCCCAGGCCGCATCGGACACTGCCACGGAGCGCATCGTCGCCGCACTCATCGCGGAAGGGGTCGACGTCGACGACGCGCGTGCCGCGATCGGAAGCCTGCGCGCCTAGTCGTTGCCTGGGGCAGTCAGCGCAGGCAGGGCCTCAGATGTCTGGCGCTCGACGAGTTGACGGAAGATGCCCTCCTGCCCGACAAGTTCATCGTAGGAACCGGTCTGCACGATCCGACCAGCGTCGATCACGAGGATTTGATCAGCTGCCTTGATGGTCGACAGCCTGTGCGCGATCACCACCCGGGTTACGTCCATGTCGTTGAACGTGCGGGCGACGATGTCCTGGGACGTGTTGTCCAGGGCACTGGTCGCTTCGTCGAGGAAGACGATTCTCGGCTGCGTCACGATCGCCCGAGCCAGCATGATCCGTTGGAGCTGCCCTCCGGATACCTGCCCGGTACCCGCAGAGATCATCGTGTGCATCCCCATGGGCATCGCATGAATCGCATCCGCGATGTCGACCTTGGCCGCCGCGTCCCACGCGTCCTGCTCGGAGCGTCCGGAGTCACCGACGATCGCACCAAGAATCGGCCCGGGCATGGGCCGAGCCTCCTGCATGACAACGCCGATCTGCCGCCTCAAGATGGGACGATCGAGGCTGTTCAACGGTTGACCGTCGTAGGTCACCGATCCGGACTGGGGCATTTCTAGACCCAGCAGCAGTTTGAGGATCGTCGACTTCCCCGAGCCGGAGGGGCCCGTGATGGCAAGGAACTCGCCGGGCGCCACGGTGAAGGAGATATCGGTGACGGCATTGGGGGCCTCGGGCGCGTACCTGAAACTCACGCCATGCATCGAGACGGCCCCATCGATCCGACCAGGGTCTACCGCGTTGAGCGGCTGTTCGGGAGCAGCCTTCATGATCGGCACCAGTCGCTCGAAGAGCGGCACGCACGCCCCTAGTGGGCCAAAGGAGAATGTCATTCCTGCGATCGCTGCAGTGAAGGCGCCAGCCGCTGCGAGAAACCCCATGAAGACACCATCGCTGAGTTGGTCCCGCAGTACGAGTCCGCCGTAGATGACGACGACGGTCGTGATGAGCACTCCGAAGCAGGCGGTAATGGAAGTGGTGAGGACGCGCGTGCGCCCTGACCGGTAGGTGAAGAGTTGGTTCTTGCGGAAGAGTTTCTCCCATTGAGTCACCATCTGCGCTTCAGCGCCCGCAACGCGAACCTTGGACACACCACCAAGCATCTGGAATACGAATCCGAACAACTGCCCACTAGCCGTGAAACCTTGACGTTGATTCCGAATGTTGCGCAGGTTCAAAATGATCAGGAGCGCGACCACGATGGTCGAAATGCCGAGCGTCAGAAGCGCCAAGGTCACGTCATAGACGAACAGAAAGGCGAGATTTACCAGCGAGAAGACCGCCGTAATGAACGACACCAAGACTGAGCCGCCGATAAGTTGACGGATCGTGTCGACGCCCTGGACGCGGTTGACGAGATCGCCCGTCGTGAATTGACGGAAGAACCCCGCGGGCAATCTCAGCATGTGGTTCCAGAGCGAGGGTTCAAGTTCCTGCTGGAAGACACCTTCGAGACGTAGCAACGCAATGTTTTGTGTGAGGACCAGAAGGCCGACCGCAGCAGCTGCTCCGAGGAGCAGCACGAGGACGCTCAAGAGCACGCTCACGCTCCGCTGCGGGATGACCAGGTTGTAGAACAGCGTCGTGATCAACGGTGTAGCGAGGCCAGCAAGTCCGGCAAGGAAGCCGGCAAAGAGGAGTGCTCGCACCGCGCCCCCTGCATTCCCGAAGGCGAAACTCAGCATTGCTCGAGCCGACGTGCTCTTGGCAGGCAGCGGGCGCGTGAACGCATAGCCTTCCGAGGCGAGCTCATCGGCGACCTGCGCGATCGGAGCGACCTGCCCGGAGGTCGGGTCATGGACCTGGTACGAGCCGCCCTTCGGCAGACAAGCGACCGGGTGTCGATCTTCGCCACGGAAGGCAAGCACAGGCTCGATCGCCGCTAGCCACCATTTCCCAGTGATGTTCACTGGACGGGCGCGACATCCGGCAGCATTCGCCGTCTCCGTCACCGCGTCATAGAGCTCGCGATTGGTTACTGCCTGGGGGAAACTCACCCCTAGGTATCCACCGATGGGGGCCATCGCCTGAAGCAGGGCTGCGAGCGAGTTCTGCGGTCGTGCGGCCGGCGCATCCGGCTGGTCCATGACTTCAGCGAGCGCATCTGTGGACGCGAGAATCTGGCCGGATCGAGCTCCTGCCAGCCTGTCGAGGCGCTGCTCCTCAGCGGTGATCCACGTGGTGTCCGCCGTCGCCGCCGACGCAATCCGGTCCGTGAGATCTACGACAGCCAGGCCACCGGCTGAGTCCCCCGGTGACTCAAGCAGGCAGTCGGGAGCAGCAACAAGAAAAGCCGAGTAGCCATCGGGAATGGCCGAAGCAGTGAGTTCAACGGGGCCGACGAAAGAGCCGACCGGCATCCAGCGGCCGACGGGGTCGAGGTGCTGGACGAAAAGGTCGATCCCTCCACTGGCCACCGCAACCGTTGGGGTCACCGCGAGATCGAACCGCTGACGGACGCTCATGGCTGACCCACCAACGCGGAGTACGCCGGGCAACTGGCCATGAGCTCGCTATGGGTTCCCCGACCCACCTCCTTGCCGTCCTCGAGCACGACGATCAGGTCACTATCCATGATCGTGCTCAAGCGGTGAGCAATAATGATGCTCGTCAGGCCACGTGCCCTCAGTGCCCGGTCGAGCCGCAGTTCATCGATGGTGTCTAGGGCACTCGTGGCTTCGTCGAGCACGATGATGCTCGGGTTCAATGCCAGTGCTCGAGCGATCTCCAATCTTTGCCCCTGCCCACCGCTGAAGTTCGTCCCCCCCTCATCCACGTGGGTGGAGAATCCACCGAACCGGGCAACGATGTCGTCATGAATCTGCGCATCGATGGCTGCCTGACGGACCCAATCAAAGGGGCGGCTCACATCGAAGAGCGTGAGGTTCTCTGTGACCGTGCCATCGAAGAGCATGATCATTTGATCGACCTTCGCCAGGGAGTTCACGACGAGGACCCGCGGCCATGAGTCGCGCGGCTGGTCGTCAAGGAGCACTTCACCCGACCACGGCGCCAAAAGCCCCACAATGAGGTTCCCCACAGTCGACTTACCGGAACCGCTGGCACCCACAATGGCCACCCGCTGTCCTGGTTCGACGACGAGGTTGAAGTTCGTCAGGAGAGGCGCGGCCGATGGGTTGTAGCCGAACGTGATGTCGCGAAGCTCCACTTTGCCAGACAGCCGTGGACGATCGACGGCCACGCTGTTGTCAGACGGCGAGATGAGCGGAGGCGCGAGCGGATCCGCGGGATACATGGTCACATCTTCGATCTGGGTCAACTGGGCGCGAGCACTCTGGAACTGGTCGCCTGACGTGACCAGTGAACCCAAAGGAGACATGAATTGGACGAGAAGCCCCTGAAAGGCGACGAGGGCACCCACTGTCAAATCCCCCGCAAAGATGAGTGCTGATCCCGCAGTGAACACAAGCACGGTATTGACGATGGTGATCACCGAGGGCAGTACGCCGACCTGCGTGGTGAGTTTGCCCACCGTCTGTTCGGCGTTCGTCGCCTTCGCCTGAGAGCCCGCCCATCGCACGAAGAACTCATCTTCGCTGCCTGTCGCCTTGATGTTCTCGATCAGGGAGATCCCCTGAAAAGCCACGGCCGTCTGCCGGACCTGAGCGTCCTGCTGGCGGATGTTCTCCTGAACCTGAGTGCGCGAGACCCACCACAACAGCAAGAGATTGACCGCGGCCATCACGAGACCGATGAGCGACAGGGCTGGACTGTAGAGGAACATCACAGCCCCCACCACGATCATCGAAACAATGTTGACGAGGACTGTTCCGAGGGGGCCCGCAAGAAGCTGTGACAGAGTCGCATTCAGCTGGAGTTTCTGGACCATCGCGCCAGGCTGTCGAGCGTCGAAGTACGACGTCGGCAAGCGCATCATGTGCATCAGGAAACCCGTCGTTTCCCTGGAGGAAATCTTTATCTGCAGGCGGAGCATCGCCGATTGCTGCAGGGCCGTGAACCCGAACATGAGCACTGTCACGATGACGAATCCGACGATGAGGGCTGGCAGGATGCGAGGGGTCCGTGCCTCGCCGATCACCTGATCGACGAAGGCGGACGTGAGAACGGACGCCACGATCCCGGGGATAGCCAAGAGGATGCCGGCTGCGATGATGAAGGCGAGCGCACCGCGGGACCTGCGTAGCATTCGCCCAAGTCCCCCCGCGAAGCCAATGGCGGGCCTGGGCCGCTCCTGCAGGTTCGGCGTCTTGTCGAAGACTAGGCCGATGCCGCTATAGCTGGCGCGGAACTCCTCAGCAGCGATCTCGCGCTGCCCAGCGGCAGGGTCGTTGATGAGAGCGCGCCCACCCGAAAAGCCCTCGAGAACCACGAAGTGGCTTTGCCTCCAGAAGATGATGCAGGGCATCTTCTGCTGGGCAAGTTCGTCGATCTCGAAGCGCCCTCCACTCGCATCTAGCCCGTAGTGTCGGGCCGCTTTCACAATCGCCAAGGCGTTGGCCCCGTCACGAGAGACTCCGCATGTGACGCGCAGTTCCTCGAGCGGTACCCAGCAGCCGTAGTGGGCCAGGATCATCGCGAGGCTTGCAGCGCCGCACTCCACCTCCTCCATTTGGACGATGCTGGGCACCTTCACCACTGGAGACGTGGGCAGGGACGCGACAGAGGCGGCGGTGGAGTCGGCGGCAGTCATGACGGTCTACGGCTGCAGGTAGGAGATCGGGTGCACGGACCCCGTGGTGATGACGAGGTCGCCGGTCGCGGCATAGGGAATGGTGGGGCACCAGGTATCGCCAACCACTACCTCGACCCCCACTCCACCCTCAGGGGGGGCGATGACCTCCGCCAGGCCCGCGAGTTGGAGCCGGGCCGCGATCTGCTCCATCGTCAAAGGGGTGCGGAGAATGGCACTCACCGTCCCTGTGAAAGGCGGGCAGTCGACGTAGTCGAACACCGCCTGCTGACCGACTGATACCGATGCAGCCTCCTCCGCCAGGAGGAAGGTCACCACGCTGCGCTGGTCGCCTTGGGCGGCAATGAGGAGGATGGTAGCGAGCGCCGGAACTTCAGAATTCACGCTGTAGAAGACCACGGCAACCGTGCCATCCACCGGGCTCGTCAGCACGTCGACCGAGCCATCGGCCCCGGTGATCTGGCCAACGCGCTGGCCCGCCTTGACCACGTCACCCTCCTGGAGGTTCATGTCCTCGAGAATGCCGGGAGCGACCCCGGCAATCGTCACAAAGCCCTTTGTCGGGACTACACCGCCGACGGCCGTAACCGATGTGCTGATGGTCGCCAGCATGGCCCAAAGAAGCGCACCCACAATAGTGACGACAGACACCGCTAAGGCGAGCTTCATCCAGGGGCGCACGACCTGGATGAGGTCGTCGAACCGCTCCGTGCCAGCCTCTGGCGGTGTGGGTGGGACGATCTGCGGCTGTTGCGTGCTGGTCGCTGGAGCCTCGGTAGGCGGTACTGACATTGTCAGGCCTCTCGTTCTTCGACAGCCACGTCGGAAGGGTGCCACACACCGGAGTCGACCGTCGGGTGAATGACTGACATGGACGTAGGACCCCGGAATACTCCCGGAACGGGACTCCCCGATACGCGGAATGTGGACTCTCGCAAGTGCGGCAAGGCGTCTAGAATTTCGTCGGTAGCGATCGGGACGATGGCTCGGGCGACACTTCGGCCCAGGCAGCGATGAATGCCCATCCCGAATGCCAAACCGGCGGATCCCGTGCCAGGCGGCTTGGCCAGGCCCTCGGCGTTCCCACGGGACGCCGAAGTGAGGTCCAACAAGACGGTGCGCCCCGCCTGGATAGTGACGCCATCGATCCGGATGTCCACGGCGGCTTGTCGGGCGAGCATCATGATGGGGGGCAGCAGGCGGGCCATCTCGTCTACGACGGCCAGTGGGTTGTGCAGCCATCGCATGGCTTGGGCTGGTTCGTCGCAAATGGCGAGGAGGACGGAGCACGTAAGTGATGAGACCGTCTCCTGGCCCCCGCTTGCGAGCAGGCAGACCACCGCAGTCACGTCTCGGTCATCGGGCACCGCGGCGATGACCCGGTCAAGGGGGTGCTCGCCCGAATGACGGCGGCGCAGGCTGCTCACCAGCGCCCGGATGCGCTCGCTTACCCCAAGGATGATCTCCACTCGATCCTGATCGGGAGGGCCTTGCTTTACGAGCTCCGCAGTGAGACTCGCACTGAATGCGCGGAGATCACGTGCACTGACCGCGGACTCCAGACCCAGGTAAGTTCGCAGGAAGGTGGGCGCGACGAGGGATGTGTAGGCATCGACGAGATCCATCTGCGCCCCGCTTCGGGACGCCGACAGGGCGAGTTCCCTCATCGCGAGTCGCATGCTCGGGGCTGCCGCTTGCACGGCATCGGGTGACAGGAGGGCACGCACCGGGATCAGGCAGGCGCGCCTCACGTCGTCGTCGTGCATCGATGGCATCCGATCGATGAGATCGTTTACCCGTGGGTCCTCGTGCCAGGCGCCTCGCCCGACCACACGCAAGGCCGGATCTCGCAAGGCCTGGTCGACAGCCTCGGGAGTTCGGAGTGTGACGGCCAGATCCGGACGTCCGGGCGCCTGCTTGCTCATCGCGAACCCGTCAGCATGATCTCCGCCACACTCACCAAATCGTCTCCTGATGCCTCGGTCACTCGAGCGAGCACGGAGCTATCACCGTTGCCTAAGCCGCAGACTCCGAAGCCCAGCGCCGCGGCGAGCAGATATGCGTGCCCGTAGAGCACGCCGGCATCGAGGAGAGCAAGCCGGTAGGCCATACCCTCGTACTTCCAGGAGTTGCGGCCCATGCGGAGGGCGTAGGACACCAGGACCTCGATGCGGCCAACACCCCCGGTGGAGATCTTCGCATCGGCGAAGAGAGCGTCGATGTGGGCTGTATCGCTCGTCATCCGGCACAGGACGACGCGTTCGGGGTCAAACCACCACACGCCTGCAGGCAGGGAACCCACACCGAGGGTGGTGAGGACGAGATCGAGTTCGTAACTCGCACCTCCACCCGGATAGAGACGACGTGACTGCGGGTACTCCACGTCACCTCCGGCGTGCAGAGTGGAGAGCACGCGATGCGCCATGCAGAAGTTCGCAAGTTGATTCAACGTCAGCGGCGCCGCCAACTCTCGCGTGGAGGCACGCGCATGCAGTGCCTCACCCAGGGAGATAGCGAGCGGATCTACCTGCTGGGATGCTTCGGCAGCGATGTCGAACTCCAGGTCGTGTGCTGGCACCTCGGTGATGGGCAGGGGCGGCATGCGATCGCGGAGAGGGTAGGTCGCTCCCACGACATACGGATGACGGCCTCGACGCGACCTCCAGTGGAAGTACCGGTCGTGCGACTCCCACATGTCGACCGATGGGCTGACCGGATCGACGAGAATGCCGGCCTCGCGCAAGAGCGCCCGTGCAGACGCAGCTTCGCCTGAGGAATCGGGCAGCGTTGCCACGGCACGCATGACCTGATCGCTGACAAGAGCTACCGCACGACCTCGCGGGCATTCCAGGATCCAGATATCGCCTCTTCGCGTCGCGACTGCTTCGGGGCTGAGCACGAGGAAGTCGTCACCTGGCGCCCGTGCCGCAGTGTAGGTGCCGACATCATCCGAGTGCCGCAGGAGACGAATGGAGCCGCCATCGGGATCGTCGAGCGAGGGCGAGAGCCGCCCGGAGTCGATGAGCACGTCGAAAAGGTGCAGCCATTGGGCCATGGCAGTTGGTCCCTGATCAAGGAACCAGTCCTGTCCCTCATCGGCCGTCAGGCCCTGATTCCAACGCGAGAGCAGCGACTCGGCGGAATTCGCATCGTCAAGGTCAAGCAGGACCGGACCCCCGTCGTAGGTCAGGATCGAGGATCCCGACTGGACAAAGGGAGGCTCGGGTCGCCAACGAAGCTCATGGTCGCTCACAGGAACATCACTCGCGGATTGAGCGCATCCTCAGCAGTCGCACGAGGGAGCCATCCCAACGTGACCGGGACGTCATACAGACGACCCGGCGCGTATCTGGCCCAGAAGTGGCGGAGACCGGGGGCGATGACCTTGACCGTAGGAAAGCCAATGTCCGGTCGCGTTTGGTCGAGGATGAGGACCTCGTGCCCCAGCCCTTCAATGATCGACGTCACTGCGTGGGCCGCTGCCGCGATGTCATCGATCTTGCTGACATGAGACGACCACGTGGCCCGGGGGGCGGAGGAATCAGGCACGAGATACGGCTCCGAAGCGCGGGTGGCACCGAGCCACCATTCCTGTGATTCGCGATCGTCATAGGTGAACTCACCGGATCCGTCTGCACCATGCCCGGCGACGCCGGGGTAGAACTGCGTCACCTCGGAGATCGCCCGCATCACAGCGATCGCCGGATCCAGGTGGGCGCCGAAACCGAGGAGAATGTCCTCGCTCACGCCCCCCTCACGCGCTGATACGGCAGCGACTACGGGAATGCCGAGGTCATGGGTGAGATCGAGTAGGACGATGGGGCGCCCCAGCCGACGATACGTAGCCAGCGTGTCGTGAATCCTGGAGTCGTCGATTGCCGAGATGTCGAACTCGGGCCGCTGAAGGCGGTTGTACCACCAAATCGCCACAGCATCGCGCTCAACGAGTTCGAGCGCCCCCTGCAGCACCGCCTCCTCGTAGGTGTTGCCCGCCGCAGCGCCGTTCGAGCAAGCGATGAAGAACATGCGCCCAGAGGGGCGAGGCACCGCGTAATACAGCATCCCGGTCGGCAGCCAGCGGACCTCGTCACGCGTGAGTGACCACACCGGCGAAAAGTCGCATTCGACGTGGGAATCGAAGGGTTCAGGGACCACCGCGAACTTGCGGTCGAGCGCATTCCACGTTTCGCGGTCCCGGAACTGGCGTTCGGACCACAGCATGACGTCGTTCGGGTGGACGCCCGTCGCGCCGAGTTCGGCGAGAGTCGCGCTGCGTCGTCGCTCCTCGCCTGTGTAAAGACCCTGATACCGCTCCAAGGCCTCACCCAGTGCACTCACCTTGGCCTGGTCCTCGGTCATCCCCTTGCCCGAGCTCTTGGTGCGAAGACCCGCCCGAAGGTATTTCAATTCGGCACCACGCATGGCGAAGTTGTGCCCCGCGGCGTACACATGCAGTGATGGCTCAGACTGCACCGGGATCGGCGTAAGCGCCGTGACTGCTCCGGTGATGACACTCACGTGCTCGGCGTACCTGTCCAGAGTCACTCGGGGTTCAACAGCGCGTAGGCCCGACTCATTGGCACTCGAAGATCCACCCCCGGTCAGGGTGACACGCGGATGGGGTGCATCGAGAGACTCCGGTTCGCCGCACTCGGGGCATTGCGGTCTGCGAACGACGGGATGCGCCACGTGCTCCCACGTCGCTGTATCGAAGGTATGGAGGATCGCCGGCCCCGACTCCACCGAAAGCACCGTGCGAAGTGCCTCCGTGGCCACAAGGCCAGCTCCCAGCACCCTGATCGCGGCTGGCCCCACCGCCTGGGGGCGGATCGATGCGTCGCCCACGTGCGTGCGCAGTCGTAGGTACTCCTCGACGTCACGGTTCCCACGGATCCTGTGGGCCATGCAGTGCCAGCAGGCCGTTGTGCCCGGAGAAAACACGGGGCCAACCCAGGCATTTGCACCCGTGGTTCGCGCCAGCAGCCACTTCCGCTTGACCCCGCGACGCAGCCTGTCGATCTGGGCGAGTTCAGCTTCGAGGTAGTCCGGGGCAATGACGATGAGCAAGGCCACGTCCTCGTCGCCAGCCGCGAGGAGTAGCTCACTCGAGTCTTGGACGAGCCGCACCGGGACGTGCATCTCGCGCAAGGCACGTGCCACCTCGAGGGCATCGGCGACTCCAGCACCGATCGCGCCAACACCAATCGTCGTCTCAAATTGGGCAGCCGAGGGAGCGGGGAGCAACCAATCGCGAGCCAGGACAGCGGCGCGACCGTGCTCGGCGTCAGACAGTGGGGGCACGTCTACGAGGTAGCCCTTGCCTAGGTACTCGTCGAGCATGAAGTACACGGTCGCAAGGGAAAGGTCGGGGTGGCGGCCCGCAATGTCATCGACAACCTCGTCGACATCGCGCTCACCGTTCACTGCATCGGCTATGGCGAGTGACTCGATTTGGTCGAGCACGATGGTGGCATGCTCGGCAAGCAGATAGACAGCCTCGTCCGGGATACACACCACCCGGAACTCCGGGGCCCAGCGCAGGAAAGCCCGCGGCTCCACTTCGCCCACCGCAGCTACGGCCTCGGAGTGAAGAGTCGCTCGAGGTCTGCGGTAGCGGATTGCTCATCCCACTGAGAATCCGGGCTCGGCAGCGGCAACTCGATGAGGTCATCGGGGACGACCCTGATCAGCGTACCCTCGGGGACTTCGACGCCAAGCTCCGCTAAAGCGGCGCGGGGATCGGCCAACAGCCGATCGCGGTAATCCTCGTCCTTCCACGAGCGGGCGATGGCCTTTGCAAGTCCCCGCTGCAACAGGCGATCGACTGATGGGTCGCCGTTCGACATGTGGAGTTCCTCCGCCCTCGCTGATCTGCTGTGAATACTGCTCCAGCCTAACGATGAAACTCGTTCACCAGCTGCGGAGCACGAGCCATTTGCGGCGGCAACGAAGGGTTGCCGCCGCAAATGGCCATGCGTACGTGATCTAGCAAGCACTCCCGGAAGATCCGGCGCTGCAGCACGGGCACGATGCTGACGAGGCGGACGAGGCAGAGCTGGATGAGCCGCCGCCGGCAACGGCCGCGAGAGACTCATCAGAGATGCTCGGCAAGCGGGAGGGAAGTGGCATCGTGATGACTGTCGAACCCTCTTCCTCACCGTCTGCGTGCTCGACGACCTTGACCTTGGTGCCCTCGGGGATCGGGATACCCGCGTCGCGGAGGTACTTCTCCGGGTTGGCGAGGTAGTCCGCCTTGAAAGCCGGGTCCTCCCATGTCTTGCGAACGATCGAGCGGTACGCCGAAGCGTAATCGTCAGCCTTATCAGCTGGGATCTTCGGCACTGCGCCGTGGGGATGATCACTAACAACGGCCACGAGGTCTCCTCTTCAAGAAGGCCGGGAAGGGATGCCCGGCTGCGGCGCACTATTGCCCATGAGCCTGGCAGCGTCAACCCGGTCGCCAAACATTCACCGGTTGGCTAACCCGCGGCCCTGCCAACCGATCAGTTGCGTCTTTCCGGCTCAGGAGCGAGGTCGTGCACACGCAGACGGAACACGCGCCGACGAGGTCGGGTGCCCACGACCTCGACTCCACCCTCGGGAGGGTGACTTCACCGCGGGCAGCTTTACCTGGACCCGGGCCGTCGGGCATCGCCGCAAGATCTCCCCCTACATCGCCTAGCCCGACACCCGCTCCAACACGGTCACCTGGCTCAAGATCGAGTAAGACACCCCGTTCCCCGGGCGGAAGGCCTCACCACCTCGAACCTTCCGCCCGGAAACGGGCCCTACCGCCGGAATACCCACGCAGAACCGCCTCACATTGCTGCACGGGTTCCCTCCCCCATTGGCCACGCCATTTACCGTTTCAGCCGCTACATTGTTGAGGCGCGAGATCGGGGGAGAGTCATGAAGTCCGCGGCCAAGTTGATGTGCACGTCACTCATCCTCGCTTTGGCGGCGGGTCCACTCCTCGGGAACGTGGCTCAAGCTGCACAGGCGAAGGTAGGAGCACCGTGTAGCAAGGTGAACGCACAGGTGAATCACAAGGGAAAGACCTACGTGTGCGCCCGAGTTAAGGGAAAGCTCGTCTGGACCCTTCTCAAGCCAACCGTCGCGGACAACTACCACACAGCTGCCTCCGACCTGGACTCCTGTCGGCTTAAGGAGGCTCGGAACTTGACGGGAGCCGGCGCCAAAGGCTTTCCCATGCGCGGCACATTACCGACGCTTGGCGAGTTGAAGATCGCCATCATTCCCGTTGACTTCGCCAATGCCCCGGGCTCTGGCCGACCGATAGATATGCTCGAGGATGACCTCCCCGAGATCACCGCATGGAGCGAGTTCTTTAGTCGCGGCAAGTTGACGTACCGCCCTTATCTGGCTTCGTCTACGTGGCTGCGAGCGCCGAAGGGCGCGGAATGGTACGTCTGTGTTGAGTGCCAAAAGGGTGCTTCGGAATACAGGCAGCCCATGGCAGCAGGTCTGCAGCAGCTCGTTGACCTTGCCGATCCGACATTCGACTTCTCCGGCACAGACTTCGTCTACTTCCTCTTTCCCTATGCAGCGGAAGCAAAGTTCGGCACTTCCATGTACTTCCATCAGACGACCATCAACTCTGCCGAGGGGGCCCAACGTGTCGCTGTCTACGGGGAGCGAGGCGGATCATCACAGCCGGAGGCGAACCTTGGCAGGGTCTGGTCGCACCTGATTCATGAAGTGCTCCACTTCCAGGGATGGATTGGGCATGGGCCGTACAACGACACCAGCCTCATGACGAATCAGAATGGTGCGTCTAAGGCCGTGACCTCCTGGGAAGCCTTCATGGCTGGCTGGTTCGAATCGAAAGAGGTTGTGTGCCTTGACGCCGCCTCGCTCAGCACTCCGGTCTACATCACGATGTCATCCCTCGACCTCATGGAGAGCAAGCCCGTATCGGTCATGGTCCGTCTCTCCGACGAAGAGCTCCTGATTATCGAGCGGCGAAGTAGCGGCAAGTATTCAGACTTTGCAGGACCGACAAACTACCGAGGACAGTTGGCGAACCTGAATCACTTCACCGCTTACCGAGTCAACGTGAACGACCCTTACCAAAGAGTCGACGGCCGGGACTTCGCGGACATTGGCCCAAACTTTTGGGGCTACGTGCTCGAGAATGGGCAACTCAGGATCAAGCGTTCCGTCACCTACAAGGAGATCAACCTGAGCGTCGTGGGCTCGCATCAGATCCGCCTCTCGTTGGCAAGTTAGGCCTGACTCTCCCGGCCTCGGGACGGCGTGGCTGGATCTCTACTGCCCGGGCGCCTGGTCCCGGAGCAACCTTCCTCAGGGCGCCCGCCTCAACGTCCGCATCGCGTAGGCGTTCAGCCTCGGCCGCCTGAGGGTTTCCTCAATTTGAAGTCGCTTCACACGGCCATTGTCCGTACAGTCTTTTGCAGTCCCCGGTCTCGGTCCCAGGGCACTCGATGTCTCGATTCAAGGAGAAGACATGAAGAAGCAGCACCGCGGCGCCGTAGCCCTGGGAGTCTCGGCCGTGGCGGCCGCAGCCCTGGTGGCCACCAGCGCACAGGCGGCCCCGGCCCCGGCCCCGCCGGTCGACGGCACCTACGTCGTCCCGTTCCAGTACACCGGCACCAATCCTCCAGCGGGCACCAGCAATGCCCTTCAGGGCATCAAGGGTGGCGACACGCCGGGCACCTATCTCATTGTCGGCACGAGCTTCCCCAACGGCTTCGTCTACGAGGGCCCCATCGACTCCGCTCCCAGCGGCACGGGCACCTGGACCAACATGAACGTTCCGGCGAGTTACGCCGGTACGACAACAAGCATCTACGGTGTCGACAACCTCGACGGCACCGATGTCGCCCTGGTCGGCAGTTACAAGACCTCCACCGGAGCCAAGAGCTTCTACTACGAGGGACCCATCACCAGCACCCCGGCGGCGTCTGCCTTCACCTCTGTCGTCGGAACGAAGAACGGCAAGCCGGCCGACTACACCTTCCTTCACAGCGTGAGCGGCGGACTCGTGGTCGGCAATCTCGACATGGCGGGTGACAAGAACCCCGCCGGCTACGCCTTCATCTACGACCCCGCCACGGGCGAGCAGACGCCCATCGTCTACCCCAAGTCCTCCCGCTCGCTGACGCACACCGCCTACGGGATCTGGTGGAACGGCGGCAGCAGCTACACCATCTCCGGCGGCCAGGGACTCTCGAAGCCGGCCGCGACCAGCGGCAGCGACGGCGACCCCATCGGCATCGCCACGCTTATCGACTACAACTCGGCGACGGGGACCTTCAGCAACTTCAAGACCTTCGCCTTCCCCAAGGGCCTCCTGCCGAAGAAGGCCACCAGCCCGCTCACTCACTTCGAGGGGATCTGGGGCAACGGGAGCGGCAGCTACCAGCTGCCCGTGACCACGACGTATGGCAAGAACGGCGCGGTCGCGGCAGTCGCCACCGTCACGCGCACCGGGGGACCCACGAGCGCCTTCGGTACGCCGACCTGGCAGTTGGTGAGCGTCCCCGGAGCCAAGGGAGTCACCACCAACAACTCCGTCTACGACGGCGCCCTCATCGGCGTCGCCAAGGTGGGCAGCTCCGTCAAGCCGTGGGCCTTCGCTCCCGAAACTCCGTAACACCACTCCCGCCGGGAGAAGCACGGTACGGGCAAGGTGGCCTCATGGCCGCCTTGCCCGTATTCGCTTCCCCGGTAGGTGAGTTCACCACCATCGTCAAAGTCCGGGGCATTCCGCTCGTGTCCACCGCTTTAGTCGCCTCGCCGCACCTGCGGCACACTTAATGCGTGCGCGTCGTCGTCATCGGGGCAGGCTTCGCAGGCCTGGCCTGCGCAGATCGCCTGGTCGCCCTAGGGCACGACGTGACCGTCCTCGAGGCCCGCGATCGCGTGGGCGGCCGCGTCTGGTCGCAGGAGCTCGTCCCCGGTGACGGCCACACCGTCATCGAGAGGGGCGCCGAATTCGTCCTCTCGGGCTATGACGTCATGCACGAGTTGGCACGGCGCTTCGACCTGCCGATCGCACCCTCGGGCATGTCCTACTACGTGCGCGAGCCGCGCAACGCCATCGCACCTGTCACCGCAGGCGAAGTCGCCGCAGCCGCGCGAGCCCTACAGCCTGCAGCTGAAGCGACAGATCCCCGTGTCACGCTTCCCGACTTCCTCGCCGCGCATCTGCCCGGGTCAGCGGCCGCGCAGACCATCGCTGCTCGCGCTGCAGTGAGTTGGGCCGCATCCGAGGATCAACTCTCCTGTCACGTGCTGCTGGACTCCATCGCCTCGGTCCAGCCCTTGCCGACCGCGCGTATCGGCGGGGGTAATCAGAGTGTGGCCCTGGCCTTGGCCGCGGGCCTGGGCGATCGCGTCCGGCTGCGTGCACCCGCATCAGCAGTGCGATCAGTGGACGGGGGCGTGCAGGTCGACGTCCTCGGATCGAGCATCGTGGCCGATGCCGTCGTCATGGCTATCCCACTTCCCTTGCTGGAGACCTTCGACCTGCAGCCGGGAATCCCCGACGCGCAGCGCAATGCGATGGCACGGATGGCGCGCGGGCATGCGGCCAAACTCCACGTGCCACTCAGCCAGGTGCCCGCATCCAGCGCCGTGCTCGACGTTGCGCGGCGCTTCTGGAGCTGGACCGCCACGGACGCGAGCGGCGTAGTGCAACCCGTCGCCCACTGCTTCTCGGGATCTTCGCCCGCGCTCGACGGGCTCAAGGTCACGTCGGGACCCGGTGAGTGGCTGCAGGCCCTAAGCGACCTGCGCCCAGACCTCGATCTCGTGCCCGAGCATGCGCTGCTCAGCACATGGGATGACGACCCCTGGGCGACCTTTGCCTACTCCGGTCTCGGTGCCGCAACCCGACCCGGAGACGCGGAGATCATCGGTGCGCCACTCGGCCGCGTGCACATCGCGGGCGAGCACACAGCCGGTGACTGGTCCGGGCTCATGGAGGGAGCCCTGCGCAGCGGACTGCGCAGCGCCGAAGAAGTGCATGCCGCACATAGCGAGGGATGAGTCGCTACTCCCGCGGCCGTTTTCTCTTTTCAGCGCCCGTCCGCTACTCTGGACTTCGGCGCCGATTCATGGGACTCACTGAGCCCACGGCGACTCCTCATTCATCCGGGATGACCTCGCCTGAGGAATCAACCCGAGCCTCCGGCCCAGTGACCGGGAGCACTGCTCCCGAACTGGTCTCTCTCCCTTCACCACGCGCCCACCGGTATGCCTTCCCTGTGAAGTCAGCCAAGGGCGGACATCGATTCTCCTTGAAAGGCACATCACCATGAGTTCCACCCAGACCTCCGCACACCGCTCATCGCGCCCACGTGGCCGATCCGGTAGCGGCATCCGCACCGCTGACCCGAGGCCGGCGTCGAAGCCTGCCAAGGCTCCGGCTGACCGTACGAGTTTCGCGAGCGTGGGCGTCCCTGCACATCTCATCGACGTCCTGAGTGCTCAGGGCATCACGACGCCGTTTCCCATTCAGGCGGTCACGCTGCCCGACTCGCTGACCGGTCGCGATGTCCTCGGACGTGGGCGCACAGGCAGCGGCAAGACCGTCGCCTTTGCGCTCCCCCTCGTCATGCGCCTTGCCGACCAGCACACGAAGACCCGCGCGGGTCGTCCGCGGGGACTCGTCCTCCTGCCGACACGTGAACTCGCCTCGCAGGTGGAGTCCACGATCGAGCCCCTGGCTCGCGCAGCGGGCCTTTCCAGCACGACCATTTACGGCGGCGTGAGCCAGCGTCCGCAGGTTGCGGCCCTGAGCCGTGGCGTGGACATCATCGTCGCGTGCCCCGGCCGACTCGAGGACCTTATGAAGCAGGGCCACGTGCGGCTGGATGACGTCTCCGTGACCGTGATCGATGAGGCCGATCACATGGCGGATCTTGGCTTCCTTCCCGGGGTCAAGCGCATCCTCGATTGCACACCCGCGGATGGTCAGCGCCTGCTCTTCTCTGCCACGCTGGATCGAGGCGTCGACGCACTCGTCAAGCGGTACCTGACGAACCCGATCACCCATTCGGTCGACAGCGACGCCACCACAGAGCCCGACATGGAGCATCACGTCCTCACGGTGAGGGCCACCGACAAGCCGGAGGTCGTGCGCGAGCTGGCCGCGGGAGAGGGCCGATCCGTGCTCTTCGTGCGCACGAAGCACCAGGCGAAGAAGCTGGCCCGCTCCCTCACACAGGCAGGCATCCCTGCCGTGGACCTGCAGGGCAACCTGACGCAGAAGGCGCGCGAGAAGAACATGGAGGCGTTCAGGTGCGGTGAGGTCAAGGTCCTCGTGGCCACGGACATCGCCGCGCGCGGCATTCATGTCGACGACGTCGCCCTCGTGGTGCATGTGGATCCGCCGACGGAGCACAAGGCCTACCTCCATCGCTCCGGTCGTACCGCTCGCGCGGGAGCCTCGGGTGTCGTCGTGACACTCCAGACCAGCGACCAGGCATCCGATGTCGCCGCCATGACCCGCAAGGCGGGGATTGCCGTTACGCCGCAGCGGATCGTCCCAGGAGCACCCCAGTTGCTCGCCTTGTCCGGGCCTCGCGCCGCACTTGTGACGCCGAGCGCGACGGTGCAGGAGGCTCCCCGACCGCGCGCGGCGAAGCCGCGCAGTAGCGCATCGCGGGACGGGCGTCGTGGACAGTCCACGAGCTCGACACGGAAGACAAGCGCGGCTGACTTCTCTGCCAGTAGGTCACGCGGACGCCGTTGACACCTGTGCGTCAGCCTTGACCAGATGCTGACCTCCATCCGCATTTTTCGACGGATATCGGCACCTAGCCTGAACATATGAAGACGTCCCTCATCGTGTCAGCTGCCATCGCCGCACTCCTCGTCTCGGCCTGCAGTGTGAGCGTGGGCACGTCCTCGCTCTCCGCGACCGAGGTCGAGCAGCAGGCCACCGCGGCGCTTGCCGAGTCGCAGGGGGTCCCCCTTGAGGAAATGCCTCCGCTCGAGTGCCCGTCTGACCTCGCCGCAGAGGTCGGGGCCACGATGACCTGCGTCATCGGCGATCCGACCCAGGGCGACACCTACGACGTCACCGTCACGGTCGAGACGGTCGAGGGCGAGGACGTCGGCTTCGACGTTCAGGTGGCAGACACTCCCCGGTCCTAGGCCTCAGAGGACCTGCGCCATGAGGTGATCGTGACGCGCCACAAGCGTGTCGTAGTCGGCGACCGCGGTCGGGGGGCCGGGGATCACCTGGCGCACTTCCGCGTGGATCTGACCATGTGCCTTGCCGGTGCGCGCCGCGAGCACGCTGACCATCCGGTGGATGTCCTTGCGGACCTCCTGGGTGTCACGCCATGTCGATGGCGTGAATTCCACCTCGTCGGTCACGGCCGCGATGTGTCGACGCAGGTTGGCGTCGCGTGCGGCAAGCACAGTCGCCATATCCTCCGGACTGAGCAGCCCCGGAAGCCCTAGGTAGTCGGCTGCATCCTCGTCCAGGTCGAGTGACTCAGCGGTGATGGCGCGTCCCGCCGTGAGCACGTGGGCGAACTGCGCGTCAGCATCCAGGGCCGTGAAGCCCTCACCCGCCACCCGCTCCACGTCGGGATCGAGGTCGTGGTCGTCCCGGGCGGTCACGCGCACGACCGCATTGCGCGCGGACTCCATCTCAGCAGCGAGCGCGAGGAGGGGGCGCACCGCCGGGAGATAGACCGACGCCGTTTCCTGGGCTCCACGGGCACGGACCACCCGGCCCACCGCCTGCGCAAAGAACAGAGGGGTGCGCGCCGAGCAGAGGTAGCCCAGGGTCGTCGCGCGAGGGATGTCGACGCCCTCGCTGATCATGCGCACGCACACCACGAGTCGCGTGCGGCCGCTTGTGAAGCGAGTGAGGCGCTCGGACGCGTCGGAGTCCTCGGAGAGGACCACGGCGGGTCCCTCACCCGTGACGCGTGTAGCGATATCGGCGTACGCGCGTGCGGTCTCCTGGTCGTTGGCGAGAATGATGCCGGCCGCGTCCTCGATCCCTGCCGCGCGCTGTGCGCGCACGCGCTCATCGACAGCAGCGATCACATGTGGCACCCAACGCCCGGTCGGCGAGAGCGCCGTGCGCCACGCCTTGTCCTCATCCTTCTTTGTGCCGCCGCCGAGCATCGCGGCGAAGGCCTCTCCGGCGTCGTTGAGCCAGCGTGAGGTGCCGGTGTAGGCCGCGAAGACGACGGGACGCACCACGCCATCGGCCAGGGCATCGCCGTAGGAATAAGAGAAATCGGCGAGCGACCGCACCTCGTCGCCGTCCTCCTCATAGGAGACGAAGGGGATCCGCTCATCCGCCTTGGTGCGGAAGGGCGTGCCGCTCAGCCCGAGGCGCCGCTTCGCGGTGTCGAAGGCCTCGCGCACACCATCACCCCAGGTGAGGCCATCACCCGCGTGATGGATCTCGTCCATGATCACGAGGCTCGCGCGCGCTTCCGCACGATTGCGGTGCAGCATCGGCTTGGCGGCCACCTGGGCATACGTCGCGACGTACCCGTGTGTGCCCTCACGCACGGGCCCCACGGAGTTGGGCAGATCCGGGTCGAGCCACAGACCGAGGCGCGCCGCAGCATCAGCCCACTGGCCGCGCAGGTGATCGGTGGGCACGACCACGATCACGCGCTGCACGATCCGCTGAGCGAGCAGTCGGCCCGCGAGTGTGAGAGCGAAGGTCGTCTTGCCCGATCCGGGAGTAGCCGTGACGAGGTAATCGCGAGGCCCCGCCTCGAGGTACCCCTGGAGCGCGCGGATCTGCCAGCGACGCAGATACGGCGTCACGGCAGCCGGAGCAGGTGCAGTCATGGGAGATACGACCCTGGCACATGGTCTCGGCGCGCCACCGTAACGGCACGCCGCGCGGGCTACTCCACGATGACGAAGTCGCCCTTGCGGTTGACCTTGAGGATGTACATCGGCACGTCCTCGCGGTTGCCCGACTTTGAGCGGATGTCGATCGGGCCGGTGGCGCCCTGGAGGCCGCGGGTGTGCAGGACGGCATCGAGGAGCGGGGCGTACTTCGTCGTGCCCGTCTGCGCCATGGCGTGGAAGAGGACCCATGCCGAGTCGTAGGTGAACGCTCCCCACACATCCGGATTCACGTCGAACTCCGCGCGGTAGGCGGTCACGTAGTCCCCGGCGTACGGGAGCTGGGGTGCGGCCGGGACGCCGCTGAAGGTGCAGGTACGCGAGGTGGCGATGCCCGCCTCCTCGACGAAGGCATCGTCCACGTTGGCGAGATTCATGAAGCACGTGGCCGTCGTGTTGGCCTGCGCGAGCTCCTCCGCGATGAGGACACCCTCGGGGAAGTAGGTCGCGGAGTAGACCATGTCGGGTCCGGTGGCCAGCGCCTCTCCGACCTCGGCGGAGTAGTCCGATGCACTCGCCGGGATGACGATCTGGGTGACCTTGATGCCGGCCTTCTCCAGGCCCTTGGCCGTGCGCGAGGCGATGCTCTTGGTGTACGCCGAGGGATCGACGAGCATGGCGACCGAGTCGATGCCGAGCCCGCTGATGTAGTCGACCTCGACGGGCGAAATCTGTGAGTTCATGGGCTGCAAAGTGGCGCCGTAGCCCTCCGTGCGGTTGTCCGAGGTCATGCGCAAGGGCACGATCCCCGCCTCCTCATAGAGGCTGAGATTGACCAGGCCGACAGAGGAGTTGTAGGGCCCGATCACCGCGACAGCGCCTGCGGCCTTGGCCTCCTGCACCGCCTGTGCACCGAGAGCGGGATCCGCCTTGTCATCCACGCCCACGATCTTGATCGTGCGGCCGAGCACTCCCCCACGCGCATTGACCTGCATCGCGGCGAGCTGCGCACCGCGCAGCATGTCCTTGCCATTGGATGCCTGGCTGCCGGTGAGCGGCGCCTCAAGCGCGATGACGATCGTGCCCTTGTCGCCTGCGACCGCAGGGATCGGCGCGAGTGCGGCGGCGGCAAGACCCACGGCCGCAAGGGCCGCAGCAGCAACGCGTGTACGAGTGGCCATCGGTTCTCCTCATCCGGGGAGCCCGAGCCTAGTCATGCTCACCCGATGGCCACGGAGTGGTCCAGCCGGACGGCCAAGCCGACCCTTTCGGGCTACCCCGCGAGGAAGCTGAGCCGCACCTGGCGGTGCGGATTGTCGGCATTGGGATCGACCAGAACGACGCTCTGCCA
>JBMOIL010000014.1:0-23733 GCA_049317345.1 Candidatus Nanopelagicales bacterium
CCGATGAGCACGATCTCCTCGACGGAGCGGACCGAGAGTCCCTCCTTGACGATGCGCTCGGCGAGCAGATCCATGGCAGCCGAGTCGTCGAGGGACAGCAGAGCACGTGCGTGACCGGCGCTGATGACGCCTGCTGCCACACGGCGCTGCACAGCAGGCGGCAGTTTGAGAAGGCGCAGGGTGTTGGCGACCTGGGGGCGTGAGCGGCCGAGGCGCTGCGCCAACTCCTCCTGGGTCCCTCCGAAGTCAGCAAGAAGTTGCTGATAGGCCGCCGCTTCTTCCAACGGATTGAGTTGGGCGCGGTGGAGGTTCTCCAGAAGTGCCTCGCGCAACATGTTGTCGTCAGTGGTGTCGCGCACGATCGCCGGAATGCGGTCGAGGCCTGCCTCCTGCGATGCACGCCAGCGACGCTCACCAGCGATGAGTTCGTAGTGCGCTCCCTTGCCCTCGCGACGACGAACGACGATCGGCTGGAGGAGGCCGATCTCCTTGATCGAATGCACGAGCTCTGCGAGCGCGTCGGTGTCGAAGACCTGACGGGGCTGGCGCGGATTGGGGATGACGTCGTCGGGGGCGATCTCGACGTAGATGGCACCCGCGATGGGTTCGGGCGCATGGGACTGTGCGCCGGTGGTGGCCGACTCGCGCGCTCCTGCGCCACCACGCTTGGCGGCCGCGCCCTTGGGGGTAGTTGCCTGACTACTTGCCCCTTGTCCCGGGGGAGGCTCGGTGGGGATCAGGGCGCCGAGACCTCGACCGAGTCCGCGCTTCGCCTCAGCCACGGGAGCCTCCCCTGGTAGTCTTGTGGATAACCTGTGGATAACTATTCATGGGATGCCCCATTGAGGTCACGTGCCGCCTGGACGTAGGCCAAGGCGCCCGAGGACCCCGCGTCGTAGGCGAGCACTGTCTGGCCGTACGACGGGGCCTCCGAGAGCCGCACCGATCTCGGGATCACCGTGGGCAGCACAACGTCGCCAAAGTGCTCCCTCACTTCCTGGACGACCTGGGAGGACAGCCGGGTCCGTCCGTCGTACATCGTGAGGAGCACGGCACCCACCCGCAGGTCGGGGTTCAGGTGCTTGGTGACCAGGTCGACGGTCCGCAGTAACTGGGAGACGCCCTCGAGGGCGTAGTACTCGCACTGGATCGGGAGCAGGAGCTCACGGGCAGCGACCAGGGCGTTGAGAGTGAGCAGACCCAGGCTGGGGGGGCAGTCGATGATGACGTAGTCGAGGGGGCGGCCGTGCTGGGATTCGTGCTCGGCCAGAAAGCCTTGGATCGCCCGGTCTAGGCGCCCCTCACGGGCTACGAGAGAGACGAGCTCGATTTCCGCGCCCGCCAGGTCGATCGTCGCCGGAGCCGCCCACAGGTGGCCACCCCCCTCAACCGCCTTGACCACGATCTCGGCCAAGGGGACGTCTTGCGTGAGGACCTCATAGGTGCTCAGCACTCCGCTGTGGTGCTCCAGACCCAGCGCTGTGGAGGCGTTGCCCTGCGGATCGAGGTCGATCACGAGGACGTCATGACCATCCGCAGCCAGGGCGGAAGCCACGTTGACCGTGGTGGTCGTCTTGCCCACTCCGCCCTTCTGATTGGCCACTGCCAGGACGCGGGTCACGCGCTCTCCTGCCGTGGGGGGAGCGGTGAAAGGTTTCCGGTTTCACGTGAAACAGGCCATCCGAGCCCAGCCGGTGGTGTTTCCCGTGAAACATCGGCGTCCGTTTCGTGTGAAACGGGCCAGCCAAGGCCGGTGAGTGGGGTCTCGGGGTCGGTCACGGGACACATTCTGCACCGCAGTCGCACCGCCTACGTCAGCGGATAGGCCGGAGGTCGGCGTAGACGAACAGGAAAGTTATTGATGATTCAACTAACTAGCCTTGGCGGCTCGGACCACTGTCGTGAGGGGGTCCACCACGCCTTCACCGCACTCCACGATCTCCACCGACACGATCCCCAGGCGCTCGAGGACGCTCCGCGATGCCTCGACCTCTTCACCTGCTGAACGTCCCTTGAGTGCAAGCAGCTCCCCGCCGGGTTGCACGAGAGGCACAGTCCATCCCGCCAGACGCTCCAACGGTGCGACCGCGCGTGCCGTGACGACCCCGGCCCGCAGCGATGTCACGGGTCCTCGCCCGCGCACGATGTCCTCAGCCCGTGCCCGCACCACCTGCACACGCCCGATCAGCTCGAGCTCGGCCACCACTTCCTCCAGGAAAGTCGCACGTCGTTGCAGTGGTTCCAGGCAGGTCACCACGATGTCGGGGCGCACGATGCCCCAGACGATTCCGGGCAGTCCCGCACCCGATCCCACATCGATGACACTCGCTCCCTCACGGACGAGTGGCACGGCAACGGCGCAGTTGAGCAAGTGGCGATCCCACAGGCGAGGGACCTCACGGGGTCCGATCAATCCACGTTCCACGCCCGCGGTGGCCAGGAGTTCGGCGTAACGAGTGAGTGTCTGCTGCGCCCGCACATCCGGGACCACCGCGCCCAGCACAGCGGGCGGCGGAGGTGGCGGCTCGGCGGTCAGCCTGGGCTCCGAATGAGGCGTACGCGTTAGGAAGCCGGCTTGATGACGATGCGGCGGTCGGGGTCAACGCCCTCGGACTCGCTCACGAGACCTGCCGACGTGACGACGTCGTGCACGACCTTGCGCTCGAAAGCGTTCATGGCCGCGAGTCGCACCGGCTCCCCGGTCTCCTTGACCTCGTCGAGGGCCGTCTTGGCGAGAGCCTCGAGCTCACGACGGCGGGCAAGCCGGAAGCCGCCGATGTCGAGCATGAGGCGCGAGCGATCCCCGGTCGCCTGTGCAGCCGCGAGGCGCGCGAGCTCCTGCAGCGCGTCAAGCACCTTGCCGTCATCACCCACAAGGGTCCCGAGCTCGCCCGCGTTGACTTCCACGATGGACACCTGAGCGCGATCGCCCTCAACGTCGATGTCGATATCCCCATCGAGATCGGCGATATCGAGCAGGCCCTCCAGGTAGTCGGCCGCCGCGTCGCCTTCTTTCTCGAGCAGATCAGCGGTGGGAGCCTCGGTCTCGGTGCTCATGACGTTCCCTTCGTGGAGGTATCGGGGGGCTTGCCGCCGCCCTTGGATCGCTTTGACTTGGGCTGGCGTTTCGGCTGCACGCGGGGGACAGGGGCGGGCGCCTCCTCCGCAACCTCGACGACGGCGACCTCCCCTCTCTTCACCGCCTTGCGCGCAGCCTTCTCCGCCTTGCGCGCCTCCCACGCATCGAAAGCGGGTGTGCCCGGCTGGGGATTGTTGCGAATGACGTAGAACTGTTGGCCCATCGTCCAGAGGTTGGTGGTCATCCAGTAGATGAGGACACCGATCGGGAAGTTGATGCCGCCGATGGCGAAGACGAGCGGGAAGACGTAGAGGAGGATCTTCTGCTGCTTCACGAACGGGTTGTCGGGCGCGGAGTTCTTGACGATGAGCTGACGCTGTGTGAGGAAGGTCGTCGCGGTCATCAGGATGATAAGGACGAACGACAGGATGCGCGTGTTCAACGGGTTGAAGCCGTCGGCTGCGACCTCACTCGCTCCCATGAAATAGCCGTAGAGCGGGGCTCCAAAGATCGACGCGTCGTGGGCCTGGGGCAGGAGGGAGGCGTACTGCTCCCAAGCGAAAACTCCCGGTGCCTCGTAATCCGGGTTGTCGGGGTTGTACATCGCGATGCCCTGCAGCACGCGGAAGAGTGCGAAGAAGATCGGTGCCTGGAGCAGGATCGGTAGGCAGGAGGACAGGGGATTGGTGCCTGTCTCCTTGTAGATCTTCATCATCTCCTGCGACTGCTTCTCGCGGTCGCCGGCGTACTTCTTCTGGATCTCTTTGATGCGCGGCTGGATAATCTGCATGTTCCGCTGCGCCTTGATCTGCTTCACGAAGAGCGGGATCAGCAGGATGCGGATGACCACGACCAGGCCGACGATGGAGAAGGTCCAGGTCCAGCCGCTGGTGGACGGCATGCCGATAGCTGTGAGCACAGCGTGGAACTGGACAAGGATCCAGCTGACGCCGGTGCCGATCCAGTCGATGATGAACAAGTGCGCTCCCAGGACAGGCGGCACGGTGCCGCGAGGAGAGGGTATTAGGCGACTCTGTGAGCGGTGACCCGCGGGGTGCCGTCAGGGTGGATATCAGGGCGCCATGTGCCGCGCGTCGGCACCGGATCCAAGCCCCCGGGTGTGAAGGGGTTACAGCGCAGCACCCGCCAGGCCGTGAGCACGGTTCCCTTGGCGGCCCCGTGGACTTGAAGTGCCTCGAAGCCGTACGCCGAGCAACTCGGGTGGTAGCGGCAGGTGGGGGGGAGGATCGGGGAGATCGTGTGCCGGTAGACCCAGATCAGGCTCAGAAGAAGTGAGCGGATCGGCCAGCCGATCCAGTAGGCCAGTAGGTGGATCCCTGTACGACGCGGGTCCGGTGCCGAGTGTTCGGTTGTGGATCGAATTTCGGGTGGTTCGGGTTGCACAGGTGCACACTCGCGATGATCTGCGCTGTCCTGAGGCGCAAGAGGAGTCACCCGCTCGAGAGCGCGCTCGAGGTCCTCGCGCAACTGCGTCGCGGTTGCCGTGGCCGCCTCGGGCATAGCCCGGACGACCACCTCACTTCCCCCCGGCAGCCGGTCGAGGAGGGGTGGCATGACTCCGCGGAGACGGCGTACGACGCGATGGCGGGTGACCGAGTCGCCCACCGCCTTGCTCACCGCGAAGGCCGCGCGAGCCGGATCCGCGCCTCCATCGCCCACCTGGACATGCACGACAAGGGCACCCCGGCGCGCGCGGCGCCCGTCACGAATCGTGCGGGAGATCTCCACGCGGGAGTGAAGTCGGTAGCGCGAGGGCAGCATCACGGCCCTCCAGGAGTCGAGGCCCTCAGGCGATCAGGCCGACAGGCGGCTGCGTCCCTTGCCGCGGCGCGCAGCGAGGATGGCGCGGCCAGCACGGGTACGCATGCGCGTGCGGAAGCCATGGGTGCGCGCCCGACGACGATTGTTGGGCTGGAAGGTGCGCTTCGACATGTCCTGGCTCCTGCTCGATCTGGTCACGGGACTGCCCGTGAGCCTCCTGAGGATACCCGTGAGGCGCGGGGTGATCAAATCCGGCCAGGGATGTCCGGGGCTCGCCCACGTTTCCCTGGACACACGACGTCCGCCGGGTGTGAAATTTTCCCATGTTCACGCGCCGCCTTCTCTGCGCCCTCCTCGCCCTCGTCGCCGTCGTAGCGGTGGCACCCGCCGCCTCGGCCGCGAAGAAGCCGCCCAAGCCCCAGCCGATCATGGTGAGCGCCCTGCCCGTGGACGTCACCAAGGACGTCTGGGCCTGGCCCACGATGGACATCAACCAGTGGCCCGCCCATACCTACCCGCCGATCGCTGTCTTCGGCCGGTCCTACCAGGGCAAGCCCGAGCCGACGCTGCTCATGACAATGCTCAAGGTCGGTACGCCCGTGCTGGCCGCGTACCCAGGAGTGGTGAAGGAGATTAGGCAGCAGCCCGAGAGCTGCGACGCCGAGGTCTACATCTTCTCGCCGACAGGAGGCACACGCACCGCCTCCTATGACCACATCCAGCCGACGGTCAAGGTGGGCAGCGTCGTCAAAGTGGGCCAGCAGATCGGCACTATCCCGGCCTGGGAGTGTGACGAGCCGTTCGGTGCACTCGAACTCATGGTGATGGAAGAGACCTCGAAAGGAATGATGTCGCGGTGCCCGCTGAGCATCCTCGATCCCAAGAAGGCGGCCGCCGTACGCGCTCAGGTGCGCTCCGTGATGGATAGGTGGAACGCCTTCGCGGGTTCGGCGGCGAGTGCCTACACGGCAGAGGACCTCACACGCGGAATCTGCTCGACGACGTACGTCTCGCTGAAGCCATAGGACCCGCCCCGTGACCTCGTGATCCACAGCCAGACCCACCCGCCTATTGAGTTATCCACAACCGGCGACTAGGGTCAACCGCGCGTTCCACCCGGCAGGACTTGCTGCGCTGGCCTCATGGCCGCGTGCTTACCTGACCAGCGTTCCACAATCTGTGGACAACTTGTGGGAAGAGTGGGGCGTGCGTGACGAAGGGAGACATACGTGGACACCACTGCGGCAGAGCTCACGGACCTGTGGGCCAAGGCACTTGAGTCGCTCGGTGACGGCACCCTCACCCCCCAGCAGCGGGCTTTCGTCTCTCTCACTCGCCCTCTCGGACTCGTCGAGGACACCGCCCTGATCGCCGCTCCCAACGACTTCACGAAGGATGTCCTCGAGACGCGACTGCGGCCCGTGGTCACCGCTGCGCTCACTGCCCAGCTCGGCCGCGAGGTGCGCCTGGCTGTCACCGTGGATCCCAGCATCGCCGCACCCCCCAGTGAGGACGAGATCGACGAGGTGGCTGACGCCACTTATCCGGTCGAGAGCGACACCCTCGATGGGGTGGTCGACCGACCGGGTATGGGGTCGCCCGGCCCGAGCGGTGACCGTGTAGCGGCGCGCAGTGAAGACGGTCGTCTCAACGCGAAGTACACCTTCGACACCTTCGTCATCGGATCGTCCAATCGATTCGCGCACGCCGCGGCGGTCGCCGTCGCGGAGCAGCCCGCCAAGGCTTACAACCCCCTCTTCGTCTACGGCGGATCCGGGCTGGGCAAGACCCACCTCCTGCACGCCATCGGGCATTACGCCCGCACTCTCTACAAGGGCACGCGCGTGCGCTACGTCAGCTCGGAGGAGTTCACTAACGAGTTCATCAACTCGATCCGTGATGACAAGTCGTCGGCGTTCCAGCGGCGCTACCGCGACATCGACATCCTGCTGGTTGACGACATCCAGTTCCTGTCAGGCAAGGTGCAGACGCAGGAGGAGTTCTTCCACACCTTCAATACGTTGCACAACGCGAACAAGCAGATCGTCATCACCTCCGACCTTGCGCCCAAGCAATTGCAGGACTTCGAGGACCGTATGCGTTCGCGCTTCGAATGGGGCCTCACCACTGACGTTCAGCCCCCCGACCTCGAGACCCGCATCGCTATCCTGCGCAAGAAGAACGCGCAGGAGCGACTCCAGGCACCGCCGGAAGTGCTCGAGTTCATCGCCTCAAAGGTCTCCAGCAACATCCGTGAACTCGAGGGTGCACTCATCCGGGTGACTGCTTTCGCATCTCTCAACCGATCCGCGGTCGACCTCGGCCTTGCCGAGCTTGTGCTGAAGGATCTCTTCCCTGCCGACGCCGGACCCGAGATCACGTCGGCTCAGATCATGACGACCACCGCCGCCTACTTCGGTGTCACGGTCGACGACCTGTGCGGCACCTCGCGATCACGGGTGCTCGTGACCGCCCGGCAGATCGCGATGTACCTGTGCCGTGAACTCACCGACCTGTCTCTGCCCAAGATTGGGCAGGCATTCGGCGGCAGAGATCACACGACCGTGATGCACGCCGATCGCAAGATCCGCCAGCTCATCGGTGAGCGGCGCAGTCTCTACAACCAGGTCGCTGACCTCACGGCCCGCATCAAGTCCCAATCCCGAGGCTGATCATCTTCCCCACGCGCCACAAGGTCACCGGAAGGTCACGGCGTCCCCAGAATGGGGAATACCTGTGGACAAGTCGGAAGCTCTTCCTCACAGCACCTGGGCAACCTGTGGATAACTACCTCGGCTGTGTGCATCTGTCACGACGGCTCTCCCGTCATCCCCTGTCCCACCGGCCAGGCCCCCAAGGTGTCCACAGCCCCTGTGCACACCGGTTAACCCTGTGACGTGGCACAACCTCGTTCGTCCCCAGCATCCACCGGTGCTACGACGATGACGAGTAATCACATCGGGAGACTCCTCAACCCCCATAGGCCAGACATCTCCCGTGGACAACCCCTCGTCTTGACTCCCCCTAGCCCCGCCCTGCCCTCGGTGGCAGGATGACGCGTCTGCGGGCACGGGTGTGCCCCCTTCGGAGGTAGCCGTGAAGTTCCGCGTCGAGCGCGATGCCCTAGCCGACTCAGTCGCCTGGGCTGCACGCACGCTGCCCAGCCGTCCATCCCTGCCGATACTCGCCGGCCTCCTCCTCGAAACTGATGCCTCGGGTCTCGTCGTGTCGAGTTTCGACTACGAGACCTCCTCACGTGTCGGCATCGACGCTGATGTGACCGACCATGGCCGCGCACTTGTGCCTGGGAGACTTCTCGCTGACATCAGCCGTGCACTCCCTGCCGCTCCCGTGCAGGTAAGTCTGGACGGCACGCGTGTGAGCGTTATCTGTGGCAAGTCGACTTTCGCGCTTCCGACGTTCCCCGTGGAGGACTACCCCAGCCTCCCCACAATGCCGGACTCTTCGGGTTCCCTTACCGGGGCAGACTTCGCGCACGCAGTGGCTCAGGTCGCGATCGCCGCCGGCCGCGACGACACCTTGCCCACACTGACGGGAATCCGTGTAGAGATCGATGGCACCTCCGTCACACTCGCGGCCACCGATCGCTACCGCCTCGCCGTACGTGAGTTCACGTGGACACCAGCCTCACCCAAGCTCGAGGTCCAGGCCCTTGTCCCGGCGCGCACACTCGCGGACACAGCAAAGTCCCTGGGCGGTGCAGACATCGTCCACCTGTCACTCGCTGAGGGCGGCGAAGGTCTCATGGGCTTCGAGGGCAACGGTCGACGTACGACAACTCGGCTCCTTGACGGAGAGTTCCCGAAGTACCGCTCACTGCTGCCCGCCGAGAGCCTCGCCGTGGCCACGGTCTCGACCGCGCAACTCGTCGACTCCGTTAAGCGCGTCGCCCTGGTTGCGGAGCGCAACACTCCCGTCCGCTTGGCCTTCTCCGGTGGTGAACTCACCCTGCGGGCAGGGGCTGGCGATGAGGCTCAGGCAACGGAAAGCCTGGACTGCACCTTTGACGGCGACGAGATCGATATCGCCTTCAACCCGCAGTACCTCCTCGACGGCCTGGGTGCCCTCGACGCGGCGGAGACCCGCCTGTCCTTCACTCAGTCCACCCGGCCTGCGGTGCTTAGTGGCGGCGGCGATGACGACGGCGACTACCGCTATCTGCTCATGCCGGTGCGCCTCGCCGGCTGAGATGGCAACGCCTGCCGATCCGCCTGTGCGGGTGCGGCACGTCTCGCTCGTCGACGTGCGCAACTACGCGCACCTCGAGGTGTCTTTGGAGCCGGGCATCAACGCCTTCGTCGGATCCAATGGTCAGGGCAAGACCAATCTCATCGAGGCGATCGCCTACCTCTCCACGCTGGGCAGTCACCGAGTGGCCACCGATGCCCCACTCGTGCGCCACGGAGCCGAACGTGCCGTCATCCGCGCTGACGTCGTCCGTGAAGACCGGTCGATGGTGCTGGAGATGGAGATCACCGCGGGGCGCGCGAACCGTGCCCGCATCAACAAGGCCCCCGTGCAGCGCACCCGCGACATCCTGGGAATCCTGCGCACGGTTGTCTTCGCTCCCGAGGACCTTGCACTCGTTAAGGGCGATCCAGGTGAACGCCGCCGTTTCCTCGATGACCTACTCGTGCAGCGACAGCCGCGGCTGGCTGGCACACGCGCCGACTATGACCGGGTGCTCAAGCAGCGCAACGCGCTACTCAAGTCAGCAGGGGCTGCACGGCGCACGAGTCTGGAGGAAGTGGAGCGCACTCTCGAGGTCTGGGATGAGCAGCTCGCGCGTCTAGGCGCGGAACTGATCGAGGCACGCCGTGAGTTGACGACCGCCCTGGCCCCGCTTGCCTCCGAGGCCTATGGCGAACTCGTTCCCGGAGGAGCAACCGTGGAGATTTCCTACCGGTCGACAGCGGATGACACCGAGGGCGCCGATGCGGAGCAGGCCCTCCTGACCGAAATGGTGCGGCGTCGCAAGGAAGAACTCGACCGGGGCATCACCCTCGTCGGACCCCACCGGGATGATCTCGACATGGTGCTCGGAGATGCTCCCGTCCGGGGCTATGCCTCCCATGGCGAGTCATGGTCCGCGGCGCTCTCACTGAGGTTGGCGGCGTACGACCTGCTCACTCATGAGTCAGGCGCACCTGTGCTGGTGCTTGATGACGTCTTCGCTGAGCTCGACGCCCGACGCCGAGCGCACCTCGCCGAGCGCGTTGCCGACGCACCCCAGGTGCTCATCACGGCCGCCGTGTCCGACGACGTGCCGGCAGCGATGACCGGCACGTGGTACGACGTCATCGAGGGCACGGTGACGCGCCGTGACTGAGCCAACGCAAGAGACGGGCAGCGACCTCGCGAAGACGGCCTTAGCCCGGGCGAAGGCCAGCGCTCGCACTGCGCCGAGCAAGAAGGCACCCGTGAGGCGACCGCAGTACGGCGACGATCGTGACCCCCAGACAGTCGACAAGGTCATGCAGGGGTGGCTGCGCGATCACGGCTACGAGTCGCAGGTGGGATCAGGCTCACTCATCGCGCGTTGGCCCGAGATCGTGGGCGATGCGCTGGCTGATCATGTGGTCCCGGACTCGGTGCGTGAGACCGACAATGGCCGCGAGCTCTGGCTTCGCGCGGACTCCACCGCATGGGCGACCCAGGTCCGCCTGCTTCTCCCTCAGATCGACGGGCGGATCCGGGCTCTCCTCGGCCCGGGGGTGGTCGACAGGATCAAGGTCACCGGCCCGGCGCCTCCCAAGCGCAACCCCGGTCCGAGGCGCGTGCCCGGCCGTGGCCCTCGGGACACCTACGGTTGAGCCGGATTAGGCGTCAGCCGCAGCACGGCGTACCCTCTACCAGGTCCCACAGGGGACCAACCGGGGAGCAATCCCCCACCTCCTGCTCCGGAGACACCGGAGCCGATGAGTCCAAGGGAGGTCGGCGACCGCATGCGCCGATATGAAGTCATGGTCATCCTCGACCCCGATCTCGAGGAGCGCACTGTCGCTCCCTCACTCGAGACCTTCCTCAATGTCGTCAAGCAGGACGGCGGCACCGTGGAGAAGGTCGATGTCTGGGGTCGTCGTCGTCTCGCCTACGAGATCGCACACAAGCCCGAGGGCATCTACGCCGTCCTCGACATCACGTCGTCGACCGCCGCTGTCGCGGAGCTCGACCGCCAGCTCAACCTCAACGAGGCCGTGCTCCGCACCAAGGTCACGCGCCCGGAGGAGTCGTAGGCCATGGCCGCGGGTGACATCAACGTCACGGTCGTGGGCAACCTGACCAACGACCCTGAGCTGCGCTTCACTCCGAGCGGTGCCGCCGTCGCATCCTTCACGGTCGCGTCGAGTCCGCGCTACCTCGACAAGGCGACCAATGAGTGGAAGGACGGCGACCCGGTCTTCATGCGCTGCAGCGTGTGGCGCCAGTACGCCGAGAACGTCGCTGAGTCCCTCCAGAAGGGCATGCGCGTCATCGTGCAGGGCCGCCTCAAGCAGCGCTCCTACGAGACCCGTGAGGGCGAGAAGCGCACCGTGGTGGAGATGGAGGTCGACGATGTCGGCCCCGCACTGCGCTACGCGACAGCCAAGGTCACCCGCACCCAGCGTGGCGACAGCGGCTTCTCCGGTGGATCGGGTGGCGGCGCTCCCGCTGACGATCCCTGGGCCGCGCCCAGTGGCGGCGGAGCCGCCTTCGACGAACCCCCGTTCTAGACACTGACTTTAGGCATTCAAAGGAGACATGAGAGATGGGCCAGGGACCGCGCCGCGATAAGCGCTCAAGTGAGCCGGCACGCGTCAAGAAGGGCACACCGCTGCTTGCACCGGATGTGACCTACATCGACTACAAGGACGTCAACCTGCTTCGCAAGTTCATCTCCGACCGCGGCAAGATCCGTTCGCGCCGCGTGACGGGACTCACCATGCAGCAGCAGCGCGCGGTCGCCAAGGCGATCAAGAATGCGCGTGAGATGGCACTGCTGCCCTACACCAGCTCGGCGAGGTAGAGATGAAGGTCATCCTCACTCAGTCCGTCGATGGGCTCGGCATCCCCGGGGATGTCGTTACCGTCAAGGACGGCTACGGCCGCAACTTCCTCGTCCCGCGTGGCTTGGCTATGCCGTGGACCTCAGGTGGCGAGAAGCAGGTCGCGCAGATCAAGCGCGCTCGCGATGCCCGAGAAATCCGCGACTCGGCCCACGCCAAGGAGGTCAAGGAGCAGCTCGAAGGCCTCGCCGTCGTCATCCCGGCGCGGGCCGGGGAGAGCGGCAAGCTCTTCGGATCGATCACCAATGCTGACTTCGTCGCTGCTGTGCGCAAGGCGGGTGGACCGCTGCTCGACAAGCGCTCCGTCGAGGTGTCGCACGTCAAGGAGATCGGCAGCCACAAAGCGCGCGTCCGTGTGAGCCCCGAGGTCACCGCCTCGGTGAGCTTCACCGTCACCGCCGACTAGTTCATCCGTTTACGACGCTTGGGGTCGCTTCTCACGTAGGGGAAGCGACCCCAAGCGTCGTTTTCGCATTCAGGGGGCCGCTGCGTTCGGCGTGCGCCTAGCGGTCGAGCAGGAGCGGAAGGTCGGCGACGAGGCCGTCTGCGGCAGCTTCGAGCATGGCCAGGACATCGGCGAAGCCATCGTGATCGCCGTACCACGGGTCGGGGACGTCGAGCCGGGGATCACCCGCCGGCACCCCCTCCAGCGCGGGGTCGAAGGACCGCATCATGCGGATGCGCTCACGCGCAGCGTCATCGGGTGCCAAGGCGAGGACAGTGGCGTAATTGCTCGAGTCCATGGTGAGCAGCAGATCGGGGCGCTCTGGCTCGAGGAACCACTCGGTCGTGATCTGCCTTCCCGTATGCGCGAGGTCATAGCCCGCGGCCCGCAGAGTCTGCAGGGCACGGGGATCGGCATCCTCACCTATGTGCCAGCCATCAGTGCCGGCGGAATCCACGAGCACCAGATCATCGAGCCCGGCATCTGTGACTCGTGCGCGGATCACCGCCTCGGCCATCGGTGACCGGCAGATGTTGCCCAGGCACACGGTGGTGACACGAAAGGGCGACGGGGAAGTCATCTCACATCGGCCCAGAAGCGGTCGAACAACCTCAGGCTGTCCGCGCGCTGCGCAGCAGCCCGCGCACGCAACGCATCCACCGTGGGTTCCGACACCTCCCGCGGCGTACCGACGTCCCTGAACATCTGCTGGAGGATCTCTGCATCCACCTCGGGATGGAATTGCACACCCCACGCCTTGCCGTGACGGAAGGCTACGGGCGCATGGTCGGCCGCAGCCAGCATCTCTGAGCCGGAGGGCACCGTGAATGCGTCGTTGTGGAGCAGGACCCAGGGGGCGTCAAGTTCCTCGATGGCGGTGTCGGGAGTCTCCCAGGCGATGTGCGCTGCGTCCTGACGCGTCACCGTGCCACCGAGCGCGACGGACAGGATCTGCCCCCCGAAGCAGATGCCCAGGAGCGGCCGGTCCTGCTCGACGCGGCGGCGCACAAGGGCGACTTCCGCCGCGATGGCGGGTGCTGCCTGCGGTGGATCCTGTGGCGAGTCCATATCGCGCGCGAGAGTCCATTCCGAGCCCAGCACGATGACGAGGTCGGCATCATCGGCTGCGTCCGCGGCGAGGACGTCATCGCGGAAGAGGCGGCGGACAGTGAAGTCGTTGCTCGCGAGCCATGGTTCGAGATGGCCGAGCTCGGCACCCACGGTGGGGTTGGAGATGACGACAGCGACGCGCTCGTTCATGGTGCCGGCGACCCTACGATCTGCTCAACCATCCAGGGGGAGTCGGGTCCTTCGGGGCCGAGGAGTACGTCGCGCACGCGGTGACGCTACCGCGGCCGCACCGCCCCGGTGACGAGCCAGGCGGATCCTCGAGCGCGCCAGACGAGCAGCAGCGCGCGCACCAGCAGGAACCATCCGAGTGCCCACCACAGGGCGTCGATGCTCCAGGAGTTGGCGAGCACCAGCCAGGCGGCGGGAAGGAAGGCGATGAGGACGGCGATCTGGGCCCACGCGAGCCACCGGGTGTCCCCGGCACCAATGAGGACGCCGTCGAGTGCGAAGACGACACCGGAGAGCGGCTGCAGCAGCGCGAGCACCAGCAGCGCGGAGGAGATGAGGGCGATGACTTGAGCGTCATCCCCGTACCAACTCGGAAGCCAGGGTCGTAGCGCCAAGACGACGACGGCCAGGGCGACACCGAGCCACACCGACCACCACACGATGCGCCGCGCGATCGTGCGCGACGCGCTGACCTCCCCGGCACCCAGAGACTTGCCGAGGAGAGCCTGGCCAGCGATCGCGACCGCGTCGAGTGCCAGCGCTAGGGCGAAGAAGAGCGTCACGGTCACGTGATAAGCCGCGAGTTCGGCGTCGCCGAGGCGCGCCGCCACGGCTGAGGCAATCACGAGGACCGCACGCAGGGCGAGCGCACGCACGAAGAGCGGTATGCCATCCCGCGCGGATCTCACCACACCGACGCCACTCGGGAGGATCGCCACTCCCTCGCGCCGGGCGATGCGCAGCAGGACCACGCCATAGGCGACTAGGCCTACGAGTTCGGCAAGGCCGGTCGCGGCGGCACTGCCTCCGATACCCCAGCCCAGGCCGAGCACGAAGACGAGGCAGAGCACGAGGTTGACCACGACCATCGCGAGCGTGACGTAGAGCGTGGTGCGCGTGTCCTGCAGGCCGCGGAGCACACCCACTGCGGCGAGCACACCCAGGACCGCGGGAAACGAAATCGCAATGATGCGCAGGTAGGTGACGGCATACGGCGTCACCTCGGCGGACGTCCCCAGCAGTGCGATGAGTGGTTCAGCAAACACGAATCCGAAGACAGCCAGTACGACGCCGAGCCCGATGCCCAACGCCATCCCGTCGACGCCCTGACGCAGTGCGCCAGCGCGATCACCGGCACCGAGCAGGCGCGCGACCGCAGCCGTGGCGGCGTAGGACAGGAAGATGCACAGCCCGACGACGGCACCGAAGATCGTCGATGCAGCACCAAGTCCCGCGAGGGTTTCGGTGCCGAGTGTGCCGACTATCACCGCGTCGACGAGCAGGAAGAGGGGCTGGGCAAGCAGAGCACCGAAGGCAGGTAGGGCGAGCCGGGCGATACTGCGGTCGAGCTGCCGGCCTGCCACCGGCTGGACGCTATCCCCCGGCAGTAGGTCATGGGGTGGGCGGTGGAAAACGAGTCATCGCGGGTTCACCCGGGAGTATCGCTGTGTCCACCTGCAGCAACTTTTTGTGCACACCCCCGGGACCGTATTCATCCACGTCAGAGGACTATTCGACGGAAAAGTTGTCCCCGCATCCCCAAGTTGTCCCCAGCCTGTGAACGGTCTCTCCGGCGAGTCTCCCAAAGTTATCCACAGCTTTGCCCACAGGGCTGCTGGACGGCGGAGCAGTGCGTGCCTAGGTTCCTCAGCCGGGGCTCCTCGCGGACCGAGGAAACGCCCGACGGTCAAGGATGCACGACTGTCGGACCCCTGTGGTGGAGTGGTGAGGCCAGGCGCTGCCGCCGGGATGATCGGGAGAGGAGTGCGCGTGAGCGTCGCCGAACTCCCGGTCCCCTATGACGATGGTGGCGGCCCGCCCGCAGACCGCACACCCCCGCAGGACGTTGCCGCTGAGCAGTCTGTGCTCGGCGCGATGATGCTGAGCAAGGACGCCATCGCTGACGTCGTTGAAGTGCTGCGTGAAGGAGACTTCTACCGCCCTGCACACGCCACGATCTACGACGCGATCATCACGATGTACGGCAAGGGCGATCCCGCGGACGCCGTGACGGTTGCCGCCGAGCTCACCCGGGTTGGTGAGATCGGTCGCATCGGTGGAGCGTCGTACCTCCACACACTCGTGTCTCTCGTGCCGACCGCGGCCAATGCCGGCTACTACGCGGCCATCGTCAAGGAGCGTGCGATCCTGCGCCGCCTGGTCGAGGCAGGCACCCGCATCGTGCAGATGGGATACGCCGGCGAGGGCGATGTCGACGACGTCGTCGACCGCGCGCAGGCCGAGGTCTACGAGGTCACCGAGCGCCGCACCGCTGAGGACTACCTGCCACTGCGTGACCTCATGGATGGCGCCCTCACCGAGATCGAGGCAATCGCCAACCGCGGCGGCCAAATGGTCGGTGTGCCGACCGGCTTTGCCGATCTCGATGCACTGACCAACGGCCTCCACCCCGGGCAGTTGGTCATCCTCGCGGCGAGACCCGCCCTGGGCAAGTCCACGGCAGCACTCGACATCGCGCGGTCGGCCAGCATTAAGAACGGCCTGACGAGTGTGATCTTCTCCCTCGAGATGGGCCGCAATGAGATCCTCATGCGCCTGCTGTCCGCGGAGGCGCAGATCGCACTGCATCACATGCGTAGCGGCAACATGAGCGACGCCGACTGGCAGAAGCTCGCCACCAAGATGGGTGTCGTCAGCGAGGCACCCCTCTTCATCGATGACTCGCCCAACCTCACGATGATGGAGATCCGCGCCAAGTGCCGGCGCCTCAAGCAGCGCCACGATCTGCGCCTCGTCGTCGTCGACTACATGCAGCTGATGACCAGCGGCAAGCGGGTCGAGAGCCGTCAGCAGGAGGTGAGCGAGTTCAGCCGGTCACTCAAGTTGCTGGCCAAGGAGCTTGACGTCCCTGTCATCGCGGTGAGCCAGCTCAATCGTGGTCCTGAGCAGCGCACCGACAAGCGCCCGATGCTGTCGGATCTACGTGAATCGGGTTGCCTTACGGCATCTACTCGAATCCTGCGTGCGGATATCGGCTCGGAGGTCACTATCGGCGAGCTCATGGAGACAGGCGAGCGACTCATCCCCGTGTGGTCGTTGGACGACTCCCTTCGATACGTCCCACGGATCATGACCCACGTCTTCTCCACCGGGCGCAAGGAAGTCTTCACGCTCACCACTGCGAGCGGTCGCACCGTCGAGCTCACCGCCAACCACCCACTGCTGACGTACCACGGTTGGAAGAGCCTCGGCGAGCTTCAGCCAGGGGATCGCATCGCCACGCCTCGGCACGTGCCCGCACCCGAAGTCGAGCTCGACATGTGGAGCGATGACCAGGTTGTCGTCCTCGCCCACCTCATCGGCGATGGATCGATGCTGCCGCGTCAGCCCCTCCGCTATGCCACCAAGGACCCCGCCAACCTCGAGGCCGTTCGCGGTGCAGCGACCCGCGCGTTCGACGTCCGTGCTTCAGTCGACGACTACCCCGAGGCGCGCTGCCTCACGCTGAGGCTGGCCTCCAATCGCCCGGTGACGCATGGCGTGCGCAATCCCATCAACGCCTGGCTCGATGACCTAGGTCTCTTCGGCAAGCGCAGTTACGAGAAGTTCGTTCCGGGTGAGGTCTTCTGCCTTCCCAAGCAGCAGATCGCGCTCTTCCTACGCCACCTCTGGGCGACTGACGGTTCGATTCAGATCACTCGGTTGGGCAGGGGTGGACGCATCTACTACTCCTCCACCAGCCGCCGCCTCGCCGATGACGTCGCGCGACTACTCCTGCGGTTTGGGATCATCGCCCGCATCCGCACGGTGGCCAAGGCGGGATACCGCCCCTCCTACTGGGTCGACATTTCGGGAGCCGCTGACCAGAAGGTTTTCCTCCGTCGCATCAACGCGCACGGCGAGCGTGGAGAGACCGGTCGTCGACTGCTCGCGATCCTGGAGACGATCGAGCCCAACACCAATCGCGACACCGTGCCCCGCGAGGTCTGGGACGACGTCAAGCAGGTCATCAGCGACGTCGGCATGACCCACCGAGAGTTCGCTACAGCGATGGGCACGTCCTTCTGTGGCAGCACCATGTGGAAGCACGCGCCCAGCCGAGAGCGACTCGGCCGTGTCGCCACAGTCCTAGAGTGCGCAGACCTCGAGTTGATGGCCACCAATGACGTGCACTGGGATGAGATCGTGTCGATCGAGTCCATCGGCGAGCAGGAGGTCTACGACGCGACCGTTCCTGGCACGCACAACTTCATTGCCGACGGCATCGCCGTGCACAACAGCCTGGAGCAGGATGCGGACATGGTGATCCTGCTGCATCGCGAGGACGCCTACGAGCGGGAGTCACCTCGCGCGGGCGAGGCAGACTTCATCGTCGCCAAGCACCGCAATGGCCCGACATCGACCATCACGGTCGCCTTCCAGGGCCACTACAGCCGTTTCGTCGACATGGCCCAGTAGTCACGATCCGTGACTGCGGCATAGGTTGCGACCGTGGGTGAATCGCGAGACTCACGACCGGGGATCCGGCGCGGGGGGGCTCAGTACGAGTCCATTCACGCGGCCTTGGCAGAGGCCGCACTCGACGAGCTCGCGGAGCGTGGGTACGCCGACCTGAGCCACTCCGAGGTGGCTGAGCGGGCGGGCGTGGCGACTCGGACAGCCTTCCGGCACTTCCCCACCAAGCTCGACCTCGCCCTGGCCGGGATCGACCGGCTGCCGGATTACAACGGATGGCTCGAGGAGGGCGACACGGCTGAGGAGCGACTACGGCGCGGTCTGTCGATCGGGGCCAACTACCCGGAGCGGATCGTGCCCGTGCTCGCTGCCTGTGTTGCTGAGCGGCAGCGTGAGCCGGCCCTCCTCGAGGCCGTGCGCGAGAGAGTTCTCATCCCGCGTCAGCGCTCGATCGAGAGGTTCCTTGCGGCAGGAATTGCCTCGGGTGAGCTCAACCCTGACGTCACCCCTGAGTCGATGGCGGCGGCCGACCTGGGGATGTTCTTGCTCAGTGCGACGGGCGCCTTGCCACTGGGGAAGGGCAAGCGGCGCGTGGACAGGGCATTCGCTCATCTCTGGCCACTCATCGCATCCCCCGAATGACCGATGCGTGGGGTCGGCATAGCGGACAAACCTCTGCCCCGATGGCCTAAATGACACCGATAACTGTCATTTAAAAGTGACAGCGACCAGTGTCATAATTACCCTCGAGGTATGCAGAAATCCCTTGTCCTCGCATCCACCACCGCCCTCGTCGTTGGACTGGGGGTGTGGTCGGCACCCGTGGCGATCGCGACGCCCTCCGACGCCGGCCCTCCACCCGCGTCGGCTGCGCCAGCCGCAGGGGTCGCCGCTGAACGAGTGCTGCCATGGTCTGTCGAGGATGAGTCGTTGCGTGCAAGCCCCACTCAGATCCTCGAAGGCGTGGGGGTCGATGAGTTGACGACCCTCGTCGTCGTGCGCGATGAGGACGGCGTACCCACCGTCGAGACGGTGACAAGGAAGGGCCGGAGTGCCGCCGCCAAGGAGATCCGTCGTCAGCAGGCCGACGTAGATGTCCTGTCCGTCGAAGTGGATAGCGCTGTCGGTCTCCTCGAGCAGGTGACCCCGTCGCGAGCGTTGCCCAACGATCCACGTCGCGCCGATCTGTGGGGACTTGACCGGCTCAAGGCACAGGAGGTTTGGGACCTGTCCACTGGCGAAGGTGTCGCTGTGGCGGTCATCGACACGGGTGTTGCCGTCCACGAGGACTTGGCGGGCACTGTGCTTCCGGGCAAGGACTTCAGCGGCCAGCGCGGGGATGGCCGCAATGACGGTCACGGCCACGGCACACACGTCGCGGGGACGATCGCCGCGTCTGTGGGCAACGGGCTCGGTATCGCCGGTGTCGCCCCCCAGGCCCAGATCCTGCCTGTGAAGGTCCTCAACGATGACGGCGCTGGTACCGCTGGAGAAGTTGCCCAGGGAGTCATCTGGGCGACAGACGCCGGCGCGGAGATCATCAATCTGAGTCTCGGGGGGGATACACCGTCGGCCGCAATGGAGACGGCAGTGCGCTACGCCATTGATCGTGGCGTCGTCGTCATCGCCGCGGCGGGCAACTCCGGCACCTTCGGATCACCACTGAGCTACCCCGCCTCGTATCCGGGCGTGCTGGCCGTCGGCGCGAGCAACTCGGCAGATCAGCGTGCACCCTTCTCGAGCGCCAACGCCTCCGTCGATATCGCGGCCCCCGGTGCGGGGATCTGGTCGACACTTCCCGGCAATCGCTACGCCGCATGGAATGGCACGTCCATGGCGACACCTCACGTCGCTGCCGTGGCTGCGCTGGTGACGTCAAGGGGTCGCTCGCTCGGCAAGGACGTCCTTGTCCCCGAACTCCTCATGGCGACGGCGACAGATCTCGGGGCCCCAGGCCGGGATAACGACTTCGGCCACGGCCTCGTTGATCCCGTCGCTGCAACACTTCAGGTGGGTGGCGACCTGCCTGCACCGGATCCGGTCGTCGGGCTCAGCGCCAGCTCACCCTGGTGGAACCGGGCCCTGCTCACCTGGCAGGTCCCTAGTGGGACGTCCGACATCATCGTCCGCGTCACCCATGCTGATGGCTCCCCGGCATGCACCGCTGCCCTCAGCGCTGGAGGCTGCACCGCCACCGGCCTTGCGGCTGAAACGACCTATCTCTTCCAAGCAACCGCGTTCGGCTCCTTCGCTCCCTCTGAACCCTCCAATGCGGCGACCGTCACCACCCCGAGTCGACCGGACTTCGCGGGAGACTCCATGCAGACTGCTGCCCCACTCCCTCAGAGCGGTGACGTCACCGAGTTGCTCGATCTCAGCGGGGATGTCGACTGGTGGACCTTCACGCTCCCGCGACAGGTCAACAATCCTGACGTCCTACTGTCTAACCTTCCCAGTGAGTACGGCGTCGAGGTCGGCATGCTCTACTCCGGTTCCTTCACCAGCCTGTGGCGAAGCGTGGCCAACACGGGCTCAGCAGACAAGCGGATGGGCCCTCGCTTCCAGTTCTGGGAGCCAGGCACCTACTTCGTTCGCGTCTTCGTGGACAGATACGGCACTCACAGCGAGGTTCAGCCGTATCGACTGAAGGTGACGCTTGACGGCGTCGTTACGCCGACGCCCACACCTACGCCGACTCCCACGCCCACACCCACGCCGACTCCCACACCTACGCCGACTCCGACTCCTACGCCGACGCCGGCCGAACCGGGAAGAACCAGAGACACCGCCGTGACGTTGCCCAGCAGCCTCACCGTGTCGTCAGTGATGCGATCAAGTGCAGAAGAGCAGTGGTGGAGCTTCACGGCGCCTGTGAGCGGTGACTATGTGGTCCGTCTGCACGAGTTGCCGGCCAATTACACACTGACCACCTACTTCCCCGGTGGGAGTTCCACCGCCTCGGGATCGAGCCTGAGTGAACGCAGCATGCGTCGCACCTTGACCGCAGGCCAACGAGTGGATGTCAGAGTCACTGCCGGCTCAGGGGGGACAGTGTCGACACTGCCCTATCGGTTGACGGTTCAGGCGCCGACGCCGATGCCGACGCCCGCACCTACGCCCGCACCTACGCCGACGCCGACGCCGACGCCGACGCCGACACCTACGCCCACGCCGACGCCGACACCTACGCCTACGCCGACGCCGACACCCACGCCGACACCCACGCCGACACCTACGCCGACACCCACGCCTACGCCGACACCTACGCCTACGCCGACGCCTACGCCGACGCCGGGGTGGCAGGCACCGGGTACCTCTCGCGACACCGCGGCACTCCTGCCTGGGGATCTTGTGGCGCGAGCTCCTCTGGCGGCAGCCACAGACACCCACTGGTGGTCGTTCACCGCAGGTGCAGCCGGCACCTACGAGGTGCGCTTAGGTGATCTCCCTCGGGCCTACCGGCTCACGGTCCACTACCCAGGTGGCAGCACGTCAACGACGAATTCCTCAACATCAGATCGTGTACGCACCATCACACTGGCCGCGGGCGCCCGCGTTGACATCGCCATCTCGGCGACAGACGCGGGTGTGGACCCCACACGGGCCTATCGAATCGGCGTCAGGGCGCCGGCGACGTCTAGCGCTTTCGCCGTACTAGCGCAGAGAGCCCTGCAAGGGCATTTCCGTGCTCGCTAGATGGAGCGTCACTCAGGCGAAGAATCAGGGATTTACTCACTCAGATAGTGGGACGCGGCACCGGATGCGCACTCTCATATGCCCGCGCCGCGCGCAGGACGGTGACGTCGTCGTGCGCGCGGCCCACGATCTGCAAGCCGACGGGGAGGCCGGCTGAGGTCAGGCCGCACGGCACCGTGATGGCCGGCTGCTGCGTGAGGTTGAACGGATAGCTGAACGGCGTCCACGACAGCATGGACTCCGGTGTCATCGGTACCGCACCCGCGGGGCGCGCCTCGAAGGCCGGGATGGCGACGGCTGGAGTGACGAGGACGTCGTACTGCGTCATGAAGAGTCGCATCAGCGTGCCGAGCGCATTGCGCTTGAGTGCGAGCAGTTGCACGTCCTGGGAGCTGAACTCCGCGCCCTGGGCAGCCTGCGCGGCGAAGTCCGGATCGGTGACCGCCTGACCCTCGGGCCCCAGCGAGTCGTAGACGGTCTTGGATGCCACGAACCACAGGCCGGTCGAGATATCGAGTGGGTCCTCGAAGCCTGGGGCCGCCTGATCGACGATCCCGCCGAGGGCCTCGAGTTCGCGAACCGCGGCACCGACGAGTGCCGCCACCTCGGGATCCACATCGGCGTAGCCGAGTGTCGGCGAGTAGGCGATGCGCAGGCCGCGGATACCTGAGTCAAGGCCTTCGAGGTAGTCGACGCCGTCGTAGGGCAGTGACATCCAGTCGCGGGGATCGGGCTGCGCGACGACATTCATCATGAGCGCGCAGTCGGTCACGCTCATCGTGTGCGGCCCGACGTGGGCCACGGTTCCGAAGGGTGAGAGCGGGTACGCCGGGACTCGGCCGAAGCTCGCCTTCATGCCGACGTTGCCGCAGAACGCCGCCGGGATGCGCACACTTCCTGCTCCGTCCGTGCCCATGCTGAGTGGACCGAGACCGGCGGCGACCGCAGCGGCGGTGCCTCCGGAGGATCCCCCGGGCGTGCGCGACGGGTCCCATGGATTGCGGCTGATGCCCGTGAGCGGTGAATTCGTCTCTGCCTTGCAGCCGAACTCCGGCGTGGTCGTCTTGCCGAACATCGCGGCGCCTGCTGCGCGTAGTCGGGCGACGGAGGGTGCGTCTTCCTCCCACGGCTGGTCGGGATCGATCGCGCGACTTCCGCGCAATGTGGGCCACCCCTTGGTCCAGAGGATGTCCTTGATGGAAGTGGGCACTCCCTCGACTGCACCAACGGCAGACCCATCGGCCCTGTGCGCGGCCCAACGTGCTTCACTCACGCGCGCAGCGTCCATTCCGGCGTCCGCGTCGACCAGGATGAAGGCGTTGAGGATCGGGTCGACGCGTTCGACGCGCTCGAGGACCTGCTGCATCGCCTCGACGGGTGAGGCCTGGCCGCTGCGGTAGAGCTCGATGAGCTCGGTGGCCGTGAGCTGCGTGAGATCCATGCGCGGAGTCTGCCAGCCGTATGCGGACGTCGACTGTGCAGATGTTGGGGCTTAGGAGGGCGATTCCGCATGCACAGATGCACAGTCGCGATGGCCGAGCCTCGAGCAGGTACCCCCGGGGGTATACTTTGCGGATGATCGATGCCCTGCGAATGTGGTCCGCGCGCCGCTGGAGGGTCGCTGTCCTCGGTGGCATCGCCACCGCGATCCTCGTCGCCCTGCCAACCGCAGTGATCCCTAACCCGATCTTCGGTCGCGCAGTTGAGGTGACCTGGTGGTCCATTCCCGTCGTTGTCCTCACGGGCATCCTCGGCGGACTCCTGCTTGCCACGTATGTGCGAGAGCCGGGTCTCACGGAGGAGCAGCCCGCTCAAGAGGCAAGGGCCTCCAAACTCGGCCTTGCCGGTGGATTCATCGCCTTCTTCGCCGTGGGATGCCCGGTGTGCAACAAGCTCGTCTTGATCGCCCTGGGCGCTTCGGGTGCGATGACGTGGTTCGCCCCCGTGCA
>JBMOIL010000015.1:0-23123 GCA_049317345.1 Candidatus Nanopelagicales bacterium
GCATCGAGTGCGTCGTACGACGCGCCGCCGGTCGGCGCAAGGCGCCCGCCTGGTCGCGCGCGCTCGACAGCGAAGACCATGCCCGGCACTTCGCGGCGCAGGCGATCCACTGCCTCCAGTGCATCGTCGCCACTCATGGGGAAGACCTCGGTGACATGCCCATCCGCGAGGTCAAGCACCACCGCGCCATTGGCGGCGATGCCCACGCCCCGATGCCCGGTCATCTCGACGATCGGCGAGATCCACCGCGGGGGGCGCCCGGTGACGATGATGAGGTCGAGGTCGCTATCGGAGAGCCGGTCGAGGCTCTCCCGGGTGCGCCGTCCCACTGAGCCATCCGAGAGCAGCAGGGTGCCGTCGAGGTCGGATGCCACGATGCGGACCCCCGGGGGTACCGGGACGACGTACGGACCTGCCGGATTCACAAGCGTCATGCTGTCAGGTCGGGTAGCGTCCCCTTCCCCGGGATGTCCGGGTCGGATCCCCGCGGGGATAGTGCGTCCCCGCGGTTCAGTGCGGAAGGCGGAGCCATGGACGACACCGTGCAGCAGCACAAGTACGTGCTCAGCGAAGATCAGATGCCCACGACCTGGTACAACCTCATCGCGGACCTGCCGTCCCCGCCGCCGCCCCCGCTTCACCCCGGGCGCATGGATCCGGTGGGTCCCGACGATCTGCTGCCCCTCTTCCCGATCGACCTCATCATGCAGGAGGTCACCGGCGAGAGGTACGTCGAGATTCCCGGTGGTGTCCTCGATGTGTACCGCCAGTGGAGGCCATCGCCGCTCTTCCGCGCGCATCGACTGGAGAAGCTGCTCGGCACCCCCGCGCGCATCTACTACAAGTACGAGGGCGTATCACCCGCCGGATCGCATAAGCCCAATACGTCGGTGCCACAGGCCTACTACAACAAGAAGGACGGCACCAAGAAGCTCACAACCGAGACCGGCGCCGGTCAGTGGGGCACTGCCCTCGCCTTCGCCTGCGCCCTCTACGACCTCGAGTGCGAGGTGTGGCAGGTCGGGGCGTCGTACGACGCAAAGCCCTACCGCCGCCTCATGATCGAGACGTTCGGCGCGCAGATCCACCGATCCCCGTCGGATGTGACCGCCATTGGCCGTGAGCTGGCCAAGGACCCCAACAACTGGTCCGGTTCGCTGGGGATCGCGATCTCCGAGGCCGTCGAGGTGGCTGCCATGAACGCAGACACCCGCTACGCGCTCGGATCGGTGCTCAACCACGTGCTCCTGCACCAGACCGTCATCGGCGAGGAGGCACTGCTGCAGCTTCAGATGGCGGGTGACACCCCGACACACATCGTCGGCTGCACGGGCGGTGGCTCCAACTTCGCGGGCCTGTCCTTCCCCTTCCTGCGCGAGAAGCTCGCGGGCAAGATCAACCCGCAGATCACCGCGGTCGAGCCTGCGTCGTGCCCGTCGCTCACGCGCGGCGTCTACGCCTACGACTTCGGCGACACCGCAGGGATGACGCCGCTGATGAAGATGCACACCCTCGGCCATGACTTCATCCCCGATCCCATCCACGCGGGTGGCTTGCGCTACCACGGCATGGCGCCACTCATCTCACACGTCTACGAGCTCGGCCTCATGGACGCCGTGGCAATCCCGCAGACCGAGTGCTTCTCCGGTGCCGTGAAGTTCGCTCGCTCGGAGGGCATCGTGCCCGCACCCGAGCCGACCCATGCGATCGCGCAGGCGATCAGGCTGGCGGAGCAGGCGAAGGAGACGGGCGAGGAGACCGTCATTCTCACGGCGCTGTGCGGTCACGGGCACTTCGACCTCGCGTCCTACGAGCAGTACCTCGCCGGCAGCATGGTCGACGAGGCGCTCTCCGACGAGCGCTTCGCGCCGGCGCTTAGCAACCTGCCGACAGTCCCCGCCTGATCCATTCGCTGAGTGGCAGGTTGTCGCCGGCCGTGTCGGCTGCGACAACCCGCCACTCAGCGCGTGAGGGGCACGCTCCAGCGTGCGATGACGCGATCGAGTTCGGTCGTCGTCCCATCGATCGTGAGTGCACCCGAGACGCGCACCGTGCCTGGCTTAGTCCGCTCGGGGGGGGTGAAGGTGACGACGGGGTCGGACCAGGTCGTTGAGCCCGATGTCACGTCGAGCCAACTGTCAATGGTCGTCCGCTCCGGGGAAACGAAAGCCGACTCCACGACTTCACCTGCGCCATCGATCACCTGCACCACCGCCTGCTCATTGCGGTCACCGGTCACGAGCACGCGCACGGTGATCTCCCCCAGGGCGGTCGGAAGATCGAGAACGCCGTGCGCGCCGTCGAGGGTGATCGACACAGGGCCATAGGACTCCACGGTCTCCGGCGCAGACCCGATCGGGCGGATATCCAGCACGAGAGTTCCATCGGCCCGCACATTGGCCCGCTGCACGGTGAAGGCAAGGCTCCCGCCGATGAAACTGAGCAGCCCGTTAGGTCGCGGGTTGGGCAGCACTGCGGTCGTCCCGTCGTCGGCGGGGCGCCAGCCAAGCGTGAACATGGCCTGCTCGGTCGACATCGTCCCCGCGAGTTTCTGGGGTGGCGAGGTGAACCACGATGCGACATTGCCGGTGCGGGCCAGGGTCAGTCGTATGGGTTGGCCTCCCGAGACCAGTGCCGCATCCTCTGCCTGCTGCACGACCAGCAGCCGTCCGCGTGAGTTCCCCGGCACCAGAGGCGGTGGCGTGGGTGCGGGGATTGGCGTGGCGGTCGGGCCCGGAGCGGGGGATGCGCTCGATGACGTCGGGATGGGCGCAGGCGCGGATGAGGAGGAGCCGGCATTGCCTCCTCCGGTGCAGCCCGCGAGCAAGGCAGCCCCCGCGATAAGGACGGCGGCGCCGCGCACACGCGACGCCGGGGTCATGGCAACTCGAGGACGTCTCGTCCGAGGTAGGGGCGCAAGGCCTGGGGTACGACGATGGAGCCATCCGCCTGCTGGTGGTTCTCGAGGATCGCCACGATGATGCGTGGCATCGCGCACAGGGTGCCGTTGAGGGTGGCGACCGGCTGCACGTCATCGCCCGAGCGCATGCGGATACCCAGGCGGCGGGCCTGGAACTGTGTCGTGTTGGAGGTCGACGTCACCTCGCGATAGGTGTCCTGCGTGGGGATCCACGCCTCAATGTCGAACTTGCGAGCAGCGCTGGAGCCCAGGTCGCCGGTGGCGACATCGATCACCCGGTAGGGAATCTCCAGAGCATCCATGAAGTCGCGCTCCCACTGCAGGATGCGCTCGTGCTCCGCCTCAGCATCGGCCGGATCACAGAAGACGAACATCTCGACCTTGTCGAACTGATGGACGCGGATGATGCCGCGCGTGTCCTTGCCGTAGGAGCCAGCCTCACGCCGGAAGCAGGAGGACCAGCCGACGTAGCGCTTGGGCAGGGCGCTGGCGGGCATGATCTCGTCGCTGTGCATACCGGCCAGGGGCACTTCGGCCGTCCCGACGAGATACATGTCATCGGACTCAATGCGGTAGACGTTTTCCGCGGCCTGACCCAGGAAGCCGGTGCCCTCCATCGCTCGGGGAGAGACGAGGACCGGAGGGATCACCGGGATGAAGCCGTTGCGCGTGGCCTGGGCCATCGCCAGGTTGAGGAGTGCGATCTCCAGAAGCGCGCCTACGCCGGTGAGGTAGTAGAAGCGGGAGCCCGACACCTTGGCGGCCCGCTCAACGTCGATCGCGCCGAGCAACTCCCCCAGCTCGAGGTGATCACGCGGAGTGAATCCCTCAGCCCCGAAATCGCGCGGGGTGCCGACCACCTCCAGGACCGCGAAGTCCTCCTCGCCTCCCACAGGGGCCCGCATGTCGACGACGTTGGAGAGTTCGAGCCACGCTTCGTCCAGGGCGCGCGTCGCCTCACCCGCAGCCGCATCTGCCGCCTTCACGCGCTCCGAGAGTTGGCTTGCCTGCGCCATGAGGTCATCAAGTTCGGCCTGGGCGGAGGAGTCGCCCTTCTTGACTGCACCCTGCAGCGGTCCGATGCGCTTGGAGAGTTGCTTCTGCTCAGCACGCAGATCGTCGTACGCCGTCTGCTTGGAGCGCCGCTCGATATCGAGTGCGGCCAGCCGATCCACCAGGGCGACATCTTCGCCGCGCCGGCGCTGCGACTCCCGCAGGTCGTCAGGGGATTCGCGGAGCAGGCGAGGATCGATCACGGGTCAAGGCTAGAGGTAGAGGCCGGGACCCTGACCCGGCTGTCCCTCCGCAGGAGCATCCGCTCCACGGGGAAGAGCCCCGGGCATGGCCTGGCGACGCATCTCCTCGAACTGAGCGCGCGCCGCCATCTGCTGCGCGAAGAGCGCTGTCTGGATGCCGTGGAAGAGACCCTCGAGCCAACCGACCAACTGCGCCTGAGCGATGCGCAATTCGGCCTCGCTTGGCACGGAATCGTCGGTGAAGGGCAGGGACACTCGCTCGAGCTCTTCCACGAGTTCCGGGGCGAGACCCTCCTCGAGTTCCCTCAGCGAGCGGGTGTGAATTTCTCGCAGCCGCGCCCGAGCTGCCTCATCAAGGGGAGCATTGCGCACCTCCTCGAGCAACTGCCTAATCATCGAGCCGATGCGCATCACCTTGGCGGGCTGCTGGACGGACGCAGCCGATGCCGCGGGTCGAGTGTCGGAGTCAGGCAGGAGGACCATCTGCTGCTCTGGCGACTCGGGGTAGAGCGAGTCCGTTCCTTCCTCCGTCATGCGTCCATGGTGTCATCACGATGAACGCCGCTTGATCCCGACTGAACGTTCAACCAGGCCAAGCGATTTCACATCTCGTCAATGACATGTCACACTTCCCGTCGCGCCTTGACGGCGCACCTGATCGATGCACATCGAGGAGGTTGCATTGGACTACAACTGGCTGACTCCCAAGGCCGAGGCGCGCCCAGCAGGGGATAAGGGCTGGGGCTCCTACGTGACGGAGCGCATCAGCGCCGGTGAGACTGTCGCCGGCTTCGGCGGTTGGGTTCTTGACGGCAGCCAGTTGGCCGCGCTTCCGATCGACCGCCAGCACCGGTCCATCCAGATCGACACAGACCTCTTCCTCGTGTCCGGTGACACCCCCGAGCCCGGCGACATGCTCAACCACTCGTGCGAGCCCAACTGCGGCCTTGCCGGCTCACAGTTGCTCGTCGCGATGCGTGACATCGAGCCGGGTGAGGAGCTGAGCTTCGACTACGCCATGTGCGACGCCAGCGACTACGACGAGTTTCGTTGCCTGTGCGGGGCTGCCACCTGCCGCGAGGTCGTGAGCGGCTCGGACTGGCGTGACCCCGTCCTGCAGGCGAAGTACGCCGGTTGGTTCTCGCCGTACCTCGTGCGTCGCATTGCCGCACTCCCCACCGCCTGAGACGCCTACACTCGCCGGGTGCTGCCCCCCGGATACGTCGCGCGCCCACTGGACCTGGCAGAGGTCGACGGGTTCGTCGACGGCGCTGACGTCGATCTCGCGTACTCCGTGGTGGCCGCAGCCGATATCGGCATCATTGAATCCCCCGACAGCACACGCGAGACGGTGCGGTCCGACCTTTCCAACCCGGATGCACTCCTTGCGGAGCACCGCCTTGTCCTCACGGATTCGGGGGAGCCCGTGGGCCTCTTGATCGTCGAGCAGGATGACGATGCTCGGACGTTCTTCAGCGACGTGTACGCCGTGCCCTCCCATGGAATCGCTCTCCTGGCGCCACTCATCGCGATGGGCATCGGCGTGGCAAGGCGCCTTAAGGGCGAGGGCGAATGGACGCTCGAGTGCGGGGCATTTGTCCAGGATGAGGTCTACCTCGACGCACTGCATTCAGCCGGATACCGTGAAGTACGCCGCTTCTGGCACATGCGCATTGACCTCAGCCCCGAGCATCTGTCATCTCCGCCCCCTCCTGACGGCGTGGCCTACACCACTGCCGTAACGGACGCGGAGCTGCGACTCCTTCATTCCATCGATCAAGAGGCCTTCGCGGCGCACTTCGGCTTCGTATCGAAGTCCTACGAAGACTGGATGCCGTGGCTTCGCGATAGACGTGACGCGCGACCGGACCTGTGGTGGATCGCGTGGCTGGACGATGAGCCGGTGGGGCTTTGCATGCAAGACGACTCCCGCATGGAACGCGACGCAGGCCACGTGCGGATCCTCGGCGTCGTGCCGCATGCCCGCGGTCGCGGCATCGCCACCTGGCTGCTGCATTCCGCCTTCGCGGAGGCTGCCGGAGAAGGTAGGACGGCGATGACGCTCACGGTTGACAGTGAGAACTCCACCGGAGCCACGGCGCTCTACGAACGCGCCGGGATGAAACCGGAACGGGTCATCCTCCTTCTCCGGCGGCCGCTCCCCTGACATCCGCCGGTCCCTCCAGCGGCGAGGGTGGCGAATGGAATAGACCCACGAGGGCGTGCCCGGCGATCTGTTACTCGTGGTGCGCCTGTGACGTCCCGTTATCGTTCCGTTATCCGGACGCGGGTTTGACCGGTCCCCAAAAGGTCATGGCAGTGTCAAGAAGTCGCTCGAAACGAGGGGGCAACCGCCCCCGCCGAGCGGCCCGCCGAATCGGCAAGCCTCGACCGGGGCACCAACACCCGGACCCGAGGGGCGCCGTACCGGGGACCCACGTCAGGGCCCAACCCTGACGAGACGGACGCGACAGCCGGTCGCGGCCGGGAGGGCAAGGCCCTCCTGGGGCGAATCCCGTGTGCTCGCAGCACGCGGGTAGGGCGCTCTTCAGCCCGAGCCCGACAGCTCACCTGGGAGGCGGACGGAAGAGGGAGCGCATGAGTCGCACGATCCGCAGCACTGCCCGTATGACCTCTCATCGCCTGACAACCGCACTTCTCGCGCCCGCATTCGTGGCCTCGGCCATCCTCGTGGGTGTACCGGTCGCAACCGCCGCACCGGCGCTGGCAGACAACTCGCCACGGGGGAGCATCCACGAGGATGCCAGTCGCCAGGCTGCAGCCGACTATCGCAAGAACGCACAGCGCGAGCGCGATTCACTCCAGGACGGCGATCGCATCCGCGCGCAGGTGGTGGAGCGAGCCCTCGCCCAGGTGGGGGACTCCTACGGATCCGGGGGCGACGGCCCCGACGTTTTCGACTGCTCAGGCCTCGTCGTCTACTCGTGGCGAGCGGCCGGCGTGAAGCTCACCCACTACAGCCGCGCCCAGTACGACGAGACGACACGCGTCTCGCTCAAGGACGCCCGCCCCGGTGATCTCGCCTTCTACTTCGACAATGGCGCCCACCACGTGGCCATCTATATCGGCGACGGCAAGGTCGTGCACGCATCCGACTACGGCATCGGCGTCGTCAAGGGCGTGGTCAAGGGCACCCCGTGGACCAACACGCACTTCACCGGCATGGGTCGCGTCAATCTCGAGGGGTAACGGTCGCCGTTACTCCATGCGACCGCGAGGGATGCTCGCCACCGCGTCGGCGACGGCAGCAGACTCCTCGGGGGAGAGATTCACCTCGGCCATGCCACCGCGAAGCTGCTTGATGTAACTGCGGGACTCGCTGCGAGCATGGACCGACGTGAGGACGAAGCCATTGCCGTGGTCATCGACCAGGGCGGCGCTGAAAGACATGCGCCCGCCCATGTCACCGAACGCGTCGTAGCGGACGACGCCGACGTGGCGAACCGCCATCTGGAGTTCCCGCTGCGTCGAGCGCAACTCATCGGCTAGCCGAGCGACGTCATCCCTCAGATCCTCGACCTCTTCGGTCTTGCGCGCCACGACCTCCACGAAGGAGGCCCGGCCATCCGCTGCGGAGAGGACGGCATATTGGCTCTTCATGCGACCGGTGCGCAGGGCCAGGACGACGGCGAGCGCGAGGGCGACCAGGGCGACCGCTCCTACGACGATGACGCCCATCTGCGCATCCCAGGTCACCGCTGCAGCCTAGTGGGGACATACCCACCACTATCCTCAAGGCGTGACGTGGGCACTCGAAGCCGGGCTCGAGTCCTGGGGTCCCATTGCGCGGGCCGTGCCCTTCCTCATCGGTGTCGCGCTCCTCATCAGCGCGGGCATGAGCATCGTCCGCACGATGGTGATCCCCCGCATCACGGTCTCGTGGCTCTTCGCCATCATCATCAGAAGCACGGATGCAGTCTTCACGGGCGCTGCGCGGATGATGCGGACCTACCAAGCACGCGATCGAGTGCTGGCATGGAGCGGACCGCTCGGCATCGTGGCGGCCCTCTTCGTCTGGCTCCTGTTCTTCCTCACCGCATACGCGCTCATGATCTTCGGCATCACGGATGTGAGCATCAACGACGCATTCCTTCAGGCAGGTTCCGGCCTGCTGACCCTGGGGCTCATCGGCACGCCGGGCAAGAGCGTGACGATCCTCGACTTCGTCGCAGCCATGACCGGTCCTGCTGTCATCGCACTACTCATCGGCTTCCTCCCGACGCTCTATCAGTCCTACCTTGCGCGTGAGTCTCGAGTACTGCTCGATACCTCGTTGAGCGGTGCGCCCGAGTGGGGACCAGAGTTCCTCGTGCGCGTCAAGATGCTCGAGGGCGAAGGCGATGTCCCGACGATCTTTGCCCAGTGGGTCCCCTGGGCGGCTCAGGTGCGCCTCACCCAGACGCTTTATCCCTCGCTCAGCCGCTTCCGGTCGGCCGTCAGCACCCGCAATTGGCTGATCGCCCTGATGTCCACCCTGGACGCGGCGGCGCTGACCACCGCGATATCCAAGGACCCACCGGATCCGCGGACGGTCACGCTGCTCCAGGAGGGCACCCAGGCCATCCTGTCGATTGATGCCGCGGAAATCGCGCTCTCTTCGCTCATTCGCCTGCAGTCCTGGAAGCGCCGAGTCGAGACGACGCTGAGCGTCTTCGGTGTCACCGAACGAGATCCAGCCAAGCCCGGGGAGCCGCGCGACATGGACTCCTACCTGCCGCACGGTATGCAGGCGGTCTCCGAGGCAGTGACCCTCGACAGCCTCCGCGGCCAGGTCCCCGCCACGCGCAAGGTGCTCATCACCTACGGGACACGCGAGTCGACATTGACACGCGAAGAGTTCGACTACGCGCTCGACTACCTCGAGTCAGCGGGGGTCACCATCGAGCGCAACAGGGACGATGCCTTCGAAGTCTTCCGCCGTATTCGTGGCCGGTACGAGTCGGCGGTGTACCACCTCGCGCAGCGCTTCTACCTCACGCCGGCGCCGTGGTCCGGCCCGCGCGATCCCGCGACGCCCGTGATCTGGCCCACCCTGGCCGCGCGGCTGTCGGATTCCTAGTGCTGGTGTCGGCCGCCGTACTCACTGCACTCGCTGCGTGGACCCTGGTGGAGTTCATCCAGGCGTGAGACTCAGCGCAGGGTGATCTGGCGGTTCTGCAGGCCCGCGCGGGCACGGCGCTCCTGCGACGTGAGCGGCTCGGCGGATGCCATCGCTGCGGAGAGCCGCTGCCCAAATTCGGCGGCGGCCGACTCGGTGTCGGCGGCACTCGTGCCCTCGGTCAACTCCCACACCGGGACGAGCAAGCCGTCCGCGCGGAATGAACCAACGAAGCGCGACGGCACACCGACGAGCGAGCTACCCCCTGCGGCGTGTAGGCGAGCGAGGGCGTCGAGCAGCTTCTCCTCAGGCTGCGGCATCACCCAGCGCAGGAAGACCTTGTCGCCCATTTGCACCCAGTACGCCGCATCGACCGACTTCAGGCGCACGGTCGGCATGACCTTGCTGTTGGCACGGTCGAGCGAGTCGCGGACCCCGGGCGCGTCGGCACTGGCCTCATCGGCCATCCAGTAGTCGAAGTCGTCGTGGATCGTGACGTCGAGAGGTACGTCGGCGATGAAGTCCTGCAGGCGGGGCCCGGGGCCGGGCAGACCGACCGGAGGCACGGGCGTGCCCGGCTCGCTCTCCAGCGCGCGCAGGAGGGCATCGGCCGCGTCACGGCTGGGGTCGCCGGAGCCCGTGGTCACCTGGAGGGCGAGGTAGATGTCGCCGTTGTCGCGCACAAGGGCGGGCCACGCCAGGGGCAGCACCGTGGTGAGGATGACGCGGCGATCCGTGGCGTCCTTGAGCGTGAGGGGTGCAGTGGCGGCCGGCACGATCTCGCGGAAGGCCACCCAGTCGCACTCGCTCGCCAGTCCTTCGAAGGGGCGGGAGACGTGGGCCACAGCCTCGCGGTTGCGCGCCTTTCCGTGGCACGCCTTGTAGCGCTTGCCGGAGCCGCAGGGGCAGGGTTCGCGCAGGCCGACTACTGCAATGTCCTCAGTCACCCCGAGACTCTAACGGCAGGAGCACACCTGGGTTCATGATCCCCTGCGGGTCGAGGGCGCCCTTGATCGCACGCATGGCCGCGATCTCCGCGGGGGAGCGCGACATGTGCAGATGATGGCTCTTGGCGCGTCCGATGCCGTGCTCTGCAGAAACGCTGCCACCGAACTCGCTTACGGCGCCAAGCACGATCATGTCGACGGCCTCGTCATCCAGCGCGGGACCGGCGATCTCGACGTGGATATTGCCGTCGCCGAGATGGCCGAAGACGCCGAAGGCGATGACGCCGGGGTAGGCCTCCACCCGCTCGCGCAGGAGTGCCGCGCATGTCGCGAGATCACGCAGGGGCACGGAGATGTCGAGCTTGTGTGCGGGCGGTGCACCCTGCTCGGCGGCGTACGCCGTGAAGACCTGGCCCTGGAGCTCGCGGTAGGTCCAGAGTCGGGCTCTCTCGGTCGCGTCCAGGCCGACGACGACGTCGAGGCCGTCGAGGACGTCAGGGTCGAATCCGTCACCTTCGCCGCCGTCGGCGACCTCGAGGAGCAGGGTCAGGGGGTGCGTCTGCTCAAGCGGCCACGGCAGACCCGACATCCGCATCGCCAGCTCGAGGCCCGTGCGATCGGTGACCTCAGCGGCGAGGAGGGTGAAGCCCGGGCGCACCGCGGAGTGCATGAGTTGGAGGGCCTCGTCGTAGGTCTCGATTCCGAGAAGGGCCACCGACGAGGGGGCGTGAGGCCGGTGGAGGCGCAGGCGCACGGCCGTGATGACGCCGAGGGTGCCCTCGCTGCCCGTGAGCAGGGAGGCGAGGTCATAGCCGGTGTTGTCCTTGGGAAGGCCGGCGAGGTGCTCGACGATGCTGCCGTCAGGCAGGACAGCCTCGATGCCGACCACCTGTGCGCGCGTCATGCCGTGCGCGATGACGCGGATGCCCCCGGCGTTGGTCGCGACCGTGCCGCCGATGGTCGCCGAGTCGCGGGCAGCGAGATCCACGCCGTACTCCCAGCCGTGCTGCGCGACGTAGCGATGCAGGTCGCCCAGAGTCACCCCGGCGCCGACAGTGACCTGGCCGCTCACCTCGTCAATGGGGTCCAGCCGCGTGAGTCGGCGCGTGGAGACGATGACGGGCAGGGGATCGCTCTGCGCGTCGGGCACCCCGCCCGCGACGAGGCCGGTGTTGCCCCCCTGCGGGATGACGGGTACGCCATCGCGTGCGCAGTCCGCCACGACAGCCGCGACCTCTGCGGTGCTCGCGGGACGGAGGACGGCCAGGGCCGGTCCACCCCAGCGACCCCCCCAGTCGGTGGTGAAGGACTCGGTGAGGGCCGGATCCGTGAGGCAGTGGTCGGGGCCTACGACGTCAGCCAGGCGCTTGAGGAGATCGCTCACGAGGCCATCCTGCACGAGAGGAGGCCCGAGGGAATTCTGGGAGTTCCACCGGACTTGACGAGACCCACGAGGAAATCCAGACATTCGGGGTGCATCGCGGTGTCCCCTCTGTGAGTATCGGAACGCCGCCCGAGGTGGGCGGCGCGAGCCCTCCGAATGGGGGGCCGAAGTCCACCCCGGAGGTTCCATGAATTTCGGAAAGAAGCTCGTCAGCGTCGCCGCTGGCGTCGCCCTGGTCGCCGGCGCCGGTCTTGCCGCGTCAGCTCCCGCTCAGGCGAAGCCCCTGCCCAAGACGGGCGGCAAGACCATCATCGATTTCAAGCCTGAAATTGTCGGCGCTCTCGTGGCCGCTGGCATCAGGATCACGGCGGGATCGCCGGCCACCCTTGCCACCACGCCAAAGGTCATCCTGGGCTTCCCCGTGACCGGAGCATCGGGCAACGGGATTACCCACTCCGGCTCCGTCACCTTTGCGTCGACGGCAAACCCTGCTGGCATTAAGGGCGACAACCCGGTCATCACACTTAACGATGACAACACCGCCACGATCACCGTGTCCGTCTCTGGCAATCCCGTGCCACTGCTCGTCGTCAAGCACGACAAGATCAAGCGCTCGCAGTGGAAGATCGACAAGAGCCACTCCAAGTGGATCGTCAAGCGCACCGTTGCCATCGGCGGCGCTGTGCACCTCACGTCGAGCCAGCCGATCGTCGACCTGCTCAACAGCGCTCTTGGTGTCACCGTCTTCCAGGCAGACCTGGGCCTTGGCGCCTCGCGCACGACTGTGTCCGAGGTGAAGACCTGCAAGGCCAACACCGTCAAGGCGTGCAAGGCAGCTCAGGGCTGACCTCATCGCCAGAGTGTGGGCCCGGGCCTTGTGGCCCGGGCCCACACTGCATTGGGGCACCGGCGCATACTTGGCGGGTGCGCCGTTTATCGGTCCTCGCCCTCGCCGCTCTACTTGCATTTGCCGCCGCTCCGGTTGCGAGCGCTCAGGCAATGCCGGTCACCTACCGGGTGGACACCAAGGACCCGGTGGTCTTCATCACGATCGATGACGGAATCGTCGCGTCCAAGGCGGGGCTGGAGTACGTCGAGAAGCACCGCATTCCGATTACGAGTTTCCTCACCTCATCCCAGGTCACCGACAGCAAGGTGCGCTACTTCGAGCGAATCTCGAAGTGGGGCTCGGTGCAGAACCACACCACGACACACGCGAGCCTCGCTACCAGTAGCGCGGCCCTCATCAAGTCCCAGGTGTGCCCCGTGCAGGTCGACTTCCGCCGTACCTTCGGCACCAAGCCCTGGATGCTTCGCCCGCCCTATGGGGCGGGGCCTGACGGTCATGTGTTGCATGAAGTCGTACGCAGCTGCCACATCACCGACATCGTCATGTGGGACACCGTCGTGGAGCAGGGCCGCATTAGCTATCGCTTTGGCGACGGGCTGAATCCAGGCTCAGTGATCCTGCTGCACTACTCGGCGAATCTCTCCGCCGACCTCAAAGTGGCAGTGACCGCCGCTCGAGCGAGGGGATTGAAGCCGGCGAATCTCGCGGAGTACCTCACCCCTCCGATTAAGCCCTAGGGACAGTCACGCGATTGGAGGCGTCGACCGCCCCCACCTGATTCCTTCACTAGGTGTGTTCACTCACATGGCTGACATGGTTCCCATAGGTTCCCGTGCTACAGGATTTGCCGGGCTCTTCGATTGCCTCGGCACTGTTTAGGTTGGCTGGGTCATGGGGTTCGATACTTGGGGCACAGTGGGCCTAGCATCCCCTCATGAAGAAGCGTCCCAGCCTCGTCCTCGTCGCCCTCATCAGCGCAGTGCTCCTCTCAGCCTGCGGGAGCCAGTCGTCGTCTGAGGAGAGTTCCGCGTCCGAAGCGCTCGCTACTGCCTTCGCGGACCCCCAGGGCGCCTTCGCGGATCGTGAGGCGAGCGGCGAGGATCTCATCAACGCGTGGTTTGGACTGTTAGCGCTAACGGGACGTGGGGAGGGCGAGGTCGCGACATCCTCCGAAGAGGTCGAGGAGGGCATGAAGATCGTCAGGCCCTATCTCGATCCGGCGTTCACCCTGCTGCGCGCTACGGGCCAGCGGTACACGGCAGGCAACTACGTGCCGCTCGATATCGACGCCTTCGAGGTATCAGACTTCGTCGTGACTGAGCCGCGTGATGACATTCGCGTGATTCGCTACTTCGTCAGCCAGCCCGGGGCCACGTCGCCCGACGCAGGCGCGGTCATGTCGGCGGAGAAGGCCCCGCGCATTTCGGTGTTCCGTTGGGACGAGGAGCTGGGGCACTGGGTGGCGGTGAGCTACGCCAACTTCAACAGTGCCATCGGAGCCATCTGCGAGCAGGCCCCCATCAGTGTGAGCGGCGAAACGCCGGCCACGAGCCCGGAAGACGTTGCCCTCGGCACATCGCTCGTCGAGCAGTGGCGTGACATCACGACGGGGAAGTCGACAGAGACGTTCCTCCACCCTGCCAACCAAATTCAGCTTGCCGACGGGCAGGGGTGGCCCACGGCCGATGGTGCGCCCATCGAGTGGGCGCCTGCTCAGGCCTATCAGTTCGCTAACATCGGGGTCGCGCGCAACGACGATCTCCTCGTCGTCACCTACGACGCCGTGGTGAGCGACCTCGTGATGGAAGGTGACGAGTACCGGGACACCGCGTCGCCGCGCATGCTCACCCTCCTGCGCAGCCCAGAAGGCAAGTGGGAGCTCATCGCCCTGGCTAACTTCAATGTGCCAAGTGGTGTCCCCGACGAAGTGGAATGCGTCTCGGTGGCCCAGTGACGTACGAGGACGCTGCAGCGAAGTAGGGCCGCGGCCGTTCGATCTGTGGATGTTTGAGGCGCTAGGACACACCCTCCATGAGCCGCTTGATGCGCGGCACAACCAGGAGGAAGAGCCCGCCCAGGATGATGGTGCCGATGCCGCAGGCGACGAAGTAGCCCGCCCAGCCCAATATATCGATGAGACGCACGAGTTGGCCGCCGATCGAGTCACCCACAGCAGTCGCGAGGAACCACACGGCAAGCATCTGACTGAGCAGGCCAGCGGGAGCCAGCTTGGTCGTCACCGATAGGCCGTTCGGTGAGAGCAGCAGCTCCGACCACGTCTGCACGAGGAAGACCGACACGATCCACCAGATCGCCGACTTCTCGCCATCCGCGGACTGCAGAGCGGCCGGCACCATGATGAGGAAGCTGATCCCAACGCCGAAGATCGCCATGGCGAACTTGATAGGGGTCGACGGCGCTCGCGATCCGAGCTTGGTCCACAGGACCGCGAAGATCGGCGCGAAGATGATGATGAAGACCGGATTGATCGACTGAATCCAACTAATGGGCACCGTGAAGGCGCCTGCATCCATGTTCGTGAACTTCTCGGCGAACTCATTGATCGTCGACCCGCCCTGGTCGTAGATCGCCCAGAAGACAACCGCCGCAAGGAAGAGGTAGAAGAAGGCCCAGAGCCGATCCCGATCCACGGGTGTGAGTTGCGGCTGCTTGAAGAGCCTCCAGAAGTAGATGACCGCGATAGCGACCACGACGATCGTGAAGAGCACGGTGATATCGGCAATTCCCAGGCCCAGGACTCCGAGGGCCACGAAGAGCACAATCGCGATGACGACAATGCCAACCAGCCCCTGAAAGCCCGCCCGGCGTCGCTCGGGAGGAGTCGCCGGGTTGGGCACCGCCACACCCACCGAGCCGAGACCACGCCAGCCCGCCATGTACTGCGCAAGCCCGATGAGCATGCCCACCCCAGCCACGGCGAAGCCCAGGTGCCAATTGATGTCCTCGCCCAGGTAGCCCACGATGAGCGGCGCGATCAGCGCCCCGAGGTTGATACCCATATAGAAGATCGAGAAGCCACCATCGCGTCGCGTGTCGTCCGGCGCATAGAGACCACCCACCATGGCACTCACGCTTGGCTTCAACAGGCCGGTGCCGATCGCGATGACGAGGAGCCCGGTCCAGAACAGTGCTTCGATCGGCACCGCCATGACGAAGTGGCCGGCCGCGATGACGATTCCTCCGAAGAGCACCGCTCGCCGCGGTCCGGTGAGCCGATCCGCGATCCAGCCGCCCAGCAGTGGCAGCAGGTAGATGAGAGACACGTAAGTGCCGTAGATCGCCGCCGCCTCCGCATCGGAGAAGCCAAGTCCGCCTCCGGGCGGTGAGGCGCCATCGGGCGGCGTGATGAGGTAGAGCACGAGGATGGCGCGCATGCCGTAGTAGGAGAAGCGTTCCCACATTTCGGTGAAGAAGAGCGTGGCAAGCGCACGGGGCTGGCCGAAGAAGGTCTTCTCAGCCAGCGGGAGACTCACGCGGCACCCTTGAGTGGCCGCCACCACTGCGGATGGTCGCGGTACCACGCGATGGTCGCGTCAATGGCCTCGTCGAAGCTGCGGGTCGGGGCATAGCCGAGGGCACGCAGTCGCGAGTCGTCGACGCTGTAGCGGCGGTCATGCCCGAGACGGTCGGGCACGTAGTCCACCCAGTCATCCCAGTCGCAGCCCATGTGCTCGAGGATCCGCTCGGTGAGCTGGCGATTGTTGAGCTCGACACCCCCACCGATGTTGTACGCCGCTCCGGGATCACCGCGCTCCACCACGATCTGGATACCGCGGACGTGGTCATCGACGTGCAGCCAATCGCGCACGTTCAGGCCGTCACCGTAGAGCGGCACCTTGAGCCCGTCGATGAGGTTGGTGACGAAGAGCGGGATGACCTTCTCGGGGAACTGATGCGGGCCGTAGTTGTTGGAGCAGCGTGTACTCGACACGCTCATGCCATAGGTGCGGTGGTAGGCACGCACCAGGAGTTCGGCGGCCGCCTTCGACGCGGCATACGGTGAATTCGGCAGCAGCGGAGAGTCCTCGGTCCACGATCCCAACTCGATCGAGCCGTAGACCTCGTCCGTGCCGATGTGCACCACGCGTGGAGTCCCATGCCGGCGACAGGCATCCAGCAGTGCCTGAGTGCCGACGACATTGGTGACCACGAAGTCCTGCGGCCCCGCGATCGAGCGATCCACGTGAGTCTCCGCCGCGAAATTGACCACGACATCGTGGCCGGGCACGACCTGGTCCAGGACCGCGCCGTCGCAGATGTCGCCCTGGACGAAGGAGTAGCGAGGATCCTCCGAGGCGGAGGCCAGGTTCGCCAGGTTGCCGGCGTAGGTGAGCTTGTCGAGCACGGTCACGCCGGCAACCTCGGCACCGAGGCTGCCATCGAGCAGACTGCGCACATAGTGCGAGCCGATGAAGCCCGCTCCCCCAGTGACCAGGTATCTCACCCACGCATCCTACGGACGGGTGAACGCCCTAAGGGCTGATTCGGACGACCCCGGTGAGCGTCCGCGTCGACGAGGCCGAGGAGTACGCCGTGACCGTGACGGAGTAGGTCCCCGGGAACGGCAGCATGCCTGTGGCCTTGCCCTTGGCAAGTGACCATTCGAAGGGCTCGGGGAATCCGGGGAGTCGCCAAACGACCTGGCCGATCGCGCGACGCAATTCGCCCTTGAGCTTCAAGGAGCGTGTCCCTACGCGGCTGCCCGACAGGCTCACGGATGTGCCTGAAAGGGTCACCGTCTGCGGCGCCGACACCGGATCGGCGAGACGCACCGAGAAGCCCCGCGCATTGCTAATCACGTGACCGTCCGCGCTAGTCACCCGGTAGACGAGTGCGTAGCGCCCCGCGTTGATGGAACGCACCGGTGCCGTCACCGAAGAGCCGGACACGCGCGCGGGCCCCGACAGCATTGCACCGGACGACGTGAGCACACGCAGGGCCGAGCTTGTGCCGCTCACCGACTCGTTGAACGTGAGCCGGGCGGTCGTAAGCGAACTCACGACCGAGCCCTCAGCCGGTGAGCTGGCGATCACGCGCGCATGGGCCCATGCAGGGCTTGCCGACAACGCGGAGAGTGCGGTGGTGGCGGCCAGCATGCTGGCCGCCACCACCCACCGTCGCGACACTAGTGACCGCCGCCGGAGGCCGGGCCGACATCCACCGTGGGCACGTCGTCGCCGATCCACGCCACCTTGCCCTTGATGCAGGTCTGGACCGTGGGGAGAGCGACCTCGCCCTCCGTTGTCGGCCACTTCACCGAGACGCCGAAGTCGGCGAACTGGTCGTCCGGCAGGGGATCCCCCGTGGCATTCCAGATGACCTGCCGTGAACCGTCGGCCGTGGTGACGACCTTGGCCTTCCAGCCGCCGATCATCTGGGGCTTGGCTGACCCGAATGACGCGGGTATCGTGATCATGACGCGCCGTGTGGGCGAGCCCTCGCAGCCATGCGGAATGCGCATCCAGAGGGCACCGTATCCACCAGCGGTGGCCTTACCGCCGTAGAGCTGGACTGAAGCGTGCGCGGACGCAGGGGTTGCTGCGATGAGACCGCCACCCGCGATGAGAGCAGCGGATGCGGATGCCGCAAGGACGCGGCGCAGTGAACGAGAAAGCATGATGGAACCTTTCGTGAGGGCGCGCGGTCGCGCGCAAAATGGGGACCGATCTCTCGGTGAACTGCGAGTTACCCGCAGTACGCCGGAGGTCCCCTTCTCACGAGAAGGTGCGCAAGGACTTCTAGGCTCTCGGCGTCCTCGACCCTGCCAAAGACTGGCGTCCTCAGCGCGGCGGTGGCGAAGACGCTCGGCACATGAGTCGGCCCGAGGACGGCCCGCAGGACCGAGAACGCCGCACTGAGCAGCCAGTCCATGTGCACCAGCACAAGCGCCACGACTCCACCCGCAGCGAGGTGCGCGAGCGCCATACCGGGCGAGGGAACGAGGCCACTGAAGTCACGTGAAACGAGCAGAGCCGACGCGGGACCGTGGTGAAGGCCCAGCGTCTCAGTGCCTGCACCCACCATCGGCATCGAGAACCACGCAAACCACGCGTGCAGGGCGAACTGGCCCACGACCATGGTGGTGACAGCGCGTCGCCAGCCAAGGCGGGCACGCGACACGGCCAGGCAGCCGGCGGCGAGGAGTCCGGCGGTGGCGATCGTGAGCGTCCACGAGGGTGCCTGACCGTGAGTCGCGTGAGCCGCCGCCGTGATCACGGTGATGACGAGGCTGAGCGCCGTCGCGCGCACCACCATCGCGCCATCGACCCTGGGCCCGCCGAGCATGCCGGGACTCTACCACTCCGAGTGGTGCGTAGGCGCGGCTACTAAAGCAGCCCGAGGGCGGCCGCCGCCTCACGGAGACCTTCGCGCGCAGCCGGGTGTGCCGCCTGGTCGATGATCGACTGCGCCTGCTCAGATTGGCTACGTCCGACGACGGGAGCCACCCCTTGCTCGGTGACAACGTAGCTGTGCTGGAAGGACGTCACCGGATCTTCGAGCTGAGGGACGATCGTCGATACACCGGCTTTGGGGTGCCAGGAGGGCAGGGCGATGTAACTCGCCCCGCCTCGCGAGTGGAGTGCTCCGTCGATGAAGTCGACCGAGCCGCCGAAGCCGCTGTAGATCCGCCCGTGTATCCGACTGGCATTCGCCTGGTCGAAGAGGTCGACCTGGAGCGCGGAGTTGACGCTCGTCATCTGCCGCTGGCGAGCGATGCGGCCCGGATCATTCGTCGTCTCCGTGCGGAGCATGCGGACCCGGTGATTGAGGTGGACGAAGTCGTAGAGGTCACGGGAGCCGAAGAGGAAGGAGGCGGTGAGGGGGATCTGCGGATCCAGGGCGCCCCGCTGCTCAAGCGCGAGGGCGCCGTCGGAGAACATCTCCGACCAGATGCGCAGGCCCGAGCGATGGATGAGTTGGTGCAGCACCGCATCGGGCACACCGCCGATGCCCAACTGCAAGGTCGCGCCGTCCGGCACCTGCGCAGCGATGCGATCGCCGATTTCCTGCGACGTCGCAGAGGGATCTCCCGGGCGCACCTCGGCAAGAGGCTCGTCGACCTCGATGAGGTAGTCGATCTCAGTGTCGTAGAGCTGCCCATCGCCGTAGGTGTAGGGCATGTGGGGATTCGCCTGCACGAAGATGAGGCCACCGGACTCCTTGGCCGCCTCGACCGCCGCCGGCATCACATTGACCTCGATGCCCATGCTCACGGTGTCGTATCGCGGGGACGACGCGTGCACGAAGACAGCGTCTGGACGCAGGACCTCGCGATAGAGAGAGGGGACAAGACTGAGACGGCACGGGATGTAACGAAGATGCTGGGAGTGACGCATCGCGGGCCCCACGAAGCACGTCTCCATCGTGATTCCGTCACGCTCCGGGATGCCCGGCTGGGCATTGAGCATGTGCAGCGTGAACTCCGGCAACTGCTCGGAGGCGATTCTGAGCAGACTGTGCGGAGTGGCGAAGTTTCCCGAGGCAATGATGCGTGGGCGGGGAGGGAGCTGAGCGAGGATCGCGGGTAACTGCTCGGGGGTGATGCGCTTCACGGCGTCAGTGTCCCCTAGGACCAAGGTCCCCTACAGCGTCAGGTCCTCGCTGAGCACCTGCTCCTGCAGCGACATGCGCAGGGGATCCAGGCGCAGGATCGCGGGTGGTGCACCAAGGACATCGGGCAACTCGGTCATCAACTGCGCGAAGCCCTCAGTTGCGCGGTGCTCATCCTGCGCCTCGTCGTCGTGGAAAATCTCATACAGCCAGACGATGTTTGCGTCGTCGGGATCCACGTGGACGATGAAGAGCTCGGTGCCGGGCTCCTCATCCAGCCCATCGCTGTAGCGGTGCAGCGCGTCCAGCAGTGCAGGGCGTCGCCCCTCCTCCGCGGTGAGGCGCACGAGCATTCCTCGACGACCCGGCGTAAGCGACTGGCGCATGCCTCGAGCCTACGTCGCCGGGAGCAGTCCCACCTCACGCAGCCACGCCGCAGTCCGCTCGCGCCCCTGGGCAAGATCGACCCGTGGGCTCCATCCGAGTCCTTGGAGCCGCGACGTGCCATATGCGCCGTGCCGCCTGAGGTAGCGAATCGACTGGCGATCGAGGTCGAGTCGGCGGCGGAGGCTGTCGGGAAGCACAGCGGCCATGGCGCCGACAGCGGGCTCGGCCATCCAACCCGGCACGGTGGGTGCAAACCGCAGTCCGAGGAGGTCGGCGTAGTAGCCGTAGAACTCCTTCGAAGGAGTGGCCACGCCATCGGTCGCCGTGACGGGCACTCCGCTCAGTGCATCGCCCGCGGCCACGACAGTCTCGATGGCGTCTACGAGATTGTCGATGTAGACGTGGTTGATCGCCGACGGTGAGACGTAGAGGAAGGTGCGCTCATGCATGTGCTGGACAGGCCGCACGATCCACGGGGTGGAGTAGGGACCGTAGACATCGCCGGGGCGCACGATGTGCACGGCAAAGTCACCGGGTACGTCGATGCCGCGCAGGAGGTACTCCGCGCGGATCTTGGTCGCGCAGTAGGGATTGGCCGCGTGATCGAGTGGCCCGTCCTCGGCCACCCCATCGGGGAAGTCGAAACCATGCACCATCACGCTCGACAGATGCACGAAGGAGCGCGCTCCGGCGTCGCGGGCGGCTAGGGCTGTCCACAGGGGGGCCTGGGCGTTGACGCGGTCGAAGTCTCCCCAGTCGCCCGATTCGGCAACGATCGCAGCGGTATGCACCACGATGTCCGCGGCTGCGACGAGGCGTCTGAGATCTGCGGGCCGAGTCACGTCGCCGACGACGTACTCCACGCGCGGGTCGGCATTCGGCGTGAGTGGATCGGCGGGATCCGGGAAGCGGCGATCGAGTCCGCGGACCTGCGCACCGGCGTCGGCGTAGCGCCGTGCGACAGCATCCCCGATGAAACCGGAGACACCCGTGACCGCGACGGTGGTCATCAGCTGAAGGGTGGGCGATCGTCGAGGCGCACGGATGCTCGACCCGCCGCGCGCCACAAGCGTGCGGTGGCATCCCGGTCCTCGGGGGTGACGAGGTTGCCCATGACGCGCAGGGCGATGGTCATGAGGATCTGTGAGCGCATCCCGATCGGGCCAAGTGCGGGCAGGAGCCCCGGCACGGTGATGAGGCCGGCGAGGCGCCGCGCGATGGAGAAGGCCTCGCCGTATCTCTCGCGCAGGAGTCCGGGCCAGATGGTCGACAGGTCGTAGCTCGGTCCGCGCGAGGTGATGACCTGTGACGCAAGGTGCCCGGTCTCCAGGCCGTAGTCGATGCCCTCGCCGTTAAGCGGGTTGACGCAGCCGGCCGCATCGCCGACGAGCAGCCAGTTGGGCCCGGAGACGCCGCTCACGGCGCCGCCCATGGGCAGCAGCGCCGACCACGGTGCACGGACGTCGTCGTGCAATTCCCAGTCCTCGCGCTGGGTGTCGGCGTAGTAGTTGAGCAGCGATCGGAGATTGATGTCGGCGGGACGCTGAGCGGTAGCGAGCGTGCCCACGCCGATGTTGACCTCCCCGTCGCCGAGGGGGAAGATCCAGCCGTATCCCGAAAGGATGCGATCGTCCGCTCCGCGCAGCTCGAGGTGCGAGGAGATCCACTCGTCGTCACTGCGGCCGGACTTGATGTAGCCGCGAGCGGCAACGCCGTACGCCGTGTCGCGGTGCCACTCGCGACCGAGAGCACGACCGAGTTGCGACTTGGCGCCATCGGCAACCACGAGACGGCGACACGCGATCTCACGAACCCCCTCGCGTGTCTTGACCGTGACAGATGTGACGCGGTCACCCTCTCGCGTCACATCGACGGCACGCGCGCCTTCGATGGCCTGCGCTCCGGAGTCCAGTGCCACCTGCCTGATGGCCGCATCGAGCTCCAGCCGAGGGGCGGCTCCGCCGTAGTCGGGGAGGTTGCCGCCGGGCCAGGGCAGGTAGAGGAGTTGACCGAAGCCCGCGGCGCGCAGCCCGCGATTGCGGGCGCGGCCCTCGAGCCAGTTGCCCAGGCCGAGCGCGGTCAGCTCAGCAATGGCGCGGGGGGTCAGGCCGTCGCCGCACGGCTTGTCGCGGGGGAACTCCTCGGCGTCGAGGAGGACGGTGTCGAGCCCCGCCCGGGCGCACCATGCCGCAGCGGCCGAGCCCGCGGGCCCGGCGCCGACGACGAGGACGTCTGCTGAGGTCACCGCCCTATGGTCCCGCGGGGTGGGGACCTCGGCGACCCGAGGGGTCTAGCCGAGGCCGGGGTAGTTGCCCGAGATCCAGAGCCCGCCGCTGAAGATCACGCCGACCACGACGAGAACCCAGGTCACGATGAGCAGGATCTTGGCGGTGTTGGCTGCGGAGTACGCACCCGCGACATCGCCCGCGGCGTAGAGATTCTTCGCCTTGTTGTTCTGGACGATGGCGATGATCCCGGTGATGAGCCCGATGCAGGACGTGCAGGCGCTCAGGATCGTGCCGATGATGGCGAGGGCGGTGTAGTCCTTCGGGGGGCCGGCGGGGATCGACATGTCAGACACGGTGGCTCCGATGGTAGGCGGGACGAGACCCCCCGACCCTAGGCCCCTACGCCCCGGGGTCGGGGCGGAATGCGCGAAGTCTGACGTCCTGATGTCGCCTTGGCGCA
>JBMOIL010000016.1:0-22791 GCA_049317345.1 Candidatus Nanopelagicales bacterium
ACCTCCCAGCCTCCGTCACCCGGTTCGGGGAAGGGGGCTGACGACGACTCCGGATCGTCGATCCCCTCGGGCACATCCTCCTTCCACACCTTCATGACGCCGGGAAGTTGCGCGAGCTCATTGCCCAGCGCCTCCGTGCCGGCGAAGACGAGAGAGTTGGAGATCCACAGGGATACGAAGCGCGCATCGGCCTCGGTGGCCGCCGCGATGGCCTCCGCCTGCGATGCGGCCGCTTTCTCCTGCAGCCGCCTGACCACCTCCTGGCCGCGCTCATCCCAGTCGGCGATCTCCTCGACTCCGGAAAGGTCGGCCTCGTCGGTGAATTGGACGACGAAGAGATCGTCGCCCGGCTGGAGGTAAGCCGATGAGTCGCTGCGCACGCCCTCGTCGAGCGTCGCTCCGCCCGCGCAGGCTGATATAGCGCCCGCGAGCAGGGCTACGGCCAGCACCCTCACGCGATGATCATCGCCGATGCCGCGAGCGGCGGATGGCCTGTGGTCGGGATCCACGCGCTCACCCGAGTCTCGCCGGGCTGGGAGGCGCGGTCCCATGACAGGCAGACCTGGTCGAAGAGCCGGGAGCCGAAGCCATCCCGCGCCATCGCGCCCACGCCGATTCCGTTGTCATCAACAACGACACCAATGGTTGTCGTGCTGCTGTGGGCTCGCTTGATCGTGATCGCGATCGTCACCCGTGTCGCACGGCCGTGCCGCACAGCGTTGCTGAGGGACTCGCGGACGACCTCGACGACAGATTCCGTGGCAGCCTCGTCGCGCAGGAGCGTCTCGATGGCCGCGTCATCGAGCCTGGATGTCACCTCCGCCAGCGATGCCCAGACGGCTGAGATGGATTCGATGGCGGTACGCGGATCAAGTGGCGGCGAGACGATCCCGGAGTCGACCAGATCGCGGACATGATCTAGAGCGCGGCGCACCTGCGCGAGCACATCGGGCATCGTCGCCGGATCGGGTCGGCGCGACCATGCGTCCAGTCGCAGTGCCGCTGCGGTCAGTTCTGACTGGACGCCACCGTGGAGTTCGCGCGCGAGCAGCCGATTGGCCGCCCAGGCCTCCTGCTGGACGCGATGCGAGGTCCACTCCGCGGTGGCGACTGCCGCTTCGCGCTCGCGCTCGGCCACGGTGCGGCGCCGGTCCTCTGCTGACACCACGGCGGCGCCGAGCGCCGCGACGGGAGTGAGGACGAGGAGCACCTGCGCGCCCGACAGCCAGGCAGGCGCGATGCCTTCGGCGACCGCGAGCCCCGCCGCGATGGAGACGCCAGCGGAGGCGACTCCTACGACGAGGTAAACGGCGACGGCCGGGACCCAGGACCAGCGGCCGGGCGTGCGCGGATGCGCCGCGTGCATCCGGCGGGCGACGGCGAGGATGGTGTACACGACGAGTCCCAGTGCGGTGACGCTGACGAGACCGATGAGCAATCCGCCGGCGCGCACGGCCGCGGGAAAAGCCGATGGCGTGACGACGAGCGCGGTGATCACCGGGTGGTAGGGATCCGTGGTGAGCGCGTCGACCGCGATCGACCGGAACCACCGACGGGCCCGATCGGATAGGTGACGTGGCCGCCCAGTCCCCGGGGGACCGGCCCCCAACTCCGGGGCTGCGAGCGCATGGCTGAGCGGACGGACGACGTCCGCGACCGTGGCGTGCATTGCGCTTGCGATGCGGCGAGCCGTGAGTGGATCGCTTTCGCGCTGCGCGACCGCGGTCAGGAGCGATGTCAACTCCACCAGGCGCGTGACGAGCGTGTCGTTGATGCGCTCGCGCGTTTGGCGCAGTCGCGATTCGGCATTCGCGCGCTGCGATGCGGCGAGAGCCTCGCGATCGCTGAGCTCGTCGAGTACCGCCTGGTTGCGGCTCCAGGCATCGATGATGATGGCGGCGAGGGAGAACCAGCACATGGCGAGCACGGTTGCGCCAGCGATGCGGAACCCCCACTGGGGCGCCGGCACCAGTCCCAGGGAGGCGCTCATCGCGGTGATGATGACGCCGCGCGTGACGCCCGCGCACGCGAAGACGCCGAGGGCGACCCATGGCCGTGCCGGCCGATGGCGCTGGGGGAGCACGATGGCACCGAGGAGCAGATAGACGACCCCGCCTCCGGCCGTCCCGCACAGTCCCACCAGTGCCCAGAGGCCGACGGGTCCGCCGCTCGTCGCGGGGTCGTAGACCAGATTCGGCAGGATCGACGGCAGGGCGATGAGCAGGAGGCCGCGCACCGTCACGGCGTAGGGGCCGCCAATGCGGTTAAGGACCGACCTGGCCCGCGACTCGTCCATCAGTTCACGCTCGTCATGCCCGGGGACTTGCCCGCATGCTCGAGGTAGAGCCGCGTAGCGGCCACGCGAGGATTGACACGCGAGTCCGCATTGACCTGAAGCAGGCTGAAGATGCGGCTCACCATCGCCTCAACCGCGCGCTGACTCGAGCCGCGACGCACGGCGATCTCCTCATTGCTGAGTCCCTCGGCGACCAGCCTCAGTGTCTCCATCTGCGCGCCGGTAAGCCGTGTGAGCGGGTCGCGTCGGCGCTCGTCGTGCCTGAAGTCCGGCCGTGGGTCCCCGTCGGTGAGGACGAGTTCGAGTGCGTCGATGATCGAACGCGCGTCCGCCAGATCGCGCTTGACGAGGTAGGCCGCCTGACCGGGGATCTCCCGGGTGCGGTTGATGACCTCGGGACCGGCCACCTGGGTCAGGAAGACCATGGCGATATGCGGTGCGCGCGCCAGAATGCGATCCGCCAAGTCGAAGCCGTTGGGTCCAGGACCAAGCTCGATGTCGATGATGGCCGCGTCGATGTCGCACCCGTCAAGGACGCGCAAGGCACCTGGGATGTCCTCGGCGGCCAGCACGAAGAAGCCCGCCGAGGAGACTAATTCGGTGACCAGGCCCCTCACGAAGGCGTCATCGTCGACGACCAGGACCGTCCGGTCCCAGTCATCGTTCTCGAGGGTCGAGTCCATGAGGCGAGCCTAGGGTCGATGTACCTTCTTAGGGGGACAAGCGCGATGCTTCCTAGGAAAACGTGAACATCTTGTTCATCACGCTGTCGAAGTAGTTGTCGCCATTGCGCTTGGCGGCATCCCACATGTATTTCGTGGCGCTCCTCTGCCGGAGCTCTTCCAGATCGGTGGTCTTCGTGACGATCTGCGAATGCAGGTCCTCGATCGCGGCGAGCCGATCGGGGGTCGGTGGCCCGCCCGCGCGTACCCGACCCATTTCCTCCTTGAGTGCTTGGATGTCAGCGAACTCATCGGCCATGTCGGCCTTGAAGTTCGCGTCACCGATGAAGGCATAGAGACGCGAGCGCTTGCTCATGTAATTCTTGTTCCAGTTCCACCCGCCCCTGACGGATAGAGCGACGCCGAGTGCGGCGACTGCCGTGACAATCACGCTCGACTGGGTGCTCTCCCCCTCCAGCCAGGTCCCCACGATGCCGATGGTGGCTGCTGCCGAGCCGAGCATCATGGCACCGGTGGTAAGTCCGAACGCCCGCATGCTCGTGGTTCCCGCGACACTGCCCGCGCTCAGGCCACCGATGGTGGCGACGACGCCACCCACGACGCCGACCCACTCCCACAGCCCGAAGTTGCCGCTGTAGTCGGGCTTGTTGAGCGGGTCTGCGTCGGCGTATCCGTAGCCGCTGGGGGATGAACCCGCGACAGGATCGAAGGCGAGGAACTGCCCCAGCCAGGGGTGGTAGGGGCGCGCCGAGAGCGTCAGGTCATGGGCTCCACCGAGGCTCTGGTTGCGGGCTCCGGCCTGCCAGCCGTAGGTCATGGCGCTGGCGGGCGCCTCCATGGTGACGAGCGGTTCGCCGAAAGGCCCGTAGCGCGGAGCGAGTGCGGCCTCGCCTGCGCCCTGCGCTGTGCCATCTGCCCCCGTGCTGGTGAGCCAGCTGCTGAGCAGGCCGAGGTGATCGATGCGCTGCAGCGCCCCCTCGGGCGCGAGGATCGCCTGCGCACCACCGGGAAGGCCTAGGCGGATCTCGCTGATTGCACCTGCTTCGGTCATCACCAGGGTCGGCGCGCTTGCTCCCGGCGCGGAGTATCCGAATCGGGTGACCGTGCCGTCGACCGTCTGCTCGACGACCTGGCTTCCTGCTACCACCACGCTGGTGCTGCTCGTGCCCTGCGTCACAGAGGCCACCTGGGTCGCGCCGGCCCACGTGAGGGATAGGGGAGTGGTGGCATCCAGGTCCGTGAGGCGCCCGAGCCCGTCCCAGGTCGCCTTCGCCTTGCCGCCCTCCGGGGCTAGTTGCGGATCCGTGGTCCAGTCCAGTCGGCCCTTGCCGTCCACGCAGGTCACGTAGGCGACGCCATCGCGCGTGCCTCCGGTGCGGTCGAAGTTGGCGCCGGCCCGGGAGGGGCAGTCCTCGGGAGAGCCGTAGTCGTAGGTGAACGTGCGCTTCTTGTCACCGCTCACCGCCGTGTCCCCCTTGGTGGTGAGGACGGCATCGACGAGCCGTCCGGCATCGTCGTAGCCGTAGGACCATTCCGATTCCGTCAGGACCCCGTCGCCCTTGACCTGCCATCCGGTGGAGAGGATGCGCCCCGCCTCGTTGCGACGGGTCTCGGTGGCGTAGGTCTTGTCCCTGGTCGTGAGTCGGATAGCGGCGACAGCGCCAGCCGTGTCGTAGGTGAACTCGCGAACGACGCCGCCCGGATACGAGATCGACACGGGTAGTTCGTCCTGACCGTAGGTCACGGTCGCGTAGGTCTCGCCGTTGGCAGTGACCTTGACGAGTTGGCCGAAAGTGTCGAAGTCGTAGTCGACGATCAAGGCGGGAGCGCTCGCGTCCTTCGCGGTCGTCGTGCGCGTGATGAGTTGGCCCTGCGCGCCGTAGGTGTAGGTGCTTGTCACACCCCAGGGGTCGGTGTAGCTGAGGACCTGACCGAGGGAGTCGCTGACGCTCACCGTGGTGAAGGTCGCGCCGTTGGCCGTCTCGGTGGACGAGACGGTGAGCAGACCGTCCTGCCAGAAGTACCTGGCGCTGGCCGCATTCATCTCCTTGCCACCGAGGTCTGCGAGCGTCGTGGACAACATGCGCCCGGCGTCGTCGTATGACGTGCAGACCTGCTCGCCCTCATTGTCGGCACCGACTGTCGTGCGCGACACCGGAAGCCCTGAGGCGTTGTAGACGGTGGTGATCGTGACCCCGTCGTAGCGGGTGACTGTCTTGGGGAGTCCTGCCTGGGGGTAGGAGGTGCCCGTGCAGGGGTCGGTGGCCTGCTCCTCGTCGCCGTAGTAGGCGTAGTTCTGCTGCGAGCCGCCGGGTGTGGTCTTGCCGGTCATCCGCCCCCACTGCGAGGACGTCGGTGCCGTCTGCTCGTAGGCGAAGGACGTGGTGAGATCCCCGCTCACTGTGACGGTGTCTGGCGAGCTCGTCCAGGGCCGTGAGACATCGAGCAACTGCGTCCCGAGGTTGGCGCCGTCGAAGGTGTCGTTGACAGTCATGATGGTCGCTGCCCCGTAGTCGGGAGTGAGGTCTTCCAGCGAAATGTCCGTGGCTGATCCTCGGCCGGCCTTGACGGTGAACGATCCCCGGCCCTCGCCTTCGATCGCGATGGCGAGGGCATGCGGGCCCGACTTGAGCTTGATGATGCAGCCGTCCTTGCCTTCGGCATCGGTGCAGCGAGCACCGTCGACCGTGACGTCCACGGACAGGTTGTCCGAGGACTCGATGGCGAACACCCACTCCCCGCTCTCGGAGGCCTGCCAGGTGCCGGTGGCCTGAGCGGTCCACGCCCCGTCAAAGTTCAGCTTGCCGCCGAGCCCGTCGGTGAGCACGGACCTGTCCCACCACATCGGCGTCGCTGAGTCGCCGGCCCACACGTTGGCGGCGAGGCCCTGCCAGGCCTTCACGGGAGAGTTGGCGCCGCGGCTCGGATCGGTGGGTGTGGCGTCCATGATGCGGTCGGTGCGCATGGCGGTATCGGACGAGCCCTTGTAGGGACCGATGGATGACCGCACGACGGTGTCCGGGTCGACCTTCATGGTCATCGTCCGACCGGCATTGTCGGTCCCTCCGATGAGCGCGCCCGTCGCCTCGTCGTACACCGCCTTGGACGAGCGGCCGTTGATGTCCGTGCGGGAGACGACCTGCCACGTATCGGAGGTGGCCACGAGTCGCATGACAGTGCCGTTGTCAACCTCACCGCTGACCTGATTTGCCGATGCGGTGAGCTGCCCGCCGTTGGCCTCGGTCGGGTAAGAGTACGTGCGGATGACGCGCTTGCCGCCGGGTGCGGCGGCCGCCGACGTAAGCGAGGCGACGCGGCCCTTACCGTCGTATGCGATCTGCGTAGTGAGGTCGGCGGACTTCCACGTGTCTCCACCAGTCGCCCCCGCGGCCGAGGCATCGGATGAGCGCACGGCTGACAGTCGTCCCGCGGCATCCCAGCCGAAGGCGCTGCTGATGCCTCCGGCGTCGGCGATCATGCCGATCTGGTCCCCGACGTAGCCGACGGCGGTGGTGGAGCCATCCGGGTTCGTGGTGGCGCACCACATGCCCTCCGGAACGCCGAAGCCCCCGCCCCACTCCGCAGCAGGGCACGAACTTCCGTAGGACATGGACATCGTGCGCGAGACCCCGTCGCCGACCGACGTGAGTCGTCCCTGGTCATCCCACTGGAACGTCGCGACGGGGGCACCGCCGGCCCATTCGGCAACCGGGCGGCCATCCTGGTAGCGGCTCACCGAGCCGTCTGCGCCCATGTACTGCCAGATGCCATCGCCCACCCGCGTCAGCAGACCCCCCTGCGAGTAGCGGGTTGCCGTACCGTCGGCCAGGCCTGGGACGTAGGCGCCTGTCTCCGTGCGGACGAAGGTCGTGGCCGCCCCGGTGCCGAAGACGAGCGTCACGCTCAAGGGGCTCTTGTCATCTCCGTCGCCGCCGGTCTGCTCGGACTCACGGAGCTCGAGTGCACCGGATCCGGGAAGCGCCCAGACCCAGCCCGCCGGGAGGCCGGCGACAGACGGCTGACCGGCACGATAGACGAGCGCCACGTTGAGGGCACCGAGTGCTCCCGGCGCATTCGGGCTCTCCCAACCGACCGCGGGCACCCCGCTCAGCAGGTTGACCTGGACGCCGCCCATGGTGTCCGTGGGGGCTGACTGCGCGCGCACGATGTCGACGTTGAAGGACCACGGGCCCGACCAGTCGCCATCGCCCTCGCGGGCGCGCCAGAGGTACGTCGCGCCCTGGGTCAGAGTGCCGGCCGGCAAGTCGATTCCGTCTGCGCGCCCGGTGCCCTCGAAGGCGATGCCGGAGGCGTCCCCCTGACCGTCGGCACCGAATCCGCCCCCCTCCGCCAGGCTAACGACCTGCACCTCGACCTCACCCTTGAGCCGGGGCGCCGACAGTGTCGGCGTGAGCGACGTCGATGTTCCCGCTCCGGTGACCTTGACCGCCGGCCACTGCGTGGGAGTCGCCGGCCCCGTGGCGTCTCCGCCGTCGACCGGTCCGGCCAGCCATGGTTGGACGTCCGCGGCGTCGGTCCCAGCCGCGGCCACTTCACCGGACGATGAGGGGGATGCAGACTCGACGGGTGCGGTCGACGTCGCCTGCTCCGGGGTCGAGGTGCAGGCGGACGCGAGGATCGCGGTGGACAGCGCGAGCGTGATGGCGGGGCGGACCTTCATGTAGTGAGACTATGACAGCGCCCGCGTGGACGATATCCATGCGTGAGATACCCGAATACGCACCGCCTGGCACTTGGGTCACCACGTAGCCTGGGAGAAATCTTCGACTGAGCAGGAGCGGCGATGATCAGGTGGAGTGTGGCGGCAGTCGCTGCCGGGGTACTGGTGTTGCCTGCCTGCACGGGATCGGGCAGCGGGTCCTCGACCGACGCCGCACCCGCGTCTTCCGCGGGGGTAGAATCGGCCGCTTCGGGTGAGGTCGCCGGGAACTACGTCGACAACAAGGGTCGGTGCACGTCGTACTGGAACTACGACACCACGGCCAACGTGCAGCTGCTCAACAAGATGCAGCGGGTCGGCGTCACCCCGGAGTGGACCCTGGCCGGATCCCAATCGGACAACGTCGAAGTCCGCCTCAAGCAGGACCGCAAGGATTGGCCAAGCGGAGGGGCAAGCGGCCTCTCGGACGAGGGCGAATGGGAATGCAAGGCCGTCCCCTGGACCATCAGCAACGATCGCAGCCGCGTCTACGCCTACGACGGTGGGGAGTGGACCGGTCCTGGCGATAGCGACTTCTACTGGGGGCACACGCAGGACGTCTCGGGGGCAGCCGAAGAGCCCTACGGCTCCGTCACCTGGAGCTGCTCTGGGTCAACGATCAGCAGCAGCACCAAGCCGTGTCCGGAGCGAGCCCTGCAATCCGAGGTGAGGGTCACCTGGGATGCGGAGAATGACGACTGGACCAAGTTGGAGCGGGCAGCGCCCTGCGAGTTTAGCTCCAACTCGGCTGTCGGCTGCTGGGAGACCAGCGGACCCGGGGGCCAGTACGAAGGCCAGTTCGTCTTCAATGCGACCGCGTGGACGGCGCCCATGCGCGTGCAGGTCACGACCAGTGCAAAGGACGACCAGGACAACCGCATCGTCTGGAGAATCGCGCAGGCGAACACCGATGCGGTGATCTGGGCGAACTCGACGAGTTCTCCGCTGGATCAGCTCGTGAAGCCCGGTGACGGGCTGGCCGTGGGCGGGTACGCGACGGCGTCGAATGGCAAGCACGCGATCACGCTGATCCTCAAGCCCGCATATTCCGTCGACGCCGAGAACAACCCGCTGAAGTGCACCAAGCAGACGACGGGCAAGAAGTCGACCTACCAGTGCGTCAAGGCCGAATCCGTCGCTGATGCCACCCTGCCCGTGCTCGCAAAGACCATCACCGCCACCGTGGCCGTGTCCTTGACGATGGCAAACGTCTCAACTACCAGCGGCCCCCCTTCAGTCACCCTCAGCGACGCCAAGGACCTGTGCTCGGTGGTTCCCGCGGCGTCGGAGAACACCTTCAGCATCGACTGCAAGACGCAGGGGGCGCCATTCACCTTCGGCGGTGCCTGGAGCGCGAACATCAAGACAAGTTGACGTGCGCGTGAGACTCTGGCCGGGCGGGTCGGCGAAGCTGCCCCTCGCTAGCTTGGCCGCGTCGGTCGCTCTTGCCCTTGTCGCCTGCACGCCCTCGGCGGTCTCGCCCGCGGACTCCCCCGCGCCGGTGGTCGAGTCGTCTGCCGACGCCGGGGGGGTCGCCGCAGCCGACGGCCTGCGTCCGCCAGCCGATGCTGGACCGTTGCCCGCCTCCGCTGAGGAGGGGCCGGCGAACCCCACGACATGGCCCGCCAGCAGGCTCACCGGTGCGGGTCTCGCCGTCTCGGCGACGCCCCTGCTCGAACCCCAGGGATTCGGTCGTCAAGACAGCCTCGACTTCGAGGTCTACGACGTTTCCGCCGGAAACTCACCGGGCGCAGGAGACCCGGTGCAGGAGGGGACCGAGCAGGGAGGCTGGCAGGTCCCACCACTGGCAGATGGTCGCCAGTACGCGTGGCGCGTGGCCAAGGCCGGTACTTCGGACTGGCAGGGCCCCTGGACATTCGACGTGGACACAGTGCGTCCAGGTCTGGCTCCCCGGGACGACTTCGCTGGTGTCAGCACGCACCTGATGACCGGCGTACCGGCGGTCACGTGGATGAGTCGATCCTTCACGACGGTGTCCTCAAGCGCGTTCGCCAACCTGGAGTTCCAGCCCGGGCGCGCGGGAGATCCGGGGCTCCCGGACGGGTGGCGCATGACGGCGCCGCTGGTCTCGCGATGGACCACCCTGGAGGCGTCGGGAGGCGAAACCCCGGAGACCGTCTACATATCCGATGCGCGCGATCGGTCGATGACCTTCCGGCGCAACGACTCCGGGGTCTATGTGCAGTCCTGGGCCAACGGTGCGCCGTTGCCACCTGGCCAGCAGCCGACGCTGACCTTCGACGGGAATTTCGAACTCACTGAGCGCGATGGCACGGTGACGACCTTCAGCGATGGGCATCCGGTAGCCGTGTCGGTCACTGGACTGCGGCGCGGCACAGCGTCGTGGACGGACGACGGCCTCCTCACATCGGTGACAGACCCCAGCGATCGAACGATCACCTTCGATTACGGCGGCGGGTCGTGCCCGCAGTGGAGCGGGTTCGTTGCGGCGCCCGCCGATCAGTTGTGCCGGATCACCTGGTGGGACGGCTCGCGCACTGAGATCGGCTACGTGCCCGCGGGCGAGGTGATGCAGATCGGTCTCATCGTCGATGCGGTCACCGAGGACTTCCCCGGAGCCTCCCTGGGCCTGGGCTGGGATGCCTCCGGACGGGTGAGCTCTCTTCGCTCGGCTCTCGTCGGTGCCGCCGCCGCTGCCGATGCAACCCTGCGCGAGCGTCTCGACGTACTTACGCAGATCGCCTACGACAGACAGGGACGTGTCGCGGCCGTCGCCTCGCCTGCGCCTGAGCCGGGCGGCAAGCGACAGGTCCACGTCTACGCCTACCCGACCGTGACCGCGGAGGAGTCCTCGTCAGGCTCGGATGTCGTCGCGTCTGTCGCCAGCGGGGAGATCACGGGCCCACTGATCGCGGCAGACGATGTCACGCTGATTCCATCGGGCATCCCGGGGTCGGCCGACTATCGGATGACCGTCAGGGCGAACGACTGGACTCCGGTGCAGCGCCAGGATCGCGATGGTGCTCAGATCGCACTGGCATGGAACTCCTCGACGGGTCGCCTGGAGGGCATGCGCGACTACGAGGGTCGCGCCATCACCTTCTCCTACGACTCCGCGGGGAGGCGCACCGGATCGCAGGGCCCGGCGACATCTGCAGATGAGGCGTACATCAGCACCTCGACCTACGACGCGCAGCCCGACGGCACACCCATGCGCGGTCTCAAGGCGACCTACTGGGCGAGCGAGGACTTCGCGGGCGACCAGAGCACCGGCGGCTGGATCGATCCCGGCCAGGAGTCGACGCTGTCGCACAGGTGGAGCGAGGCCCCTATCCCCGGCGAGTCCTGGTCAGCGCGGCTCACCGGCACCTGGGAGGTCCCCGAGGGCGGCGCCTGGACCTTCGTCCCCGTCGTCTCGGCGGACGATGCCATCACCGTCTATGTCGACAACGTCCTGTGCGACACCTCTGAGAGCAGCGAGTGCACGCTGGACCTGAAGAAGGGCCCGCGTCAGCTGCGCATCGACATCAGCGTCGCCGATGGCGGTCGTGCGAGCTTCCAACTCGAGGCGGCGAAGGGAGACGGGCGCCCAAGCCCCATCGACGACGTCTATCCGACCTTCAACGCCGAGACGCGAACCGTCACCAACGACGTGGTGCAGGGTATGGAGCGCCCGGTGGTGACGACCGAGTACGCAGAGCCGTGGACAGGTAATCCCACTTCGATGACCTCCCCCGGCAATCGGACGACGACGGCGACATACGAGCGCGCCTCCTCGGCCGACGGCCAATGGGGACGCAAGCTGACCGGGACCACCCCGGGCGGTCTCACGACGGCCACGGCCTACTGGCCCGTGACGGGGGGCTCCGAGCAGTCACCGTGCCCTGACTCCTCCGCCGCTATCCAGGCCGGCCAGGTGCGCACCGTGACGCGGACGGATGGGGTCCCGGTCGAGACGTGGTACGACGCGGCGGGGCGCCCGGCCGCTGTCCGCACCGGCAGCGGTGACGCGGCTGAACTGTCCTGCACGACGTACGCGCCGGATGGCACCCCTGTCGTGATGACACAACTCTCAGGCGGGAAGGTCGTCGAGTCCTCGACATTGCAGATCGCTGTCGGCGGCGATCCGCGAGTGAGCGTGACCCGTGTGCAGGTCAGCGGCACGCTTGTGTCGGGCGAGCAGACCACGCGAACGACGGTCGACCTTCTGGGAAGGCTGGTCGCCTACTCCGACATCAGTGGCGTGACCACGACGTATGCCTACGACATCTTCGATCGCCCGACCTTGCGGACGATGACCTCATCGGAGGGCACCTCCCTCGCCACAGTGTCGACGACCTACGACGACGCGACCGGACGGGTGACAGCCGTCGCGGTCGACGACGAGGTCGCTGCCAACGTGGACTACGACGCCAAGGGTCGGGTGTCCGAGGTGACCTACGGCAATGGAGCGACGCAGTCGTGGACCTACGCGCCCAGTGGCACTGTCGATGGCACGCGCATCGATGCCAAGGGCAAGCACGCCATCTCCGACTCGGTCAAGGCCAATGACGCTGGGCGAATCACGAACCGCACGACCGAACTCGAAGGCGATGGCGCGACGAAGCGCTCCTGGTCCTATGCCTACGACGACGCACGACGACTGACGGATGCGGTCCTCAAGGTCGATGGCTCGCTGGCCGGCATCGGTCGCGACAAAGTCTCCTTCGGCTACACCTTCGACCCGCAGGCCGAGTGCGACGGCGCCTATGCCGACCCGGGTATCGACCTCAATCGCACCGGCGGCGAGCGCGACGGTCGCGCCTATGCGACCTGCTACGACGGCGCCGGACGACCGGTCAGCACCTCCGATCCGCTGCTGTCGGGTGAGGGCAAGGCCAAACTCACCTGGGACGACATCGGGCGACTGACCGCGGTGAGCTCAGCTGCATCTGAGATCGCCATCGCCTGGCAGTGGGGGGGCCTGCCCTATCGGATCGTCGACGGCCCGATCACCTCGGACCTCGATCATGCTTTGGGTCGGTTGGTGGCCCAACGATCCGCTGACGATTCCGCCACCGTCGAGTGGCTCATGGGGTACTCGTCACCGAGCGCGACAGCGCCCGCGGTGATCTTGGGCGATGGGTCCGCCGAGGTGCGGGTATTGCTGCCGGGCGGTGCCCTGTGGCGCAAGGCAGCGCAGACCACGATCGACCACCCGGGAATCCGCGGTGAGTTCATCGTGCGCACCGACTCAGCAGGTGCCGTCGTCGCGAGCCAGGACGGTGCTTTCCTCGCTGAGGCGCTCGGTCCCTTCGGTGAGCCACTGGGCGGAGGAGGCGGGCCCGGATCGCCGGAGTACGGATACGCCTTCGCGCAGCTGCAGCCGACTATGCCGGGGCCATCGGGCATCGTCCTGAAGACGGCGCGCCCCTACCTGCCGGCGCTCGGTGCCTTCATTGCCTTCGATTCCCAGCCGGGGTCATCGACCACGGGATACGGATACGCGGAGGCGGATCCACTCAACAGGAGCGACCCCGACGGCGCCTACACCTGGTGGGACTTCGGTCGCGATGTTCTCGCGGTGACGAGCATCGCGGTCTCGCTGGCCCTGCCAGGAGCGCAGTGGTACTCCGTGGTGGCGATCTCGCTCCTGACGTCGAGTGCGTCACTCGGCGTCACCGCGCTGGAGCGCAGCGCCAATGGCGAGTCGCTGACGGGATCGGACCTCGTCTTCGAGGGGATCTCTGTTGCCACGGATGTCCTGCTCTTGGGCATTGGCGAGGCCGCAGGCGCGGTCTCACGCAAACTCAGCAAGCCAGCCAAGGCCGTGGGTGCAGCGTTGGATGACATCAACGTCAAGCCTGCCCTGCAGCCGGCGAACCTCGAGGAGCCGGCGAAGCGTCCCTCCTGGAAGTCCTCCGTGACCAAGGCCTCCCTCATGGTCTTCGGGCTGCGTGCCATCACCGGCGGGTTCAGCAGCGGCCAGGCGCCTGCCGAGCAGGAGTCCGCGGGTGTGACCGACTCGAACGCGTGTCCCTTCGAGGGTGGGTGCGCCGGCATCCCCGACCGAGGCGGCGCGGCTCGTTCGCCGATGTGACCCGGGAGCCATCCACTAGCCGATCTCCACTCAGCTTCTCCACGATGTCGCTAGCGATGGTCCTTGGCGGCAATCCAGAGTGGCTGAGTGGGAGTGGGTGCCGCCCTCTGCGAGGATGCGCGGGTGACCGAGTACGACCTTCCCGAGGGCTATCGCCATCTGTATTCGGGCAAGGTCCGCGACCTATACGAGGGACCAAACGGGCAGTTGCTCTTCATCGCCTCGGATCGCATCTCGGCGTACGACTGGGTGCTCCCCACTGAGATCCCCGACAAGGGACGGATCCTGACGGAGCTCAGCCTGTGGTGGTTCGACCGGATGCAGGGCGTGGTGCCCAATCACCTCGTGTCCACGCAGGTGCCGAAGTCCGTGCGCGGTCGCGCGATGCTGTGCGAGCCACTCGAGATGATGCCCGTGGAGTGCGTCGTGCGCGGCTATCTCGCGGGATCGGGTCTCACGGAGTACGTCGAGACGCGTGCGATCTGCGGCAACGGCCTGCCGCCGGGACTCAAAGATGGTTCGAAGCTCCCCAAGCCGATCTTCACGCCCGCGACCAAGGCACCGATGGGTGAGCACGACGTCAACATCACCTACGACGAGACGATCGTGCTCGTCGGCCAGGAGGAGGCGCAGGACCTCAAGCGCCTCTCGCTCGACGTCTACCGCCGCGCAGCCGTGATCGCGGAGGAGCGCGGGCTGATCCTGGCCGACACGAAGTTCGAATTCGGCATTGCCCGCGCCGGTCGCTATGCCGGGCGCATGGTGCTGGGTGACGAGGTGCTCACGCCCGACTCCTCGCGCTACTGGCCGATTGATCAGTGGGAGCCGGGGCGCGCGCAGCCGTCATACGACAAGCAGTTCGTGCGCGACTGGCTCACCTCGCCGGCCTCGGGCTGGTCCAAGGACTCCGGTGATCCGCCGCCCCCGCTGCCCGACGAGATCGTCGAGAAGACGCGGGCGAAGTACGTCGAGGCCTACGAGCTGCTCACCGGGGACCGCTTCGCCTGAAGTCTTGACATCTCAATTCGAGAAGATATCCTTCACTTATGAGAAGTGAGGCTCCTCGGCTGCTTCCGATCTTCCGATCGGATGCCCAAGCGAGACTCCTCGCCTGTCTCGCTCTCAGCCCTACCCCTCTTTCCTTGACCGAGCTCGCTGAAGCTGCGGATGTGGCCGAGGGCAATGCCCACCGAGAGATCGGCCGACTCATGGATGCGGGCATTGTGGACGACAGCCGTGTGGGCAGGACCCGGCAGTTGACGCTCTCGTCGACGTCTCCCTACGCCGCCCCGCTCCGCGAACTCCTCATCCGAGCATTCGGTCCCCCGCGCGTGCTTGCCGAGAGTCTCGCCGACATCACCGGCATCGAGCACGCCTTCATCTACGGATCGTGGGCGCGTAGATCCGAAGGTGAGTCAGGCGAAGACCCCGGGGATATCGACGTCCTCGTCGTAGGCGCGCCACAGGTCGACGAGGTGTACGAGGCCTGCCGTCGGGCATCGACACGCCTTCACCGTGAGGTCAATGCGACGATTCTCTCCGAGTCGGAGTGGGCATCCGACACAGTCTTCACGCGAGAGGTCCGTTCGGGTGCCCTCATCCCCGTCGTCCTGGAGGTCGCGTGAACGATCTCAGTGACGCGCAGCGGCGCGGACTCTTGGACCTGGTCTCATCAGGTCGCCTGCGAGAGACTCCCGCCGATCCGCAGCGTGCCGCGATTTTCCTCGCGCATGCACGCGATGGCCTTGACGCAGCAGCGCAGATAGCCAGCCCTCACGTAGCCTTCGATGTCGCGTACAACGCTGCGCACGATGCAGGGGAGGCGCTCATGGCCGCACTCGGCGTCCGTCCTGGTCGCGGGGATGGTGCCCACGCCACAGTCGGTTCTGTCCTCGTGATCATGGCGGGGGACTCGTCGTCCACGAAGTCCGCCCGCGACTACGACGTCCTGCGACAGACCCGGAACCGCGTCCGATACGACGCCGGTCACGTCGGAAGCGCCCAGGCAGACCATGCCCGGGCAGTGGCTGCTGAGCTCGTGGCCTTCGTCTCGGAAGCGCTTGACTCCTACCAGGAAGGTCGAAAATGACGAGGTGGCTGCTGACGGGGGGAGCCGGCTACATCGGTGCGCACGTGGCGCGCGATCTGCTGGTGAGTGGGCGCGAGGTCACGATCCTGGACGACCTGTCGAGCGGGCTTCGTGCGCGCATCCCTGACGGCGCGGACTTCATCGAGGCCTCCGTCCTCGACACCGATGCCGTGCGCCATGCACTCGACGGCGTCACCGGTGTGATCCACCTCGCCGCCAAGAAGGCTGTCGGCGAGTCAGTGGAGAAGCCGCTGCTCTACTACCGCGAGAACGTCGGCGGCATGACGTCGCTCCTGCAGGCGATGGCCGATGCGGCCACGCCCTGCATGGTCTACTCCTCCTCCGCTGCGGTCTACGGCGAGCCGCCGTGGTCTCCCATCTCCGAGGATTCGCCGCTCGCGCCGCTGTCGCCGTACGGCGAGACCAAGGTGATCGGCGAGTGGATGGTGCGCGACGAGGCCGTGGCCCGCGCCGACTCGACACCGCTGTCGTGGGTGTCCCTGCGCTACTTCAACGTCGCGGGCGCCGGGTCGCCCGAACTGGGTGACACCAGCGTCAACAACCTCATCCCCATGGTCTTCGATGCTCTGGATCGTGGTGATGCCCCACAGGTTTTCGGCACCGACTACCCCACTGTGGATGGCTCCTGCGTGCGCGACTACATCCACGTGAGCGATGTCGCGGCCGCCCACGTTGCCGCTGCCGCGCTCGCGGAGCGGGGCGATGTGGCTGCCGCTTTCAATGTCGGCACCGGAGTGGGCTCGAGCGTCCTCGAGGTCATGGCGGCCGTCTCGGACGCCGTCGGTCGCGATGTCGGCGCAGTCGCTGTGGCCCGTCGTGCCGGTGATCCGCCCGAGCTCGTCGCCTCGGTGGATCGCATCTCTGCCGAACTGGGCTGGACCGCCCAGCGCGACCTGAGCGACATGGTGGCCTCGGCGTACGCCGCCCGCCGTTGAGCGCGCAGTCCGGCAAAGCGAGCATTCCCGGGGACTTCCCCCTATATTGCGCGCATGCGGCGTTTCCTTGCCCTCCCGGCTCTCGCTGGTGTGGGACTCGCGCTCTCGGCGGCCGCGCTCGGCCTCGCCCCCGCCCATGCTGGCGGTGCAGGCACGGACCGCGCTCCCTCTACGAGCCAGCCGCGCACGCCGGCCCCCCAGGTGACGTTCATGGGGGACTCTCACGTCGTCGTCATGATCAATGACATGTTCCCGGGCGAGTATTCCAGTGGTGCCGAGGGAACGATCGTCGGCGGCAGATTCCACACCTTCGCCATCAATGGCATCAAGTTGAGGCAAGTCATGAGGGGTAGGGGCGTCGTCAAGGCCGGGGTGAGCGTCGTCGGGACAACCAATGTGACGAAGTGGCGACAGGCGATCCGCCGGGGCCCGGACACCATCGTTGTGAACCTGGGGACCAATGATGGGGGTCCCTCGGCCGCGGATATCGACAAGTTCATGCGCTTGGCGGGCAAGGACCGGCGTGTCTTCTGGGTCAAGCCGTACTACACGAGTTGCCCGGCCTGTCGAGCGATCCATGACTTCCAACTCGACGCGGCCGCGCAGCGCCACGCCAACCTCCGCCTGGTCAAGGTCAACGACCTTGGGCTCACACTCGCACCCGATGGTCTCCATGCCTATGGGCGCACGAACAGTCGAGCCATCTGGAATCGCATCCAGGACACGATCACGTCCGTGGAGACCGTCCCTCCGCAGTTGCGCACTCGAGTGGCTAGTGCCGCTTAGGCGGGTATCGCGCCCTTGCTGATCGGCTCGCCTAACACGATCCTGAAGACGGGGATGTAGCGCCCGGCGTTCTCGGCGTACATCTCGAAGGACTTCCACATCGCGGCCATGCGCTCGAAGAGCTGATCGCGATCGGCGCCCTCGGCCTCGACGAAGGTGCACTGCCACGCATCGTCGTTGATGAGCACGTAGCCCTCGGGATGCTCGCGGGCATTGAAGACCCAGCCCGGCACCTTAGCCTGGCCGGCATTGGACCCCGCGACGCACCAGCCGTCGTCCACGCGCGCAGCCAGCAGGGGATTGGTGCGCCACTCGCGCGACTTGCGCCCCATGGTGGTGATCCACACGACCTGAGCCCCGCCGGGGAAGCGCCGCCAGACCCGACCCCCGCTCACCTTGTGCACGACCCGGTGCAGGGCCGTCGTCGTGCGCAGCGAGGTGCCCCAAAAGAGGTCGTAGAGGCGCTTGTTCACCCTGTGAGCCTACGCGCGGATCTCGCATCCGCACTCCCGGCGTGGGAGGCTTGGAGTCGTGGACGATGGCATCAATCCCCCGGATTCAGCCCCCGCATCGCGCGTGTGGTCGCTCGAGGGCTCGACGTGGGTGCTCACCGAGATCCGCGACGCCGATGGTGCGTGGCCGCTGCCCGGCGGAATCCGCTCGACTTTCGAGATCACTGATGGTCACCTGCACGTCGAGGCGGGCTGCAATAACGGCCACGCGAGCGTGACGGTGCACGACGACACGATCCAGATCGGCCCGATGGCGCTCACGCGCATGATGTGCCCGGACATCGCGATGAAGGTCGAGGCGGCCGTGACGTCGGTCCTTCAGGGTCAGGTGCCCTATCTGCTGAATGCCGACGTGCTCGCGGTGGGCACAGCGGCCCGCCTGCTCGTCTATCGCAGTGATCTGCCGCCCGCTGCCTAGCATCGATTTCCCTCGACCTCGTTCGACGACGTACCCTCGATGAGATATCTGGGAGGACACGTGAAGGTCATCGTCACCGCGCTTGCGGCCGCGGCGCTCGCCGCCACCGCCCTGGTCGCCCCCACAGCGACGGCCGCTCCGGCACCCGCTGCCGAGCCGACCCCACGTGCGGTGGTGAAGAAGACCTTCAGCTTCTACGCGAAGTTCACGAGCCGGCAGATCGCCCCCTACGGCAATGCCAAGGCGATCGGTGATCTCACGATTACGCAGGGCACCGTGAGCGATATGGCCGGTAAGAAGGTGGGCACGCTCACCACGGTCCTGCGCGTGGTCGCGCCGTCGCCCAAGAAGGATGCCGAGCTGCGCGACACCCAGTCACAGATCCAACTCAAGGATGGCCAGATCTTCGCGCAGTCCGTCAACGAGGACCCCAAGGGCAAGCCACCGGTGGACCTGCACGTCATGCCGGTGACGGGAGGCACAGGCGCCTACGCATCCGCGCGCGGCACCCTGCTCATGCGCAAGGTGGGCGACAAGTACCTCATGGCCTACGACATCTTCGTCGACAAGGACCTGAAGGCGCAGACCTTCACCTTCGACAACATCGTCGAGGCGGCGCACGAGGGAAGCGCCCCGCAGGGGATCGGTGACGTCTCGCTGCTGCGTGCGACAGGGGCGTCCGACTCCTACGTCCTCATCGCGACCCGCGCCGGTGATTCCCGCGGCATTGTGACGGACGCCGTCGACATGCAGGTCGTTACCGCGACAGGGTCGCTCTTTGCGCGCACGATCGCCCGGAGCAAGGCAGGCCCCGCGCAAACATCGACATTCGCGGTCCTCGGCGGCACGGGGTCGCTCTCGGGCTACCGCGGTGAGCTCACTCTGAGCGCCAACGGCCGCTCGATCACCGCCAAGCTCGCCGCACCCTCGGGTAGTGCCAAGCCGCTCACGTGGTTCGAAGACGCCGGCCGCAATCCCGCCACCGTCGAGATTCCTGGAGGCACCTTCCTCGGTGTCGGCGGTTCGATGTTCAAGTCCGCCGGCGACAAGAAGAAGTCCGGCGACTACTTCGCGAGCCGGATCGAGTACGACGAGATCGACGGCGTCACGCCCGTGCTCACGATGCTCGAGCAGGAGTTCAAGACGGGGACGATGATCGTCACCGGCATCACGCTCTCCACAGGGGAGGACGGCACGCCCGTCTCGCGTCCGATCGTCGGGGGCACCGGCGACTTCGGCGGAGCAGCAGGTCAGGTGTCCTCCGCTCAGCAGTCGCCGACCGTGTGGCGCAAGACCGGTCGTTTCTGGCGCTGACAGGCCCGCGGACCTCCCCGCCCGGGCCGCTGGCTCGCCCATAGACTGACGGCGCAGCCGACCCCGAGGAGATCCGATGGCCCGCGTCGTCGTCGACGTCATGCTCAAGCCGGAGATCCTCGATCCGCAGGGCCGCGCCGTCATGGGTGCCTTCGCACGCCTTGACGTGCATGGTGTCGCCGATGTGCGCCAGGGCAAGCGCTTCGAGATCACCCTCGACGGCGACGCCACCGATGCGGCACTCGCCGACCTGCATCGCATGGCCGAGGAGCTTCTCAGCAACCCCGTGATCGAGAGCTACACGCTCCGGGTCGAGGACTAGCGGTGAAGATCGGCGTCGTTACCTTCCCCGGCTCGCTCGACGATCGCGACGCCGCGCGTGCGGTGCGCCTCGCCGGCGGCGAGTCCGTCTCCCTCTGGCATGGCGACGACGACCTCAAGGGTGTCGATGCCGTCGTCCTCCCCGGTGGCTTTTCCTACGGCGACTACCTGCGCTGCGGTGCCATCGCGAAGTTCGCGCCAGTCATGACGTCGATCATCGCGCGCGCGGGCGAGGGCCTACCCGTACTGGGCATCTGCAATGGCTTCCAGATCCTCTGCGAGTCCCACCTGCTCCCCGGTGCCCTCACCCGCAACGACCACCTGCACTTCATCTGTCGCGATCAGCGCGTTCGCATGGAACGCACCGACACGACGTGGACCAATGCCTACGCTGCGGGTGAGGAGATCGTCATCCCGCTCAAGAACGGCGAGGGTGGCTACGTCGCCGACGACGCGACACTCGACCGCCTCGAGGGCGAGGGCCTCGTCATCGCGCGCTACCTCGATGTCAATCCCAATGGCAGCCTGCGCGACATCGCAGGCATCTCCAATCCCTCCGGCACGATCGTCGGCCTCATGCCTCATCCGGAGCACGCCGTCGAGTCGCTCACCGGTCCCTCGACGGACGGCCTGGGCTTCTTCGTCTCCGCCATACGCAGCATGGTTGCGTCATGATGGTGTCGTCAGTCTGAGGTCCCAGCGCCCGAGGTTCCTGGATGTGCGGTGGGGAACGGGTTAGCGCATGTAGGTCCTGGCGGCAGACGTGAATCCCGAGAAGCTTCCGGTTGGGTTGGCGATGACCTCCACGGTTAGTGATCCGTCGGCATTGACCCGGATCGCCATGGTGCCCTGCTTCGAAGTACCCGGGACCGCCTGGTAGCCCACGGGCCATGGCGTCTTGGTGCTGGGATCGATCTCAAAGGGATCGCCGCTTGCGGTGCGCGACTCGAGGGAGTGCAGGGGATAGACCACGGTTCCGTCAGCAGCGGTCACCTCATCGGGACTTGGGAGTCCACCGTCAAGGGACAGGGCGAACTGGCCACCTCCGCGCATGTCGGCGTCCCCCGCCGCGTCAGCGAACCAACCCATGGACGCGATCCACGTCGATGGGGTAGTCCAGTGAGGTGCGAGGGCGAGATGGCCGTAGGCGTAGTTGTTCTTTCCGGGGATCTGGCCGATTGGAGCCCACTCGTAAGGCTTGATGGAGGAGATCGGGATTCCCGAGTAACCCGCAGTGCCTGCGAGGAACCATGAGCCTGAGGCCGCACCCCGAATGTCGAAGTCAACCTTCCACCACCGGGGGGCGGCGGTGCGCTGCAGCACGGCCTCGTAAGCGGCGGCGAGTTGAGGTGTGAAGAACGGGCTCGGATCGGCGGTGTAAGGCTTCCACGCTTCTCCATAGGCGTAGGAGAGGGGATTGGCGAGGCCCGTCAGCCACGTGCCGCCCCAGAAGACGTTGAAGTCGAGCGGGTGATCGCGCTGCGAGCCGAATTGCTGCCCCGCGGCCAGCTTGGTCCCCCGCTGCACCCCCGCATCAAGGCGGTCCAAGACCATATAGACCGTGTAGACGCCGCACCCATGGTTGATGACCACGCGATTCACCGTGGTCGTGCCTTCTGCGGGAAGCGTGCCTACCTCGATCACGGTGCCGGCTGCCGGTGACGTGACCGGCACGAATGCAGCACTCTGGCGCGCCGCGTCGGTGAGTTCGAGGCTCTTCAGGCCAAGGTAGGCGTGGTCGATGGGAGTGACGTGGCTGCCGATCATCATGCCGTACGGGATTGAGGATGTGAGCGTGTCCAGCGGGATGATGGTGTGGGTGAACTTCACCGTGGAGGCAGCACAGGTCGCGTCCGGTTGACCAAACACCGCGTCCACGGTCGGGTACCAACTGGGCCGCGACGTGTAGCCCGTCGTGGCCGGCAGGTCCTGGGTGAAGGCGTAGGTCCACCGACCCGAAGTGCAGATCGCGATGCCGAATGCGCGCATAGGAGCCAGTTGACCCGACGTTGAACAGGCGGCACCCGGCTCGGCGTTACTGGGCGTTGGAGTCGGCGGGGGTGTGGACGCGAGCTTCCACCGAAGCTTGCCTTTGTCCTTGCCCGTCTTGACCTTCACGCATACCAGGTTGCGACCTTGGGCATCGACCGTTGTCATTCCTGCCCGAGCGCACGGCTTGCCGACGGTCGCGGCCGCTTGAGCCGCAGTGGCACCGAATGCCATGACGAGACTGATGGACGTAAGGACCACAAGTGAAGCTCGGGCCAGTGACTTCATTTCTTCTCCTAACCCCGAGGGATACTCCGGCGCTTAGCATGCACCCCCGCCGTGCGGTATGTCCTCACGACTCTCCACAGACCCCACGGAATTCAGCCCGTTCCGGGCCCATGAACGTTCGTCGCGGCGGTCCCCCAGGGCCAACGTGGCAGGATCGTCCCGTGGCTCTCGACACCGTCGCCCTCGCGTCCGCGACCCCTGAGGCCGAGCAGCCCTACGCCGACCTGGGCCTCAAGCCCGACGAGTACGCCCGCATCCGCGAGATCCTCGGGCGCCGGCCGACCTCCAGTGAGCTCGCGATGTATTCGGTCATGTGGAGCGAGCACTGCTCCTACAAGTCCTCCAAAGTGCACCTGCG
>JBMOIL010000017.1:0-22715 GCA_049317345.1 Candidatus Nanopelagicales bacterium
GTCGATGGCGCGCCGTCCACGATCGATGCCAACAGGGTTGTCCTCGCGGGCGGGTTCCTCTTCCCCGACTCCCTCAAGACACGATTCGGAATCCCCGGGGAGGGCGTGACCTTCAAGGCCGACCTTGCGACAGATCTGACAAAGGCGTCGTTCCAGGTGCAGTACAACGCCGCGGGAGAAGTCGCGCTCTACCAGGGCGATGGAGCCGCCCTGCTCCTCGAAGGGGTCGGCTTCGGCCTCGACCTCACCATGCCTGCAGCGGGCACACCCCAGGTCGACGGCTACTTCTTCGGCCGCGCTCGGCTCGACATCGAGGGGACGCCGTCGTCGAGCACCCCACTCGAGGTACGCATCGGCGTGAAGTACTCCGGCGCGCAGTTCAAGATCGCGGTGCAGGGTGGTCTCGTCAGCGGGGGGGCGCAGAACGCTTTCGGAGTTGAGGGCCTGACGATGCGCCAGTTGTCCGTAAGCGCGGAGTTCGATGTCGTTACGACGACACCCACCCTCGGGCTCAACGCCGACGTGACACTGCCACCAGGCTGGATGTCCAGCATCGGCGTCGCCGACGGCACCCCCATTGCCTTGGCCACGAGCCTCGACGCACTGAAGCCATGCCTGCGGTTCTCCATGGGCAGCGACGGCGGTGCTGACTTCGTCGATTTCGGCGGCGTCGGCTTCCTCACGGCCAACTACGTCCAACTCCTGCTGGCACCCGCCGGCTGCACCGTCCCGCAAGGGGCCACGTCCCAGAAGATCGACGCGGGCTGGGCGGTCGTCGTGAACGGTCGCGTACTCGGGTCGCCGGCCAACTTCGCGGCGGAGTTCTCCGTGAGCCCAGCGGGGATCCGCCTCAGTGCTGAGATCAAGCCGCCGCTGCTGGAGTTCTACGGCGTGACACTTCGTGGGTCGACACCCGGCACTAGTCCCAAGCTCAGATTCCTCCTCGATACCGCCGCCGACAAGTTCGAGGCAGACGTCGATGCCGGCCTTGAGATCGGCAATGTGCGCATGGGGCGAGGGCTCCTCGTCCAGGTCAAGGGCGAAATCAGAATGCGGCCCGAGATCTTCGAACTCGACTTCACTGGCAAAGGTGAAGTGCGCCTTGGACCGGTGGACGTGGCCTTCGATCCGGTTGAGGTCGATGTGGACATCCCGCGGCCGGGATCAAGCAGCACCTTAAAGGTCGACATCAACACCACGGTCAAGGCGACGTTGGACCTAGACGCCCTCGGCTCCTACACCGTCACAGCCACGGGCCGCCTGAAGATGACGGGAGCTACCGTCTCAGAAATCGCCCTGACGGCGGGGGGCACGTTCGACGCGAAGATCTACAGCTTGAGCGGCACGATCGCCTTCAACCTCTGTGCGGGAACCCTCTCACCGGTCACCGCCGACGGGACCGGCTCGGTCTGCACCGAGTTCGGGCGCGAACGACTAGCCGCGTCGAGTCCGGCCATCCGCGTCAGTGCATTTGGCACCCAGAAGTGGGCACTGCGCGACCCGACGCCCTTCACAAAGGTCTTCTACGAGCGCGAAGGCGTCGAGGGCTAGCTGCCCTTGAGAACGGAACGCGACAAGCGAGGTCAGACGAGCCAGTTGGCTTCGTAGGCCGGGTCGGTGATCCCCGGACGATCGAGTTGGAAGACGGGATCGACCGGTTTGCCGTCGACGAGGTCCAGCAGCATGCCGCCGAAGGCAGGGGCGAACTTGAAGGCGTGTGCCGCACCGAGGCCGACGATCACGTTCTCGTAGCCGGGGACCGGGGAGATGACGAAATCCCGGTCTGCGGTCAGGGAGTACAGGCATCGCTTCGAGCGCACGGGATCTCCGACACCGGCGAAGTTCGACCGCAGGAATCCCATCAGTCGATCCAGCATGAGCGGGTCGATCTCTCCCGAGCGCTCGTCACCCGTCACCGTCGGGCCGCCGCAGTCCTCGGCAGCCTTCATCGTCATGGCCGGGCCCACCCGCTCCATTTCAGTGCCCGGGACGGCGTAGGACGGGAAACCGTAGAAGCTCGGATCGTCCATCCAGATCCACAGCGGCAGATCGGCGTACGTCGGCGGGACGGTGACGTAGGTGATCTGCTCCTCAGTGACGGTAAGCGGGATGGGCCACCCGAGCGGGGACGTGAGCGCGGACGTCCAGGCGTCCGCCGTGATGATGCACCGGTCGGCGGTGACGACACCGTCGCAGGTGATCAGGCGAACGCCCGTGGCCGTCGGCTCGATGGCCTCAACACGCGTGCGATCGCGCAGGTCGGCACCGCGCTCGCGAGCGAGTCGCTGCATTGTCGCGGTGCCGAGTGCAGCCGGCACGATGCTGGAGCGCTCCTGGTAGAGGGACGTCGTGCCCTCGGGAGGGGTGAACTGCGGCCAGCGCTCCCGCACGGCGGCGTTGTCGAGGACGTCATAGGGGATGCCGAGGGCATCCATGCTCGCGGTGTACGTCGAGATGTCGATCGCGGCACCGGGCGGGAAGAAGTCGACACCGCCGGTCTGCGTGACGAGCGAGAGACCCGAGTCGGCCTCGAGCTCGGCCCACGCGTCGTAGGCGCGGAAGGTCAACTCGACGTAGTGCGGCGTGTGGTAGCTGTGCCGCAGGATCCGAGAGGTGTCGTGAGAGGCACCCCGCTCGTGGCCGAGCTCGAACTGCTCGAGGCCGATGACGCTGTAGCCACGGCGGGTCGCTTCCCAGGCGGCAGCGGAGCCGAGCGCCCCGAGGCCGACGATCGCGATGTTGGTCACGCGCGGGATCCTAGGGGCTGACGCACGTTCATAGGTAGCGCCGGACGAGGGCTTCGATGAAGGGATTCAGCACATCCTGCGTATGTCCGTAGATGGAGCAATGGCCCATCCCTTCGAACAGGTGGAACTCCGCCCCGGGGACAAGCGCAGCCACCTCCTCTCCGTCCTGCGGTACCGCTTGGACATCCTGGTCGAACGCGATGACATGCATGGGCACTCGGACGTGGGGCAGTTGCTCCCGCTGGTCGAAGAGAACGCACGGAAGCCACTGCGAGATGACCGAATCCTCTGCGGTGTCGGTCTCGTAGTACTCGAGGAGCTCATCCCTCAGCTTCGGCCAGAGGATCGGATCGCCGAGGACCCGGGCCGGGTAGTACATCGCGGCGTAGTGGATCACCGCCATCATTCCGTCAAGTCGATTACCCGCACGACGCCATTCGATCTCCGCCATCTGGTAGTCCCACGTCCAGCCCCGGCTGACGGCGCCGGTGCCCATCGTGATGACACAGGCCACAAGGTCCGGCCTGTCGATAGCGACCTGCTGGACGATGCCGCCCCCGAAGGACAGCCCGATGATGGCCACGGGGGGTGCGCACGCCGCCTCGATCAGGTCGATCACGTCAGCGGCGAAGTCCTCGACCGTCCATGGCTCCGGCTGATCCGTCGTCGTCTCGCCTACTCCCCTGCAATCGAACGTCGTATTGCGGAACCCCTCTGAGAAGTACGGGATCTGATAGGCGTCCCACGAGCCGATCGTCCCGCCTGCACCCGAGACCCACACGATGTCCGGACCCTCTCCGTCCTGCTTGTAGTGGATCCGGGCCAACCGCCCCTGGACATGCACGGTTACTCCCGGTCGTCGGTCGACTTGCGCCGCAGCATGACCACCGCAACCACGAGGATGAGGATGATGACCCCTGCTGCGATGAGGACGACGACGAGACCCGAGATGCTGCCCGACTCGGGCTCGACGGCCGCAGCCGAAGATCCGCTGGCGGCTCCCGGGGATGCAGACGCTGCCGGAGAATCCCCATTGCTCGCCGCCGTCACCGGTGCGACAGTGAAGTAGGACCAGGTGCCCCACTGGTAGATGAGGGCTCCGTTCTCCGCCGGCTGCGGGACCCAGCCCGTGAAGCGATCATTGCGGTAGGCCTCGAGACCGTTGGCGTAGTAAGTCACCAGGTAGACGCCAGTGTCGTACAGCATCTGCTGCATCTCCCTGACGATCACCTGGCGCTCGGCGAAGTCGGTCTCGGTCGCCTGCTGCTCGAAGAGCTTGTCGTACTCGGGATTGCAGTAGAAGGAGTCGGACAGGTTGGCGTAGATCGTGCCGTCTTCCTCATAGGAGCGAGATCCGCAGGTGAACGTCGAGAGCATGTAGTTGGGGTCCGGCTCTACACCCCAACCCCACTCGAACATGTCGAAGTTCCCCTGGCCCACGATCTCGTAGAGGGCGTCCTCCGAAACACCCTTGAGTTGCACCTCGACGCCGACATCGCCGAAGTAGGACTGGACGAACTCGGATGACTTCTGCGACTCCGGCGAGTCGTTGCGGTATAGCAATTCGAAACTGAGGCGATTGCCCTGCGCATCGACGCGAACGCCATCTCCGCCCAACGCATAGCCCGCCGCATCGAGGAGCTGCCCAGCCTTGGCCGGGTCGTAGGAATATGGATTGGCGGGATCGAGATGCCACTGCGTGTAGAGGGGCGGGATCACTGTCGATCCGGCCGCTCCCTGACCGCCGAGAACTCGGTCGACGATGGCCTGGCGGTCTACCGTCCACTGAAGCGCCTGGCGAAGCGCGGGATCCTTCAGGAGCGGGTTGCCATCACCGATCGGGGTCCCGTCCTCGAGGGCCGCGCCGGCATTGAAGGCGACCTCGCTGTAACTGGCTGGGCTCGACGAGACTGTGGTGATCTCCGGTATCCCCTGAAGGGACTCGTAGACCCCGAGATCCAAACCGTGCGCGAAGTCGATCTCCCCGGACTTGAGGGCCTGACCCAGCGCATCAGCATTATTGAAGACTCGGAAGACGATCTCGTCGACAGGACGCTCCCCGCCGTACCAGTTGGGATTGGCCATCAGGCGAATGAACTGGCCGGGTTGGCGCTCGACCATGACGTAGGGGCCTGATCCGACCGTCGGCGACTCGGGCGTGCCTTCGTTGTCGTACTTGCGCACCTCCTTGCCGTCGATCGACTCCCAGATGTGCTTGGGAAGGATGAAGACGAAGAGGTGGTCCATGACCGGACTCGGCTTGGAGACCTCGATGCGCACGGTCACGTCGTCGAGGGCCTCGGCGCGGACCATGCTTGCCGTGTAGGAGCCAAAGTTGGTCTTCTCGTACTTGCCGTCGATGATGCGATTGAAGGTGTAGGCCACGTCTTCTGCCGTCAGGGGCGTGCCGTCACTCCACTTCATCCCCGGACGTAGCCGATAGGTCCAGTAGCGCTGGTCCGCGGACTCCTCCCACGACTCGGCGAGCCCCGGCACGATGCCGAAGTCCTCTGCGGCGTACTGGGTGAGAGTCGGGTACTGGAGCGTGAATAGCTCATACGCCAACGACGAAAGGCCGGTGAACGGATTCGCCGAGTCGATGTCCTCGTTGATTCCGATCGTGAGGACCACGGGTTCGTCGGCAACCGCTGGGGCGGCGGAGGCCAACGGCAGGGCGAGGGCGAGCACAGGGGCGGCCAGGGCAACGAGGAGTCGGCGCATGTTGTCTCCCATCCGAATGTGGCCCATATGTACCACCTCGTCCCCGGACAAGCGGCAAAATCGGGCATCCGGGTATCAGTCGCCCAGTCTGCTCAGGAGCCACCGGCGAATGTCGAGGGAGTCGTCCTCCATCGGCGCGTACCAGCCGCCGCGGAAGTACCGCGAGGACACGCCTCGCTGGACCGACTCGCAGATGGCCCAGTCCTGACGGTTGACCAGGTCCCAGAGGTCGCCGGCGTCTGACGGATCGAAGGCGTCCTTCGCCGTCTCCGTCGGATGGAAGAGCAGGTCGCAGACGATCCGGGTGCGATCGACAGCGAGGGGGGTGACCACGAAGGCCGCGGCATGCTCGGCGGACAGGCTGAGCAGGAGGTTGGGATAGATCAATTCCCCCTTGTGCTTCACGCGCTCGTGCTCGTCGAGGTCGGGGAAGGGCTCGCGGTCCGTCGTGCCGTTCATCGTGAAGGTCCATGCGCCCTCGCGGTGGGGTACGCCGTTCTCCCAGGGGATGTCCCTACCGCCTCCGGCGAAGGCGGGGACGAGGCGCGAGAGCTCAGGGTGGACGGGCCCGCAGTGGTAGCACTCGTTGTAGTTCTCCGCGATGACCTTCCAGTTGGCATCCACGTCGTACGTGAAGCGCAGCCCGAGAGCGAGGTCCGCGAGCGGATAGCGTCGGACGCGGTCGGGCACGGGACCGAGCTGGTCGAGAAGCGTGGTGCGAGGCGACTCCGCGATCCACAGCCAGCCACCCCATGTGTCGGCCGCCAGCGAGGTCAGGTGGAAGTCCGCAGTATCGATGTCATCCGCGTGCGGAGCATGCATGAGCGAACCGTCGAGGGCATAGGTCCACGAGTGATAGGGGCAGCGCAGTGCCTTGACGCCGCAGGGCGGTGAGTCCGCGGGCATGAGTTGCGCGCCGCGATGGCGGCAGACGTTGGCGTGCGCGTGCAGTGACCCATCGTTGGTCACCAGGACGGATTCGCCGTAGAAGTCGACGACGGCCACCCGGTCACGCTGATCGAGACCGAGCTCATCGAGCCGACCGATGCAGGTCCACTCGTGACGCAGCATCTCCCGCTCGTGGGCGAAGGCCGCGGGGTCGACGTAGTGCTCCCGGGGAAGGGCGGCTTCCATAGGCGAAGTATGCCGTCGAGCTAAGCCCGGGGGAAGGTCCGCTCCCAGGTGCGTTCGCGGATGACCTCGCCGCCGTCGGAGATGGTCAGGTGGATCCGCAGGTCGTAGCAGTCGTCCCGAGTCGACAGGTCCATGACGGAGCGCGTGGTCGCGGCAACGGCATCGGTCGTGTCGGTCGCATCGAAGCGCAGCGTGAACTCGACATCGGAGTGCGCGTGCTGGGCGAAGGTGCGCTCGTCCACGCTCACCCATCCGTCGTAGCGCTCGCTCGCGGAGCCAAAAGGCGTGCCGTAGTCCGATGCCGAGCCGACGATGCAGCGGGTGACACGGCGTGCGACATCGCGCTCGATGTGCCAGGTGATGCCCTCGGTGTCCTCGCTCGATGCGTCATTGCCGGGGGCGAAGTCGGGCACGGGCGCATCGGGATCGGGGTCATAGATCGGCAGGGTGAGTACGGCGTCGCGCAGAGTGAGGAAGCCGGGACCGCCGGGTGCCACGACATTGGGCCAGTCGGCGCCCGCGACGCTCACGCGCAGGGTGCGACCGGGCAGCCATCGCCACGCGGTCGCCTCGAGCTCGATGTCGACCTCGCCTTCGGCACCGATGAGCAATGTGCCGCGGGTCACGAGGGTCGATGTGCCATCGGGGCCGACATCGCACAGCCTGACGGCGAGGATCGGATGAGGAGATGTCGCGGTGACGTGTGCGCGCAGGTGCCCGTGACCGGCGATCTCGATCGGCTCGTCTACGGCGATATCCCAGGTCATCGACTTGGCATCGTCCACACGCTGGTCGCCGGACTGACCGTAGGGCAGGTGGCCCGCGCACGAGATCCATGCGTCGATGCCGACATCGGGCCGTACGGCGTACGTCGGGAGGTCCTCGAGCGGGAACGAGCGCGTAGACGAGCGAGGAGACGGCCAGGTGTCGGCGCGCCACTCCCCCGGGACGATGTCGAGCACCGGATCCGGTGCGTGCGAGAAGCGGGTGAACCACGCGTGCGGGAGCGCCCACTCCGGCAGCGAGGCGGGCGCACCGGGTGGTGCGCCCAGATGTTCAGCGAAGAAGGCGGCCATCTGCGGCACGTGATCGATGCGCGGGCCTGGAGCGCTCGAGGTGGGGGCCGCGTGCGACCACGGGCCCGCGAGCAGACGCGTCGGCGCGGAGAGTCGCTCGATGGTGCGGAAGGTCGTGTTGCGATAGCCGTCCGCCCAGCCAGCGATGATCATCGTGGGAATCTCGATGCGGTCGTAGTCGGGGTTTACCGACCCGTGCCGCCAGTAGTCATCGTCGTGCGGATGGCTCATCCAGATGATCTGCCAGGGCTCATGCTCATCGATGCGGCGCATCCACTCCTCGCGCCAGTCAGGATCGTGGTCGCCGCGCGCCTCCTCCCACATCTCGGGCACGGGTGGGAGCGCGCCCATGGGCGTCATGTAGGCGCAGTAGTCGACCTGATCGATCCACTTGAAGGCACCACCCATGTAGTGCACGTCGTCGGTGTAGCGATCATCGGTCGCGTAGATCGGGATGATCGCGCCCAGATGCGGCGGGCGCTCGCACGCGAGTTGGAAGGAGTTGAACCCTCCGTACGACGTCCCGAACATCCCGACATTGCCCGAGCACCAGGGTTGCGCGGCGAGCCAGGCGATCGCCTCCGCAAGGTCGCGCTGCTCGGCCTCCGGGTATTCGTCGGTCGCGCGGCCGCTGCTGCTGCCCGTGCCGCGTACGTCGATGCGCGCGACCGCGAAGCCGAAGTCATCGCAGAAGCGCTGGTACTCCGGGCGCCAGCCCGACGTCATGTCGTCCTTGCGATAGGGCAGGGCCTCGAGGATGCACGGTGCCGGGACGGCGTCGGGGATGAAGAGCGTGACGCTCAGATGCTCACCGTCCGCCAGCGGGATGGTCGAGCGGATCACCGGAACATCCTGTCAGGCCGTGGGAGGGTGAGGGCGTGATTCGCGTGGTCCGGTCAGCGCAGGCACGTCGCCACGTGCCCAGCGCCGAGATATGGCTCGGCATGCGCACACCAGGCACCGAAGTGCCCCAGCGCGTCGACATGATCGAGTCCGCACTCGCCGAGTGGCCGACCCTGGAGGCCGTCGCACATGGCGACGGCGTACTCCTCGCTGTGCACGACCCGGCACTCATCGACTACCTGAGGACGGTCTGGGATCGCTGGGGGGAATACGGCGCGGACCGCGTCGTGCCCTACCTCTTCCCCACTCCGGGGATGCTGGGCGACCTGCCACTGCGGGAGCCGAGTGCCGTGCACGGTGCGTCGGGCCGCTACGGCTACGACACGATGACGCTCATCGGCCCGGGCACCTGGGAGGCCGCGCGCGGCTCCATTGACGTGGCCCTCACCTGCGTCGACCATGTCGGCAGCGACGTGATCTACGGCCTCACCCGCCCACCGGGACATCATGTGACGCGATCCGCGTACGGCGGATCCTGCTACCTCAACAACGCCGCCGTCGGCGCCGAGGCTCTCAGGCGTGCAGGTCACGAGCGCGTCGCGATCGTCGACATCGACGCCCACCACGGCAATGGCACACAGGACGTCTTCTACTCGCGTGGGGATGTTCTCTACGCGTCGCTGCATGTCGACCCGGGTGCGGGATGGTTCCCGCACTACGCCGGGTACGCCGATGAGAGGGGCGTGGGCGAAGGCAGGGGCGCCAACATCAACGTGCCGCTCGCGCCCGGCACGGGCGACGGCGCCTGGCTCGATGGAGTCCGCCTCCTGGCCGATCGCGTGAGCCGATTCGGGGCGTCGGCGCTGGTCGTCTCCCTGGGAGTCGATGCTGCCGCTGAGGACCCCGAGAGCCCCTTGGAGATCACCCTCGATGGCTACCACGCGGGCGGCGAGGTGCTCGGGTCCCTCGGACTTCCCACCGTGGCGCTGCAGGAAGGCGGCTACCACCTGCCCACCCTCGGTGCGCTCGTGCGCGCGACGCTGGAGGGCCTGGCCGAACGGTGAGATCGCTCAGCAGCCCTGGCGGTTCGGCTGATTGAGCGCGGTATCCGACTCGTCGATCGCCTGGTTGACGCGCGCGAGCGCGTCGGTGTTCCAGGTGAGCGCAGTCTGGAAGTCCAGGGGCGTCGCCGGCTTGATCAGCTGGTTGTAGGTATCCGAAATGAAGATGCTGTGCGTCAGCGGCGCCACCCAGCAGGTGCGCCACGGGATGACCTCGTCGGAGACACCCTCCGCCAAGGCGCTGTAGCGGGACACGATGCCGTCGTAGGGCCACATCGTCGGCACGCCACCCGCCGCCTCGAAGTAGGTCCCGGCCAGCATCGTGACCGGGATGCCATCGAGGTAGCCGGCCTGGGCGTTGTTCCATCCCGGGGGGCCGTCGAGGTACTTGATGGTGTCCTCGCGATTGAGGCCGAGGTCATCTGACGCGGCGTACGTCACCCAAGCCTCGTTGAACTGCTCGCAGAAGGAGTCGCCCATGCAGTCGGCCTTGTCGTACTCGCCCCACGTGTAGCCCGTGGGGACACCACCCTGGTTGGGAGTGCCGAGCATGGTGAGCGACCGGACGGTGACGGGCGCATTGGTCTGCTTGAGGATGCGGATCGCCGCGCGGCTGAAGAGCCCGCCGTTGGAGTGCCCGACGAAGTCGACGTCGGTGACGCCGTACTCGTCGTGGAGGTAGTTGACGAAGCGCGCGAGCTTCTCGCCGGCCGCGTCGATATCGCCCGTCGACATCACCGTCATGGACTCCGGCAGCACGATGGGGCAGTCCTTGAACGGCCCGAAACTGGTCGGATCGGGATCGGCCACCGTGCCCCAGGGATACGTCGCGGGAGCGGTGTAGACCTGCTTGCCCTGGGCAAGGAGGTAGTCGCGCAGCGCCGTGTCGGTGTTGCCCGCGGAGTAGAAGCCCTCCTCGTCGGAGCACGCCTGCGTCGGAGTCGTGAAGGGGCTGATCGCACCGCCCCCGGACATGATGACGACGGCGCGCGAGACCTCAGTCGATGAGCCTGAGATGAACGTCGAACTGCAGCCGCTGAGCACCACGGCGGTGCCAGCAGCGAGGGCGACAGCGATGCGCTTCACGGGGGACCTCCTCAGTCGCCCTCACCCTAGGGCAGCATCAACGTGAGATCAGCAACTGCTTCACCTCATCGAGGGGTAGCGCCAGGAGCGTCCGGCCCTGGTAGCCGCTCGTCGTCGTTGCGTTGATCATCGACGCGATGACGGCTTCCTCGCTCGCATCGACGGTCGCGGTGAAGTAGTCGTCGAGATCCTTGCCCGTGATGGCGGGTCCTCCGCAGCCGCTGGCCCTCAGCCCGTTGGCCAGCCCCAGGAAGATCTCGCCCGATCCGTGGGTCGCGACCGAGCCGGTGCGTGCGAGGCCGAGGCCGATCCGGCGGGCGAGGCGCTCGCAGCCTGCCGCGTCGATGGGAGCGTCGGTGATGACGATGCCGATGCAGGAGCCGGCCGGGGGAGGCTCGATGATGCCGCTGCGATCGAGCATGCGGCCGACGGGGATGCCGTCGATGGTGAGGCGGTCCGAGGAGCCGAAGTTGGTGAGCAGGAGTACGCCGACCACGTGACCGTCGGGCAGGACGCGAGAGGCCGAACCGATACCGCCCTTCCACCCCAGGCAGCTCATGCCGGTGCCGGCACCCACCGCTCCCTGGGCGAATGCACCGCCGGCACGGGCACCGTCAAGCGCCGCGCGCACGTCATCGAAGGACACGTGCATCGCGCGCGGATTGGAGACCCAGGAGTCATCGCACTCGCCGACAATCGGGATGAAGGCCTCACCGAAGGTCGACTCACCACCGGCAAGCAGTTGGCAGGCTGCGTCGTAGACACGACCCACCTGCATGGTCGAGGTGAGGAAGACAGGAGTCTCAGTGAAACCCCACTCCTCGATCTGCGACCGCCCGGTGAGCTCCCCCGCGCCGTTGAGCACGGAGACACCGGCGGGCACAGGGTCGGCGAGGCAGTCCCCGCCCGGATCGAGGACGGTGACGCCGGTGCGCGCGATGCCGCGACCCTCCGGAGGGGCCGGCTCGTCGTACACGACCGTCGCATGTCCGACACCCACACCGGGTACGTCGATGACACTGGCCGTGGGGCCGCTGGGCAGGGAGCCGATGGTGATGCCGAGGTCACTGACGCGCATGCCGCAATCCTGGCATTGACTGGTGCCGGGTCGACGATCTCCTCGGCGCCCTGGACCCGGAGCAGCAGGAATTGCCGCTGAAGTACCGCGTCAACTCACATCCGCGTGCTGAGAGGAGCATAATCCCCCCGTGCGGCGCCCCCGAATCGCAGCCCTCCTGGGCGTATCCGCGCTCGGTGCCGCCCTTATCGCGAGCGGTCCTGCGGCATCCGCTGCCGGCGGTGGACTGCAAGTCCGAGTGACGGGGAACCAGGTCGTCATCACAGCGGGCCCGGGCGTGACCGACTTCGCGCCGGCCGAAACCCTCGTCATCACGTCCAACAAGGGCAGTGTCGCCATCGTGATCGATGAAGGCACCGCGCGGCTGTGGTCGACCACGACGGGCTGCACGCAAGCTCCTGAGTCTTCGCCGGTGTCGAGCCTGACATGCACCGGGTCCTTCACCGGCGTCACCGTTGACTTCTCCCGCTCGCGCGTCACCACGCAGTCGGCAGTCATCGGCACGCTGCCGCTGACCTTCCTCGGCGGCAGCGGCAACGACGGTGTCTACGGTGCGACCGGGGCTGACCGGATCTTCGGCGCCGGCGGCGATGACGATCTCTTCGGCGGTAGCAGCGACGACACGATCGACGGCGGCCTCGGCAACGACACGGTCGAGGGCGAGCTCGGCTCCGACTGGATGTACGGAGGGCCCGGTGCCGACGACGTCGATGCCCAGGACCGCATCGCCGACAGGGAGATCGACTGCGGGGCCAACGTCGGCGACGTCGTCTCCTACGACTTCACGCTCGAGCAGCCCGTCGCGTGCAACGGGCCCTTCGTCTCGCTCATGCATCCCCAGGTGGGCCCCCAAGCCGGTGGTCCGGTGAAGTTGCTCGGACGAGGGCTGACCGAGGTGAAGGCGGTGTCCTTCGGCGGTGCCGCGGCGACGATCCTGTCCACCAGCGACACCGAGGCCGTGGTCCTCAATCCCGGCGGAGTCGGCAGCGCGACCGTATCCCTCGATCTCGGCGCCTCCACGCTGCGGGCCGGGACCTACGTCTATGCGCCGCCGCCCGTGCTCACCGCCGTCTCCCCGAATCGCGGCAGGGTCGGCACCGCCATCACGCTGTCGGGCACCGGGCTCAGCCGCGTCCGGCGGGTGCTCATCGGCGGCGTCAGCGCCCAGATCGCCACGAGGCCGGGGGGCACGGTGGTCGTCACTGCGCCGAGCAGTCGCCGTCTCGGTCCCGTCGACGTCAACATCGTCACCGCGGGTGGAGAGTCCACCCTGAGCAATGCCTTCCGATACACCCCCTGAGGAGCAGCCATGGCAGAGACTGAATCAGCGAGCGGAGTCTCACGACGTACCTTCGTCGCCTCCGTCATGGGGGCGATAGGAGCTGTCGGTGCGGCCTCGGCGATGCCCGCGTCAGCGAGGGCGGATGTCCTTGCGTCTCCGCGAGCCGGAAACGTGCAGTACTTCCTCAGGGCGACCGGTGTCACCGGAGACGCAACTGATCGCACCTACCGCGACTGGATCGAGATCCTGGACTGGTCCTGGGGCACGCTGGGCAACGCTGCGGAGCCGCTGACCTTCGCCTCCCGGAGTGGGCGGCACACCGTCGCACTCTTCGGCAGGGCCTTCGACGGCAAGCGCATCGACAAGGTCGAACTCGTCGGCCGCTCCACCCCCGCAGGCGGCGAGTTGGTGAGGGTCACCCTCACCAACGCGATCGTGTCTCAGGTTTCTGCCGAATCCGGACAGGAGTACACCACCGAGACGTGGGGCTTTCCTTCCTACGCCACCGTCAAACTCGAGACCCGATACGTCAACGCGCGAGGGACCCTGACCGCATGGGAGTCCATGACCTGGAACGTCGCTACCGGCGTCGTGAGCTGAAGGGGCCGACGATGACTGACTACTTCCTCAAGATCGATGGCATCAGCGGCGCGTCCCGCGCTGGCGGGTTCGAAGGCTGGTTCGATCTCCTCGGCTACCACTGGGAGATGGACGGATCAGGGAATGCATCGATCGCCGGTCTCCCACTCGTCGTCCAGACAATGTCGCTCGGAGGGCTTCCCGCGGTGGAGAAGAAGGCCGCCGCCGGATCCCGTCTCGATCGGGTCGAACTCCAGGCGGTCACGTCCAACAACAACCCCGGCTGGTACTTCAAGGTCGTGCTCGCAGGTGCCCTGGTCACCACCTCCACGCTGACGGGCACGGACCTCACCACCACGTGGTCCCTCGGCGACTACTCGCGGGCCGATGTCTCGGGACGTTCCCGAGACGCGCGTGGAGCCTGGGGACCAGCCACGACCGCCAGCTGGGTGCGTTAGCCCGCCGGAGGCGGCAACGGCGCGTAGGGGCACAGCAGCGGGCCGGGCTGGATGCGCTGCAGGAGGTAGCGCGTCACGGCAGCGTTGATGCACGTGGACGGCGTCTGCAGGTAGCTCACATGCTGGGTGCCGTCGTAGGTGATGAGCGACGAGCCGGCCATGAAGTTGGCCATGGTGCGCCCGAGGACGTACTCGGTGCGCGTGTCGCCCAGGGAGTTGATGACGACCGGCGGTGTGGGCAGGGTGAGCGGCTCGGTGAGAGGCTCATAGCCGTGGGTGAAGTCCTCGGGAAGGCCCGAGCAGAACGCGCCCTTCTGCATCGCAGCCAGGCCGGCGTACACCGACTGGTTGGCGTCGGCGACGTAGGCCGCGCGCGCGATCTGATTGACCGTGGGATAGCCCGCCAGGTCGCGGCAGTTGATGTAGTAGATGTTGAACAGGGAGCTCGCGTCCTGCGCGCTGCGCTTCTGCAGGGCGCGCAGTGGCTTGGCGATCCTGTCGGCAGCGCTTGCATCTCCCTTTAGTGCCTCATCGACAGCAATGATCACCTCGACGATGTCGGGGTAGGCCGCCTGGTAGGAGATGTTGGTGAAGATCTCCGGCAGGAGTTGCCAGCGGGTGAGCTCGTCTCCATCCACGTCGATCGTGCTCTCGTCGAGGCCCTGGATGACGCGCTGCAGTCGGGCGCCCATCTGCTTGCCGAAGAGCGAACCGAAGACCTGCTGCACCGTGGCCCAACTCCACGTGGAGGCCCCCATCCAAGAGGAGACCGTCATGTTAGGCGACCACGCGCCGTCGAGGATGAGGGTGCGCACCTTGTCCGGGTACTCGCGTGCGTAGCGGTAGCCGATGCGCGTGCCGTAGCTCATGCCCCAGAAGTTCCACCGGGGCGCGCCCAGCGCCACGCGCATCGCCTCGAGATCGCGGATGACGTAGTAGGTGCCGAGGTAGGGCGCGACATCCTCGTTGAGCGCGAGGCACTCGGCCAGACCCGGGCCGAGGGCAGCGACGTAGGTCTCGGTGTAGGCCTGCCAGTCCACCGGACCGGTGGCGGGGGGCTCGTAGGCCGCCGCCCGGGCCGCGGCCTCCACCTCGAGGCAGCCGCTCAACTGCGGCTGCGAGGAGCCGACGCCGCGCGGATCCCAGCCCACCCAGTCGAAGCGCTGCTGCACCTGGCGCGGCAAATTGGCCCAGATGCCCGGCGTCGAGGCCATGCCGGACTCTCCCGGGCCACCGGGATTGAAGCTGAGGAAGCCCATGCGCTTGCCGGTCGCGCGCTTGACCGAGAGAGCAATCTCGGCGTTAGCGGGATTGGCAAGGTCATCCCAGTCCAGCGGCACGGTCAGTACGCCGCACTCGAACCCGTCGAAGCCCCGCGCCGGGCACTCGCCCCAGGCGATGGTGCCGCGCTTGGGATCGGTGACGGCCGGGTCGGCGGCGGGGGCGGCCGGTGTCTGCGCTGCCGTGGCGACGAGCGAGGGGCCGACCAGGAGTGACGCGATGAGCGCCCCACCCAGACTCGACACGGACAGCAGGCGGGGGAGGGATCTCATTCCGTCAGACTAGCGGGATATACGGACCGGATCACTACGGTGGGCCCGTGATCTCGGAAAGGCACGAGCAGGTGGTCTTCGGCCACGACCCGGCGACAGGACTGCGGGCCATGGTCGCGATCCACTCCACCGCGCTGGGGCCCGCCATCGGCGGATGTCGCATGCGGCCCTATGCCGACGAGGCGGCGATGGTCGCCGATGCACTGCAACTGTCGGAGGCGATGAGCTACAAGAACGCCCTCGCCGGACTCGATCACGGCGGTGGCAAGGCGGTCATCTGGGGTGACCCCGCGGCCGACAAGTCGCCCGAGCTCTTCCGTGCCATGGGGAGATTCATCGCGACTCTCGGCGGGCGCTACATCACCGCCGGTGACGTCGGCACGACCGTGGCGGACCTCGACCTCATCTACGAGACCAATCCGTGGACGACGGGGCGGTCGCCGGAGCGGGGCGGGTCGGGCGACACGGGGATCCTCACGGCGTACGGCATGCAGCAGGCGATGCGCGCGGTCGCGCAGCATCTGTGGGGCACTGACTCGCTCGAGGGCAAGGTCGTCGGCATCTCCGGCGCGGGCAAGGTCGGTCGCCGCCTCGCAGAGCACCTCGTGTCGGAGGAGGGCGCGCGCGTGGTGATCACCGACCCTTCACCCGAGGCGCTCGCGGCGGTCAACGTCGACGTCGAGGTCGTGGGGTCGACCGAGGAGCTCATCGCCCGCGAGCTCGACATCTACTCGCCCAATGCGCTGGGGCACGCGCTCACGCCTGAAGTGGCTGAGTCCCTGCGGTGCGTCGCCGTGTGCGGAGCGGCAAACAACCAGCTCGCGACCCCCGAGGTCGCGGAGATGCTCGCCGGGCGCGGGATCCTCTACGCACCGGACTACCTCGTGAATTGCGGAGGCGTCGTACAAGCGGCGGAGGAGCTGCCGGGATTCGACATGGACCGGGCGAAGGCGCGCGTCGCGGGGGTCTACGACACCACGCTGCGTGTGCTCGGGCGCGCCGATGCGGAGGGCGTGCTTCCCGTCGTGGCCGCCGCCCGGGAGGCCGAGGAGCGCATGGCCGCGGGTGGACCGGCGCTGCGCACCTTCGACGTGCCCCGCTAGCCCTACGGGCCGGTAGCCGGGACTGCGTTGGTGCCGGTGAAGCAGCCGAGCAAGTAGGGGAACTCCTGCGTGACGACGTAGTGATAAACCTGCTGCACCTTGCCATTCCACTTCACCTTGGAGGTGCGGCCATGGCAGGCATCGAGATCCTTGTTCGTGAGCATGGCGCCCTTGCTGTCGCGTTCGACGTAGATGCCGAATCCGTCGAAGGCGTAACCAAACAGGACCGCGGAGTTGGGACCGGCGTTCGTCTGCGTGCCCACCACGCAGGCTGACCCCGCGTGGTAGTGGTACTCCGTGGGATTGGGATGCCCCTCGCAGGAGTCCTGCAACTCATGTGCGCGAGCGTCCTCGTTGCGCGCATCGAGTGCGTTGTAGAGCATGACGCCGTTCTTGGCCACGCCGATCGCACCCATGGGCAGGCACGACTGCTTGGCAGCCTTCGTCGGGTTCTTCGGCAGGGTGACGGTCTTGGTCCGCGCGGTAATGGACGAGGGATTGCGGTCGTAGGCGTAGGCGGGGTCATCGCGTGCGATGGGGAACTCACCGGTGGTGCCCACCGTCGGCACGCGCATCGTCGTGATCGTGCGGGTGGACGCACCGGACTGCGCGGCGTACTTCGCGGCGGTCTTCCAGGAGATCTCGCCGCGGACCGCGAGCTTCTCCAGGAGGTTCCACGTGTCCCCCTCGATCCACGGTCCCTCCTGGCTCGCGCCCGGGGCGTTGGGGTTGCCCGGCGTGCAGGCCCAGGTCCAGCCCTGGCGGGCACCGGTCAACGTGACCAAGGTGTCGCCCAGCGGCAGCCGCTCGACGTCGACACCCGGCTGGGGCAGGGTCTGGATCTGGCCAGTGCCGATCTGGTCGACCCGGGGCAGGGGTGCCGGCATGGCCAGGGCCGGGGCGGCGGGGAGGGCCAGGGCGACGGCGAGGGCGGCAGTGAGGGAGGCGAGGGCGGCTACGAGGGGACGCATGGGGCAAGGGTGGCGCCTCCGGGGCCCCTTCGCGCGGCGAATGATCAAGAGGAGCCGCCCCTCCCCGTGCGGAGGAACCGGGGGGCGGGGTACGCTTTCGGGGGTCAGCGTGGCCCTATGGATGCCGCGCAGGGACGTCTAGGAGTCCGATCATGGGTCGCGGTCGCGCCAAGGCGAAGCAGACAAAGGTCGCGCGTGCATTGAAGTACAGCGGGCCGCAAACCGATTTCGAGCGCCTGCAGGCGGAGCTCGCCACGGGCGAGCATCACGAGATCGACGGTGCCGAAGAAGTCGAGGTCGACGTACCCCTCGTGGACCGCTACGCCGACGACTCGGACGACGAGGACGAGGACGAGGCCCGCTAGGGCTCCAGCATCCCGGCGAGGACTCGCGCGATGTCCTCCACTGACCTCAGGGTCCCCGAGGCAATGCCGTAGATGAGGTCGTACGCCTCGTCATTGCTCATCCGCAGTCGATGCCCATTCATACGCATGAAGACAATGAGGCAAGCGAGGCCCAATCGCTTGTTGCCATCGACGAGCCCGTGATTACGCACCAGTGACTGCGTGAAGGCCGCGGCCATGTGTGCGACATCGGGGTAGGCGTAGCGGCGATTGAGCGTGGCCTGGGGTCTTGCCGCTGCTGCCTCGATCAGACCCGCGTCACGGACGGTGGCACCGGGGATCACCCGCTCGGCGATGCTGAGGATCTCGGCGGACGTGAGGAAGAGCACGTCTATTCGGCCAGGCGGCGCATGGCGTCGGCGTAGCGGGGCAGCTCCTCGTCGAGGATGCGATCGATGAGGTCGGCGCGGATATGGGACTCGAGGTACCCCTCGATGGCGGACTTGGCCACCTCCTGCATGGAGCGGCCTTCATAATCCGCTCGCGCGCGGAGCAACTCGGTCTGCTCGTCGGAGAGCCGAAGGGTCATCGCCATGTGGCGACGGTATCACTTGTGATACCTATGGGTGTTCTCCGAGGACGAGCGCGGCTCCGCCGCCACCGCCCTTGGCCTCCGCGTCACCGGTCTCGCCATCGCGTCGGTCGCGCACGACTCCGCAGGGCCATGACGGGACGCCACGATCCCGCAGCCTGGCCATCGCATCTCCTGCGGCAGTCGCATCGACGATGGCCACCATCCCCATGCCCATGTTGAAGGTCCGCTCCATCTCCGCGCGGTCCACGCCGAGGCCTGCGATGACGCTGAAGATCGCGGGCGGCGTCCAGGTGGACCGATCGATGTCGATGGATAGATGGGTGGGCAGCACGCGCGCAAGGTTGGCCGCGATGCCGCCGCCCGTAATGTGGCTGAAGGCGTGCACGTCGACGTTGTCGACGAGGTCGAGGCAGTCCTGGGCGTAGATCCGCGTGGGCTCGAGCAGCTCCTCGCCCACCGTGCAGCCCAGATCGTCGATGTACGCCGTGAGCCCCGGCCCACCGTCACCGAGGAGCACGCGGCGCGCGAGGGAATAGCCGTTGGAGTGCAGGCCACTCGCTGCCATGGCGATCGCGACGTCACCGGAGCGCACGCGATCGGCACCGAGGAGGCGATCGGCCTCCACCACACCCGTGCCGGCACCGGCGACGTCGTACTCATCCGGCTCGAGCAGGCCCGGATGCTCGGCGGTCTCGCCGCCGACCAGGGCGCAACCGGCGATCTCGCAGCCGCGGGCGATGCCGGCGACGATCGCGGCGATGCGCTCGGGCACGACCTTGCCGGTGGCGATGTAGTCGGTCATGAAGAGGGGCTCCGCACCGCACACGACGATGTCATCGATCACCATCGCGACAAGGTCCTGGCCGATGGTGTCGTGGATATCCATCGCCTGAGCGACCGCGACCTTGGTGCCGATGCCGTCAGTGGAAGTGGCGAGCAGCGGGCGCGTGTAGACCTTGAGTGCGCTCGCATCGAAGAGCCCGGCGAATCCACCGAAGCCGCCGACAACCTCCGGTCGAGTCGCTCGCGCGATGGCACCGCGCATGAGGGCGACCGCGCGCTCGCCCGCCTCGACGTCGACACCGGCGTCGGAGTAGCTGACCATCAGGGATGCTGCAGCGCGTCGATGTGCGTGGTCGAGGACACCCGCTTCTCCAGGCCTTCGAGTAGGTGCTTGCCCATGATCTCAGGCTCCGGGATCGGCACGGGATAAACGCCATCGAAGCATGCCCGGCAGAGGTCATCCTTGGGGATCGTCGTCGCCTCGACGAGCTGATCGAGTGAGACATAACCGAGTGAATCGGCACCGATGGAGCGGCAGATCTCCTCCACCGAGAGGCCATTGGCGACCAACTCAGCGCGAGAGGCGAAGTCGATCCCGTAGAAGCAGGGCCACTTCACCGGCGGGGAGGAGATGCGCACATGCACCTCGCGGGCACCCGCCTCGCGCAGCATCCGCACGAGCGCGCGCTGAGTGTTGCCGCGCACGATCGAGTCGTCGACGACGATGAGCCGCTGGTCGGCGATGACCTCGCGCAGCGGGTTGAGCTTGAGACGGATACCGAGCTGGCGAATCGTCTGCGACGGCTGGATGAAGGTGCGCCCGACATAGGAGTTCTTCACCAGACCCTCGGCGAAGGGAATGCCCGACTCCTGCGCGTAGCCGATCGCGGCGTAACGGCCCGACTCCGGCACGGGGATGACCAGATCGGCCTCGACGGGGTGCTCGCGAGCGAGACGCTTGCCGATGTCGACGCGCGTCGCCTGCACACTGCGATCCGAGATGGTGGTGTCGGGCCGCGCGAGGTAGACGAACTCGAAGAGGCAGCCCTTGGGCTCTGGCTTCGCAAAGCAGTGCGCACGCAGGCCGTGCTCGTCGATGGCGACGAGCTCGCCGGGCTCGATCTCCCGGACGTACGACGCGCCGACGATGTCGAGCGCTGCGGTCTCGCTCGCGACCACCCAGCCGCGCTCGAGACGACCCAGCACAAGAGGCCGGATGCCCTGCGGATCGCGGGCGGCGTAGAGGGTCGTGTCGTCCATGAAGACGAGCGAGTAGGCGCCCTGCAGTTGGGGCAACTCGGCCATCGCGGCGACCTCGAGGGAGACATCGGGGTGAGCCGCGATGAGGGCGGTGACCAGCTCGGTGTCGGAGGTCGCCCGTGTGGGCTTCGGCGTACCCAGGGGCAACTCGCCACGATCGACCTCGAGTGCGGCGACCCGCTCGGCAAGATCAGGTGTGTTGGTGAGATTGCCGTTGTGCGCGAGCGCGAGATGACCGGTGGCGGTCGCACGGAAGGTGGGCTGCGCGTTGTCCCAGCAGCTCGAGCCGGTCGTGGAGTAGCGCGTGTGGCCGATGGCGAGGTGCCCCTGCAGCGACTCCAGGCTCGCCTCGGTGAAAACCTGCGAGACCAGGCCCATGTCCTTATAGACCACGATCCGATGGCCGTCGCTCACCGCGATGCCGGCTGACTCCTGACCGCGATGCTGCAGGGCGTAGAGGCCGAAGTAGGTGAGCTTGGCGACGTCCTCACCCGGTGCCCACACGCCGAAGACTCCGCAGGCGTCCTGGGGCGCTCGGTCATCGCCGAGGAATTCGTGCGTGAGCCTGCCGTCACCGCGCGCCACAGGGGGAGTCTATGCCGGGCGCGGGCCTTTACTCGGCCGACGTTCGGGTGGAAGCCGTCGTACCCGTGGAAGATGTACCCATGTCTTCCACCCGCGGCCCGGGCCATGGGGTGACCCTCAGGGAGGCGACTCGGGTCTGGGCCTACATCGGGCTCAATAGCTTCGGGGGCCCCGCGGGTCAGATCGCCGTCATGCACCGTGAGTTGGTAGAGCGGCGCCGCTGGGTCAGCGAGCGCCGGTTCCTGCACGCGCTGAACTACTGCATGATCCTGCCCGGTCCGGAGGCGCAGCAGCTCGCCACCTACGTGGGCTGGCTCATGCATGGCACGCGGGGCGGTGTCGTCGCCGGAAGCCTCTTCGTGATCCCGGGATTCTTCGCGATGCTGGTGCTCTCCGCCGTCTATGCGGTCTTCGGGGACGTCACGTGGATCCAGGGCTTGCTCTTCGGGCTGCAGGCGGCCGTGGTCGCCATTGTGGTGGAAGCGGTCATCCGCATCGGCAAGCGCACTCTGCGCAGCCACGCCCTCCAGGTGATCGCAGCCCTGTCCTTCGTCGCTATCGCTTTCTTTGACGTGCCCTTCCCCTTCATCATCATCGCCGCCGCCCTGGCCGGCTGGCTCATCGGTCGTCGCAAACCCGGGTGGTTTCCCCTCGGTGGGCACAGGGGAGCCAGCGATATCGACGAGCCTCCGGCGCTGCTCCCGGACGACGAGGCCATCAGCAAGCCTGCGGCGCGTAGCGCGCTGCGGGCCGCTGCGGTCTGCGCTGTCATCTGGCTCATTCCCGTCGCCGCGCTCGTCTTCACCCTGGGCATGGCGAATGTCTTCGCTCAGGAAGCAGTCCTCTTCTCACAGAGCGCGCTCGTCACCTTCGGTGGGGCGTACGCCGTCCTCGCCTTCATCGCGCAGGAGGCCGTCTACCGCTACGGCTGGATCACGCCCCAGGACATGATCACCGGTCTCGGCCTGGCCGAGACCACGCCCGGCCCGCTCATCATGGTGGTGCAGTTCGTCGGATTCCTGGCTGCCTACAACGCACCCGGGGATCTGCCCCCGCTGGTCGCTGGCACCCTTGGCGCCATTCTCACCGTGTGGGTGACCTTCGTCCCCTGCTTCATGTTCATCTTCCTCGGCGCCCCCTACGTCGAGCGGCTGCGCCACAACGAGTCCCTCAGCCACGCCCTCACCGCGGTGGGCGCGGCCGTGTCCGGCGTCGTACTCGATCTCGCCCTCTGGTTTGCACTGCACACGGCTTTCGGGACCGTCACGGACACGAGCGTCGGGCCACTCACCTTGCCCGTCCCCGAGCTGGGCACCATCAATCTCGCAGCCGTGGCCATCTCGCTGCTGGCGGCCGTGCTCGTGTTCCGACTGAGGATCGGCACGCTCAAGGTCCTGGGGATCTGTGCCGCGGCGGGGGCCGCGGTGACCCTGTTCGGATGGAGCTGACCGGGCCC
>JBMOIL010000018.1:0-22597 GCA_049317345.1 Candidatus Nanopelagicales bacterium
TGCGCGGCACCAAGCGCGAGGACGTCGAGCGCGGCCAGGTCTGCTGCAAGCCGGGCTCGATCACCCCGCATACCGAGTTCGAGGCCCAGGTCTACATTCTGAGCAAGGACGAGGGTGGCCGTCACACGCCGTTCTTCGACAACTACCGTCCGCAGTTCTACTTCCGGACCACGGACGTCACGGGCGTTGTGCACCTGCCCGAGGGCAAGGACATGGTCATGCCCGGTGACAACACCGAGATGAAGGTTGATCTCATCCAGCCCATCGCCATGGAGGACGGCCTGCGCTTCGCGATTCGCGAGGGCGGCCGCACCGTGGGCGCCGGGCGCGTCACCAAGATCCTGAAGTAGTTGGGAGAGGGGGAGGCGCTCGTCGCCTCCCCCGAACCCGACCCGCACGACCCAAGACAGACAGCGGCACGGACTCAAGAAGGAAGCCACCATGGCGGGACAGAAGATCCGGATCCGGCTCAAGGCCTACGACCACGAGATCATCGACTCATCGGCGCGCAAGATCGTCGATACGGTGACTCGCACGGGTGCGAAGGTCGCGGGACCGGTGCCGCTGCCGACCGAGAAGAACGTCTACTGCGTGATCCGGTCGCCCCACAAGTACAAGGACAGTCGAGAGCACTTTGAGATGCGCACACACAAGCGCCTCATCGACATTCTCGACCCCACGCCCAAGACCGTCGACTCGCTCATGCGCCTGGACCTTCCGGCCGGCGTCGACATCGAGATCAAGCTCTAGGACTATGACGATGGACAGCACAGTCAAGGGCGTGCTCGGGCAGAAGCTCGGCATGACCCAGGTATGGGACGAGAACAACCGCGTCGTCCCTGTCACCGTGGTCAAGGCGGGCCCCTGCGTCGTGACGCAGGTGCGCACGCCTGACAACGACGGCTACTCGGCCGTGCAGCTGGGCTTCGGCGCTGTCGACCCGCGCCGGGTCAACAAGCCGGATGCCGGGCACTTCGCCAAGGCCGGTGTCGCTCCCCGACGCCACCTCGTCGAGCTCCGCACCACCGATGCCTCCGAGTACACCCTCGGCCAGGAAGTCGGTGCCGATGCGTTCGCCGTGGGCGAGGTCGTCGACGTGACGGCCACGACCAAGGGCAAGGGCTTCGCCGGCACGATGAAGCGCCATGGCTTCAGTGGCGTTGGCGCCTCCCACGGAGCGCACCGCAACCACCGCAAGCCCGGCTCGATCGGCGCCTGCGCCACGCCCGGCCGCGTCTTCAAGGGCATGCGCATGTCGGGCCGCATGGGCTCGGTGCGTCACACCACGCAGGGCCTCAAGGTCCATGCCGTGGATACCGAGCGTGGCCTTCTCCTCATCAAGGGCGCGATCCCCGGCCCCAAGGGCGGGCTCGTGCTCATCCGCACGACCTCGAAGGCGGTGTCGTCATGAGTTCTGTGAAGGTCCTCGTTCCCGGGGGCAAGGCGCAGGGCGATGTCGACCTCCCCGCGGAGATCTTCGACGTCCAGGTCAACGTGCCCCTCATCCACCAGGTAGTCGTGGCGCAGCTTGCTGCCGCCCGTCAGGGGACTCACGACACCAAGACCCGCGGTGAGGTGCGCGGCGGCGGCAAGAAGCCCTACAAGCAGAAGGGCACCGGTCGTGCCCGCCAGGGCTCGACGCGCGCTCCTCAGTTCGTCGGAGGTGGCACGGTCCACGGTCCGTCACCTCGCTCCTACGACCAGCGCACACCCAAGAAAATGAAGGCCGCCGCCCTGCGCGGTGCCCTGTCGGATCGCGCGCGTGAGGGTCGAGTGCACGTGGTGTCGTCCCTCGTTGCGGGAGATGAGCCCTCGACCAAGAATGCCCAAGCCTTCCTGCTCGAGGTCACCGAGCGCCCCAACCTCCTCGTTGTCGTCGCGCGTGACGACGTCGCCTCGTGGCTGAGCGTCCGCAACCTGCCCAACGTGCGCGTGGTTGCCCCCGATCAGCTCAACACCTACGACGTCCTCGTGGCCGATGACGTGATCTTCACGAAGGACTCCTTCGACACCTTCGTCGCCGGGCCCGTCAAGGGCCGTGGCGCCAAGGCTGTCGCGACCGAATCGGAGGTGTCGGCATGAGGATCGCCGATCCGCGTGACGTCCTGCTCGCTCCGGTCATTTCGGAGAAGAGCTACGGGCTTCTCGACGAGAACAAGTACACCTTCATCGTCGCCCCTCACGCCAACAAGACCCAGATCAAGATCGCGGTCGAGCAGGTGTTCGGCGTGCGAGTGACGTCAGTCAACACGATGAACCGCGAGGGCAAGCGCATCCGCACGCGTCGCGGGTTCGGTCGTCGCGCTGCCACCAAGCGGGCCATCGTGTCCGTGGCGCAGGGCGATCGCATCGACATCTTCGGCGGACCGGTCAGCTAGGGCGAGGGACGAACACCATGGGAATCCGTAAGTTCAAGCCGACGACACCGGGTCGTCGTGGCGCGAGCGTGGCCGACTTCGTCGAGATCACTCGGTCCACGCCCGAGAAGTCGCTCGTCCGCCCGCTGCCCAACAAGGGCGGCCGCAATAACCAGGGACGCATCACGACGCGTCACCAGGGTGGCGGCCACAAGCGTGCTTACCGCGTCATCGACTTCCGCCGTGCGGACAAGGACGGCGTGCCCGCCAAGGTCGCTCACATCGAATACGACCCCAACCGCACGGCACGTATCGCACTGCTCCACTTCGCTGATGGGGAGAAGCGCTACATCCTGGCGCCCAACAAGCTCAACCAGGGCGACACCGTCGAGACGGGTCCGTCAGCAGACATCAAGCCCGGCAACAACCTCCCACTGCGCAACATCCCCGTCGGCACCGTGATCCACGCCGTGGAGATCCGCCCCGGTGGTGGAGCCAAGATCGCTCGCTCAGCCGGCGCCAGCGTGCAGCTCGTGGCCAAGGACGGGCCGTACGCCCAGCTGCGCATGCCCTCCGGTGAGATCCGCAACGTCGACCTCCGCTCACGCGCGACGGTCGGCGAGGTGGGCAACGCCGAGCAGTCCAACATCAACTGGGGCAAGGCCGGGCGTATGCGCTGGAAGGGGCGTCGCCCCACCGTCCGCGGCGTGGCCATGAACCCTGTCGATCACCCGCACGGCGGTGGCGAGGGCAAGACCTCCGGTGGGCGCCACCCGGTCAACCCCAAGGGCAAGCCCGAGGGCCGCACCCGCAAGGCCAAGAAGCCGAGCGACAAGTTCATCGTCCGTCGACGCAAGACCGGCAAGAAGCGCTAGGAGACGACTGTGCCCAGGAGCTTGAAGAAGGGTCCCTTCGTGGACGACCACCTGCTCAAGAAGGTGGACGCCCAGAACGAGGCCAAGAGCCAGCAGGTCATCAAGACCTGGTCCCGCCGCTCGATGATCGTGCCCGCCATGCTCGGTCACACGATCGCCGTACACGACGGACGCAAGCATGTTCCCGTCTTCGTCACGGAGAACATGGTCGGCCACAAGCTCGGCGAGTTTGCGCCCACGCGCACGTTCAAGGGCCACATCAAGGAAGACCGGAAGGCCAAGCGCAAGTAGCGCTGGCGCCGGCATAGGAAGACCACGAGAGTCACGAGAGGCAAGGGGAAAGCGATGGAAGCCAGGGCCCAGGCGCGGTTTGTCCGTGTCACGCCCATGAAGGCGCGCCGTGTGGTGGACCTCATTCGAGGCCTGCCTGCGGCTGACGCCCAGGCGGTGCTGCGCTTCGCTCCGCAGGATGCGAGCGATCCGGTGGGGAAGGTGCTCGACAGCGCCATTGCCAACGCCACCAACAACCACAACCTCGACCCCGCATCCCTCGTGGTCGCTGAGGCGTATGTCGATGAGGGCCCGACCATGCGTCGCTTCCGTCCTCGCGCGCAGGGACGTGCCTTCCGGATCCGCAAGCGGACCAGCCACATCACGGTTGTCCTCGAGACCCTCGATGCTGCTGCGCCCGTGAAGACTCCGGCCAAGAAGTCGACCTCGGCCAAGACAGCCCCTAAGGCGGCTCCCAAGGCAACCGATAAGGCGCCGGCCAAGAAGGCCGCTGACAAGCCCAAGGCGTCGGAAGAGCCGAAGGCCACCGAAGAGAAGGCCCCGGCAAAGAAGGCGGCAGCCAAGAAGGCTCCCGCAAAGAAGGCTGCGGCCACGGAAGAGGAGAGCTGAGATGGGTCAGAAGGTCAACCCGCACGGCTTCCGACTCGGCATCACGACCGACTTCACCTCCCGGTGGTTCGCCGATAGCGCGAAGCCCGGGCAGCGCTACCGTGACTACGTCGAAGAGGACGTGGCCATCCGCAAGCTTCTCTCGCGCGGCATGGAGCGAGCCGGCATCAGCAAGGTCGAGATCGAGCGCACGCGCGAGCGCGTCCGCGTCGACATCCATACCGCTCGCCCCGGAATCGTCATCGGCCGCCGCGGCGCTGAGGCCGATCGCATCCGCGCAGACCTCGAGAAGCTCACGGGCAAGCAGGTGCAGCTCAACATCCTCGAGGTGAAGAACCCCGAGATGGATGCACAGCTTGTCGCCCAGGGCATCGCCGAGCAGCTCTCGAGCCGCGTCTCCTTCCGTCGTGCCATGCGCAAGGGCATGCAGAGCACCATGAAGGCAGGCGCCAAGGGCATCCGCGTGCAGGTCTCCGGTCGCCTTGGCGGCGCTGAGATGAGCCGTACCGAGTTCTACCGCGAGGGTCGCGTGCCTCTGCACACCCTGCGCGCGGACATCGACTACGGCTTCTACGAGGCCCGCACCACCTTCGGTCGCATCGGCGTCAAGGTCTGGATCTACAAGGGTGATGCACCCACGAGCCGCGCCGAGCGCGAGGCGGTCGCTGCGGCTGCTCGCCTGGGCAAGCGCCCGGAGCGTCCCCGCCGTGGACTCCGCCGCGAGGACGAGGCGCTCGAGACCGCCTCCGTGGCTGCCGTCGAGGCTCCCGCACCGACAGAAGGCGAGGTCTGATCATGCTGATCCCGCGCAAGGTCAAGCACCGCAAGCAGCACCACCCGAAGCGCACCGGCGCCGCCAAGGGCGGCACCGAGGTGACCTTTGGCACGTATGGGCTGCAGGCGCTCGAGCCGGCGTATGTCACCAACCGCCAGATCGAGTCCGCTCGTATTGCCATCACGCGGCACATCCGCCGTGGTGGCAAGGTGTGGATCAATATCTACCCCGACCGTCCCCTCACCAAGAAGCCCGCAGAGACCCGCATGGGCTCCGGCAAGGGCTCGCCCGAGTGGTGGGTGGCCAACGTCAAGCCCGGACGCGTGATGTTCGAGCTGTCCTACCCCAATGAGAAGACCGCCATCGCGGCACTGACGAGGGCTATGCACAAGTTGCCCATGAAGTGCCGCATCGTGCGTCGCGACGAGATTGCGGAGGTCTGATGGCTGCCGGCACATCACCCCAGGAGTTCCGTGGTCTGACCGACGAGGAGCTCGTCACGCGTCTGCGTGAGTCCAAGGAGGAGCTGTTCAACCTCCGCTTCCAGGGCGCAACGGGCCAGCTTGAGAACCACGGCCGACTTCGTGCGGTGCGCAAGGACATCGCGCGCCTCTACACCGTGATGCGCGAGCGTGAGCTCGGCATCACACCCGTCGAGCACGTGGGCGGTGCGGCATGACCGACGAGAAGGTGAACGTGAGCTCAGAACGCAGTGCACGCAAGGTCCGCGAGGGTCTCGTAGTGAGCGACAAGATGGACAAGACCATCGTCGTCGCTGTCGAGGACCGCTTCAAGCATCCGCTCTACGGCAAGGTAGTCCGCCGCACGAGCAAGCTCAAGGCGCACGACGAGCAGAACTCCTGTGGCATCGGCGATCGCGTGCTGCTCATGGAGACCAAGCCGCTGTCGGCGACCAAGCGCTGGCGCGTCGTCGAGATCCTCGAGAAGGCGAAGTAGGGGAGACGACGTGATTCAGCAAGAGTCCCGACTCAAGGTCGCCGACAACACGGGTGCCAAGGAACTGCTGTGCATCCGTGTCCTCGGTGGATCCGGACGCCGCTACGCCGGCATTGGCGACATCATCGTTGCGACGGTGAAGGACGCCATCCCGGGCGGCGGCGTCAAGAAGGGCGAGGTGGTCAAGGCCGTCATCGTCCGCACGCGCAAGGAGAACCGTCGTCCCGATGGCTCCTACATTCGCTTCGACGAGAACGCGGCGGTCATCCTCAAGGGTGACGGCGAGCCCCGCGGGACCCGCATCTTCGGTCCGGTCGGGCGCGAACTCCGCGAGAAGCGCTTCATGAAGATCATCTCTCTGGCACCGGAGGTGCTCTGACATGGCTGGCCTCTTCGTTCGCAAGGGTGACCTCGTGCAGGTCATCAGCGGCAAGGACCGCGGCATCACCGGGAAGGTCATCGAGGTTCTCCCCGAGTCCGACAAGGTGATCGTCGAAGGCGTCAACCGCATCAAGAAGCACACCAAGGTGGGCCAAAACAACCGCGGTGCCAAGACCGGCGGCATCATCACGACGGAGGCTCCGATCCACGTCTCCAACGTCATGGTCGTCGACCCCGAGGACAGCCGGCCCACACGGGTCGGCTTCCGCAAGGAGAAGGTCGAGAAGCGCCGCGCTGACGGCAGCACCTATGAGGCGACGCGCAGCGTGCGCGTGTCGAAGCGAACCGGCAAGGACCTGTGATGACCACCATGACCGAGCGCCAGATACCGCGACTGAAGTCGCGCTACCGCGAAGAGATCGTGCCCGTTCTGCGGGAGGAGTTCTCCTTCGAGAACATCATGCAGGTGCCCCGTGTGACGAAGGTTGTCGTCAACATGGGCGTCGGCGAGGCAGCGCGTGACTCCAAGCTCATCGAAGGCGCGATCCGCGACCTCACGGAGATCACCGGCCAGCGGCCCCAGGTGACCAAGGCCCGTCAGTCGATCGCACAGTTCAAGCTGCGCGAGGGCATGCCCATCGGCGCTCACGTCACGCTGCGTGGCGACCGCATGTGGGAGTTCCTCGATCGCCTGCTGTCGGTCGCGCTGCCGCGCATCCGGGACTTCCGTGGGCTGTCCGGCAAGCAGTTCGATGGGCGCGGCAACTACACCTTCGGTCTCACGGAGCAGTCGATGTTCCACGAGATCGACCAGGACAAGATCGACCGCGTCCGCGGCATGGACATCACGGTCGTCACCACCGCCAAGAACGATGCGGAGGGGCGGGCCCTGCTTCGCCTCCTCGGCTTCCCCTTCAAGGAGAACTGACCGTGGCGAAGAAGGCACTGATCGAGAAGCAGCAGCGCAAGCCGAAGTACGCCGTGCGCGCCTACACGCGCTGCACGCGCTGCGGACGCCCGCACTCCGTCTACCGCAAGTTCGGCCTGTGCCGGATCTGCCTGCGGGAGATGGCGCACGCCGGGCAGCTTCCCGGCATCACCAAGAGCAGCTGGTAAACCACGACGCCGTAGGTCCCCCCGGGGATACCACGGCGAGAAGGGCCTGATGGCCATGACGATGACCGACCCGATCGCGGACATGCTTGCGCGCCTGCGCAACGCCAACTCCGCGTATCACGATGCGGTGACCATGCCGCATTCCAAGATCAAGGTGGGGATCGCTGAGATCCTCAAGCAGCAGGGCTACATCGCCGGCTGGAGCGTCGAGGAAGCCCTCGTGGGCAAGAACCTCGTGCTCGAGCTCAAGTACGGCCCCAGCCGCGAGCGCTCCATCGCCGGCCTGCGCCGTGTGTCCAAGCCCGGGCTCCGCGTCTACGCCAAGAGCACCGCATTGCCCAAGGTCCTCGGCGGCCTGGGCGTGGCCATCCTGTCCACCTCGTCTGGTCTCCTCACGGATCGCCAGGCCGCACAGAAGGGCGTAGGCGGGGAAGTCCTCGCTTACGTCTGGTGAGGGGGAGTCATGTCGCGCATTGGACGCCTGCCTATCGCCGTCCCTTCGGGGGTTGACGTGACCGTGGATGGCTCTGTGATCACGGTCAAGGGCCCCAAGGGCACGCTGACCCACACGGTCGTGGAGCCCATCTCGGTCGAGCGCCAGGACGACGGCACCCTCGCGGTGACGCGCCCTGACGACGAGCGAGATTCCCGCGCCCGCCACGGCCTTACGCGCACGCTCATCGCCAACATGGTGCTGGGCGTGACCGAGGGCTACCAGAAGGGCCTCGAGATCGTGGGCACGGGCTACCGGGTCCAGGCCAAGGGCAGTGACCTTGAGTTCGCCCTCGGCTACAGCCACCCGATCGTCTTCCCTGCCCCGGAGGGCATCACCTTCGAGGTGGAGTCGCCGACGAAGTTCAAGGTCATGGGCATCGACAAGCAGCAGGTCGGCGAGGTCGCCGCGAACATCCGCAAGTTGCGCAAGCCGGAGCCCTTCAAGGGCAAGGGCGTGCGCTATGAGGGTGAAGTCGTCAGGCGCAAGGCCGGAAAGGCGGGCAAGAAGTGAGTTCCTTCGCCCCGAAGATCGGATCGGGCAATCCCAAGCGCACCGCACGCGCGCGGCGTCATCTGCGCGTGCGCAAGAAGATCAGTGGCAGCGCGCAGCGTCCCCGCCTGGTGGTGTCGCGCTCGGCTCGCCACGTCGTGGCCCAGGTCATTGATGACGGCGCCGGCCGCACCTTGGCGTCTGCTTCGACCATGGAGGCGGACATCCGCACCTCTGGCTCGGACAAGACCGCCCAGGCCCGCCAGGTAGGCGAGCTCGTCGCAGCGCGTGCCAAGCAGGCGGGCGTCGAGACCGTGGTCTTCGATCGCGGCGGCAACATGTACCACGGCCGCATTGCGGCACTAGCGGAGGGCGCCCGCGAGGGCGGCCTCGAGTTCTGATGGTCAGGAGAGGTTGAGGCATGTCGACAATGGACCGCCGGGGAACCGGCGCCGCTAACTCCGGGGGCGGACGCGATCGCCGCGAGCGACGCGACCGCGCACCCCGCGAGGAGAAGTCCGCCTTCCTCGAGCGCGTGGTGACTATCAACCGCGTCGCGAAGGTCGTCAAGGGCGGCCGTCGCTTCAGCTTCACGGCCCTCGTGGTCGTGGGCGACGGCGATGGCACCGTGGGCGTGGGCTACGGCAAGGCCAAGGAGGTGCCCGCGGCCATCGCCAAGGGTGTCGAGGAGGCCAAGAAGCACTTCTTCAAGGTGCCGCGCATCCAGGGCACGATCCCGCATCCGGTCACGGGTGAGGCTGCTGCAGGCGTGGTTCTTCTGCGTCCTGCCGCGCCAGGTACCGGCGTGATCGCGGGCGGCCCCGTCCGCGCCGTGCTGGAGTGCGCCGGCATCCACGACGTTCTGTCGAAGTCCCTCGGCTCCGATAACGCCATCAATATCGTGCACGCCACGGTGCAGGCGCTCCGCAACCTGGAGCGTCCCGAGGAGGTCGCGGCTCGCCGTGGACTCCCGCTCGAGGACGTCGCCCCGGCGGCGCTCCTGCGCGCGCGCGCGGCAGGTGCGTCATGAGCGTTCGCCTACAGGTGACGCAGCGGAAGTCGCCGATCGGCGGGACCCACAGTCAGCGCGAGACGCTGCGCTCCCTGGGCCTCAAGCGCATCGGCGACACCGTCGTCAAGGAGGACCGCCCCGAGATCCGAGGCATGATCGCCACGGTCTCCCATCTCGTCTCAGTCGAGGAGGTCGAGTGACATGGCTCTGAAGGTTCATCACCTACGCCCCGCTCCGGGCGCGAAGACGCCCAAGACCCGCAAGGGTCGCGGCGAGGCTTCGAAGGGCAAGACCTCGGGTCGTGGCACCAAGGGCACGCGGGCACGCAATCAGGTCCCCGCGCGCTTCGAGGGTGGCCAGATGCCGCTGCACATGCGCCTGCCCAAGCTCAAGGGCTTCACCAACCCCAACACCGTCACCTATCAGGTCGTCAACGTCGCAGCCCTGGGCAAGCTCTTCCCCCAGGGTGGAGCGGTGACGGTCGCGGATCTGGTGGCAGCGGGGGCGGTCCGCAAGGGTCAGCCGGTCAAGGTTCTCGGGCAGGGCGACATCTCGGTGGCCGTCCAGGTGAAGGTCCAGGCCTTCTCCGCCTCGGCCCAGGAGAAGATCTCCGCTGCCGGCGGGAGCATTGAGAAGGCCTAACGGTCCATCTAGGGGGTCCACCCAGGATCCCCCCAGGATCGCCAGCCCGGTGCTCGGGGGAGCCTAGGTTAGGCTGCATCGGGCCCGGACGACCGATCTTCAGTCCACGACACACGGCGGTGCGCAGGCATCGCCCAGGAGGTAAGCGTGCACCTCAGCGCCTTCGTCGCGGCGTTCCGTACCCCGGACCTGCGCAAGAAGCTGCTCTTCACGCTGGCCATGCTGGCGGTCTTCCGCCTGGGCTCGGTCGTCCCGACGCCCGGTGTGGACTACTCCGCCATCCAGCGGTGCATCGACCAGACCTCGGACAACTCGGTCTACGCCGTCATCAACCTCTTCAGCGGTGGCGCGCTGCTGCAGCTCTCCGTATTTGCGCTGGGCATCATGCCCTACATCACGGCGAGCATCATTCTCCAGCTGCTCACGGTGGTCATCCCTCGTCTGGAGGCGCTGAAGAAGGAAGGCCAGTCGGGGCAGGCCAAGATCACGCAGTACACCCGCTACCTCACCATCGGCCTGGCCATCCTGCAGTCGACGGCGATCCTGTCGCTCGCTCGCACGCCCGGGCAGCTCTTCAGCGGCTGTAACGAGCAGTTGATCCCCAACCAGAATGCCCTGCTCATCATCGTCATGGTCATCGTCATGACGGCCGGCACGGCCGTCATCATGTGGCTCGGCGAGCTCATCACCGAGCGCGGCGTCGGCAACGGCATGTCGCTACTGATCTTCACCTCCATCATCGCCACGATCCCGGCTCAGTTCATCAACGTCTTCGTGAGCCGCGGCACCTTCTCCTTCGCCCTCACCCTCCTGGTTTCGCTGGTCGTGCTGGCCCTGGTGGTCTTCGTCGAGCAGGGCCAGCGCCGTATCCCGGTGCAGTACGCCAAGCGCATGGTGGGTCGTCGCATGTACGGCGGGACCTCCACCTACATCCCGCTGAAGGTGAACATGGCGGGCGTGATCCCCGTCATCTTCGCTTCGTCCCTGCTCTTCCTGCCCACGCTGCTCGTGCAGCTGACCGGAAGCCAGGCCGAGTGGGCGCAGTGGATTGCGACGAACTTCTCGACGGGCACGACCACGTGGTACCTCCTGGTCTTCTTCGTCCTCACCGTCTTCTTCACCTACTTCTACGTCTCGATCACCTTCAACCCGATCGACGTCGCCGACAACATGAAGAAGTACGGCGGCTTCATCCCCGGCATCCGTGCGGGCAAGCCCACGGCGGAGTACCTCTCCTACGTCCTCAACCGACTCACCTTCCCCGGTGCGATCTACCTCGGCCTCATCGCTGTCATGCCGGTCTTCGCCTTCAATCTCATCGGCATCGGTGACCAGTTCGTCTTCGGTGGCATCAGCCTGCTCATCGTGGTCGGTGTCGGCCTCGACACGGTCAAGCAGATCGACTCCCAGCTCCAGCAGCGCAATTACGAGGGCTTCCTCCGCTGATGAGGCTGCTCATCATGGGACCTCCCGGGGCGGGCAAGGGCACCCAGGCGGTCGTGCTCGCGTCTGCACTGGGCGTGCCGCACATCAGCACGGGCGACATCTTCCGGGCCAATGTCAGCGCGGGCACGCCTCTCGGCGAGGAGGCCCAGCGCTACATGGATGCCGGTGACTATGTCCCGGACTCGATCACCAATGCCATGGTGCGCGATCGCATCTCCCACGACGACTGCCGGCCCGGCTTCCTGCTCGATGGCTATCCCCGCACGCTCGAGCAGGTCAACGAACTCGACATGATGCTGCAGGCCGACGGCAATCGCCTCGACCGCGTGGTGGAGCTCACAGTCGATACCGAGGAGGTCGTCGACCGGCTTCTCAAGCGCGCGCAGGAGCAGGGTCGCGCGGACGACACGGCTGACGTCATCCGTCGACGCCTCGAGGTCTACTTCGACCAGACGGCGCCCCTCGTGGCCGTCTACCGCGAGCGCGGGATCCTCCTCCAGGTCGATGGCGCGGGCGACGTGGCTGAGGTAAGCGAGCGGATCCTGTCCGCCCTGCGCGACTGACCATGTTCCGTTCACGCGACCGCATCGAGATCAAGTCGGCGGACCAGATCCAGACCATGCGTGCGGCCGGCCTGGTCGTTGCCCGCACCCTCCAGCGGGTCGCCGAGATCACGGCTTTGGGCATCACGACCGCCGAGATGGACGACTGCGCCGCTCAATCCATTCGCGACGCGGGGGCGACCCCTTCCTTCCTGGGCTACCACGGCTTCCCCGCTCACATCTGCGTGTCGGTCAACGACGAGGTCGTCCACGGCATCCCAGGTAACCGGCGCATCCGCGAGGGCGACGTGGTCTCCATCGACTGCGGCGCCATCGTCGACGGCTGGCACGGGGATGCCGCCCTGACCGTCCTCGTGGGTGATGTCGCTGCTGACCTGAGAGAGTTGTCACGCGTGACGGAAGCGTCCCTGTGGGCGGGGCTGAGGGCGGCGCGGCCGGGCAATCGACTCTCGGACATCGGGCATGCTGTGGAATCGGTCGTGCGGGCCGCAGGGGATCAGTACGGCATCATCGAGGAGTACGTCGGGCACGGCATCGGCTCGAGCATGCACATGGAGCCGGCGGTGCCCAACTACGGACGCCCGGGCAAGGGTCCGCGACTCGTCCCGGGCATGGCGCTCGCCGTAGAGCCCATGGTCGTCCTGGGCGATCCGGGGGTCCACGTGCTGGATGACGACTGGACCGTGGTCGCCAGCGACGGCTCCCACGCGAGCCATTGGGAGCACACCGTGGCCGTCACCGAGGACGGCCCGTGGGTGCTCACAGCCCTCGACGACGTTCGGCTGTAGGACTCCGATCCGAGGCGTCCGACATGCGGACATCGCGAGGGAGCGGACCCCGATTAGGTCTCAGGGAGCCCCGCGCGTACACTTGACCGGCTGATCATCGGGCCCCCCCGTTCGTCCGCCACCCCCTCCTCCGGAGCGGGGTTGTGAGCGTGCGAAAGGCCCGATCGGAGGAGAGCAGAGGGCATGGCAAAGAAGGACGGCGCGATCGAGCTCGAGGGCACGATCACCGAATCCTTGCCCAACGCAATGTTCCGCGTGGAACTGGACAACGGTCACAAGGTCCTGGCCCACATCAGCGGGAAGATGCGGATGCACTACATCCGAATCCTCCCCGATGACCGCGTCGTCGTAGAGCTGTCGCCCTACGACCTGACTCGGGGTCGCATCGTCTACAGGTATAAGTGACAGCAGTGAGACAGCAGTCAGGTAGAGAGTTGGGATTCCGGTGAAGGTCAAGCCGAGCGTCAAGAAGATCTGCGACAAGTGCAAGGTGATCCGTCGTCATGGGCGGGTCATGGTCATCTGCGACAACGTCCGCCATAAGCAGCGCCAGGGCTGACACACGTCGCGCGTGCGAGGGGAGACAACCCGGACACGCCCTCCACGTCCCGACCGGGATGTGGAACGCGGTACCCGACCCCCGCGGCCAGAACGTGCAGGCTGCGGGACGCCACCCTCGGACGAGAGGCCGAGGACCCCTCCGGGTGGAGGGGACCGGTGCCGCACCCACGCCTCTCGAGTAGAGAAGAAGAGGACACCCATGGCACGTCTCGTAGGCGTCGACCTGCCCCGCGAAAAGCGGATGGCCGTCGCGCTCACCTACATCTACGGGGTAGGCCGCTCGCGCGCCGCTGAGGCGCTGGAAGCGACCGGCATCAGCCCCGACCTGAGGGCGCGCGACCTCACCGACGACCAGGCCATCGCCCTGCGTGACTGGATCGAGGCCAACCTGCGCGTCGAGGGTGACCTCCGCCGCGAGGTCGCGGCCGATATCCGCCGCAAGGTCGAGATCGGCTGCTACCAGGGCATCCGGCATCGCCGCGGGCTGCCCGTTCATGGCCAGCGCACCCACACCAACGCCCGCACCCGCAAGGGTCCCCGCAAGACCGTCGCCGGCAAGAAGAAGGTCGGCAAGAAGTAGTCCGCGGGTCTGCGTGTCCGGCAACCGCCGGCAACCAGCGGACCGATGACCTCAGGAGTAAACGAAATGCCTCCCAAGACCGGAGCAAAAGCGGGCGCCAAGAAGGTGCGCCGCAAGGAAAAGAAGAACATCGCCCACGGGCAGGCTCACATCAAGAGCACGTTCAACAACACGATCGTGTCCATCACCGACCCCAGTGGTGCTGTCATCGCCTGGTCCAGTTCGGGCCAGGTCGGCTTCAAGGGCAGCCGCAAGTCGACGCCGTTCGCAGCTCAGCTTGCCGCCGAGTCCGCCGCTCGCCGCGCCATGGAGCACGGCATGCGCAAGGTGGACGTGTTCGTCAAGGGTCCCGGCTCCGGTCGCGAGACCGCCATTCGCTCCCTCCAGGCAACCGGCCTCGAGGTTGGCTCGATTCAAGACGTCACCCCGGTCCCCTTCAACGGGTGCCGCCCGCCCAAGCGCCGCCGCGTCTGAGAACGGAGAACTGACACACCATGGCTCGTTACACCGACGCGGACTGCAAGCGCTGCCGTCGCGAGAAGACCAAGCTCTTCCTCAAGGGCTCCAAGTGCGAATCGCCGAAGTGCCCCTTCGAGAAGCGCCCCTACCCCCCCGGCCAGCACGGTCGCGGCCGTTCCAAGGACAGTGAGTACCTGCTGCAGTTGCGCGAGAAGCAGAAGGCGACCCGCATCTACGGCGTACTCGAGAAGCAGTTCCGCAACTACTACGAGGAAGCGCAGCGTCGCTCCGGCAAGACCGGTGACAACCTCATGCGCATTCTTGAGTCGCGCCTCGACAACGTCGTCTACCGGGCTGGCTTCGCCAAGTCACGTGACATGGCTCGACAGCTGGTGAGCCACGGCCACTTCACCGTCAATGGCCACAAGGTCGACATCCCGTCGTACCGCGTCCAGGCCAACGACATCATTGAGGTGCGTCCGGGCTCACGCGAGATGACGCCCTTCGTCGTCGCGCACGCGGAGATCGGCGAGCGTCCGGTCCCGGCATGGCTTGAGGTCATCCCGTCGCAGATGCGGATCCTCGTGCACTCCCTGCCCTCGCGTCAGGTCATCGACACCCCGGTTCAGGAGCAGCTCATCGTCGAGCTCTACTCCAAGTAGCCGTCACACTTCCCCCATCCCGACGTCAAATAGCGGTCGTCGCCGAAAGGACATCACGTGCTCATCACGCAGCGCCCCATCCTCACCGAGGAGCCCATCAGCGAGTTCCGTTCTCGCTTCGTGCTCGAGCCCCTCGAGCCCGGTTTCGGCTACACCCTGGGCAACTCCATGCGCCGCACTCTGCTCTCCTCCATCCCGGGTGCTGCCGTCACGAGCATCCGCATCGATGGCGTGCTTCATGAGTTCACCACCATCCCGGGCGTCAAGGAGGACGTGACCGAGCTGATCCTCAACATCAAGCAGCTCGTCGTCTCCTCCGATCATGACGAGCCCGTCGTGATGTACCTGCGCAAGCAGGGCCCCGGCGCGGTCGTCGCGGCAGATATCGCTCCGCCGGCCGGCGTCGAGGTGCACAACCCCGATCTCCACATCGCGACCCTGAATGACAAGGGCAAGCTCGAGATGGAGCTCGTCGTCGAGCGCGGCCGCGGCTATGTCTCGGCGACGCTCAACAAGCAGCCGGGTCAGGAGATCGGCCGCATCCCGGTCGACTCCATCTACTCGCCGGTGCTCAAGGTCACCTACAAGGTCGAGGCGACCCGCGTCGAGCAGCGCACGGACTTCGACAAGCTGGTGCTCGATGTCGAGACCAAGCAGAGCATGCTGCCCCGCGACGCCGTCGCGTCGGCGGGCAAGACCCTCGTCGAACTCTTCGGCCTGGCGCGCGAGCTCAATGTCGACGCCGAGGGCATCGACATCGGCCCGTCCCCTGCCGATGCGTTCGTGGCTGAGCAGCTGTCGACCCCGATCGAGCAGCTCGACCTCACGGTCCGCTCGTACAACTGCCTCAAGCGTGAAGGCATCCACACTGTTGGCGAGCTCATCGGCCGCAGCGAGGCCGACCTTCTCGACATCCGCAACTTCGGCGCCAAGTCGATTGACGAGGTCAAGGTCAAGCTCGTGACCCTCGGCCTCGCGCTCAAGGACAGCCCTCCCGGCTTCGACCCCGGGGCAGCCGTGTACTTCAGCGATGACGAGGACGACGACGACCTCGGCTACGTCGAAGACGAACAGCTCTAACCGATCAGCCACCCGCGACAAGGAGTAATGACATGCCTACCCCAACCAAGGGTCCCCGCCTGGGTGGCGGACCGGCGCACGAGCGCCTCATGTTGGCCAACCTCGCCACCGCTCTTTTCGAGCACGGCCGCATCACGACCACCGAGGCGAAGGCCAAGCGCCTGCGCCCCCTGGCCGAGCGACTCATCACCTTCGCCAAGCGCGGCGATATCTCTGCGCGTCGGCGAGTGCTCACGGTGGTGCGCGATAAGGACGTCGTGCACGTGCTCTTCACTGAGATCGGCCCGCGCTATCAGACCCGCCAGGGTGGCTACACCCGCATCGTCAAGGTGGGTCCGCGCAAGGGCGACAATGCCCCCATGGCCGTGATCGAGCTCGTTGAGCCGCTGGCGGAGCAGGTCGTCGCCGAGGCCACGGGTGCCACGAAGCGCGCCGCCAAGGAGAAGGCTGCGGCCTCGCCTGCTGCCGCAGCGGCTCCCGCCGCGGAGACCGCTGCCGATGAGTCCGTGGAGGTCGTCGCCGAGGCAACCGATGTCGTGCCCGAGGCTGATGGAGACGAGGCCATCGAGGTTGTGGCGGAGGATGTCGTCGAGGCTCCTGACGATGCTGCCCCCGCTGAAGACGACAAGGCCTGACGCGCCGACACGATTGACGTAACTCGGGAAGCGTCAGACCTGGCCCCTCGTGGCGGTCTGGCGCTTCCTGCTGTGGAGGGGTCATGATCCGGTTGCGACTGGACCTTGCCTACGACGGGACTGATTTCTCCGGTTGGGCACGCCAGCCCGGCTTGCGCACGATTCAGGGGGTCGTGGAAGCGGCCCTCTCACGCGCGTTGCGACTTCCCGAGCCCCCGCCCGTCACCTGTGCCGGGCGCACCGATGCCGGCGTACACGCCCGCGGGCAGGTGGCACACGTCGACCTCGATGCATCAACGAGCCCGGATCTGGAGGCGCTCGCGCGGAGCATGCGCGGACTCCTGCCGGATGATGTCTCACTCCTCGCCATCGCGGTGGCACCGGAGGGTTTCGACGCGCGCTTCTCAGCCCTTTCCCGGCGCTACCGCTACGTGGTCTGCGATGACCATCGGGTGTGGGACCCGCTTCGTCGCAGGGAGATCGTGCGTCATTCACGAGCCCTGGACCTCGATGCCATGACGTCCGCAGCCGCACCGCTGCTGGGAGAGCGAGACTTCGCAGCCGTCTGCCGTCCGCGTGAAGGCGGCACGACCATTCGCACGCTCTTGGCGCTGGAATGGGCTCGCGGAGCCACGGGGCTTGCGGAGATGCAGGTGAGTGCGGATGCCTTCTGCCATTCCATGGTGCGTGCGCTCGTTGGTCTGCTCGTGCCCGTCGGCGAGGGGCGACGGCCGGTGACCTGGCCCGCCGAGGTGGTCGCTCTCGGAGTCCGCGACTCCGGCGTACAGGTGATGCCGGCTCACGGACTCGTCCTCGAGGAAGTGTGCTATCCGGATGACAACGAACTGGCCGCGCGGCAGGCGGTCACGCGATCCATGCGCGGTGGTTGATCCGTCATGGGGCATATCGACGTTCAGCACGTGACCTACTCACTCCCGGACGGACGTGTGCTGCTCGATGATGTGAGCTTCCGCATCGGTGAAGGCGTCAAGGCCGCGCTCGTGGGAGCCAATGGTGCGGGCAAGACCACCCTGATGAGGCTTATTGCCGGCGACATCGACGCCGAGTCCGGAAGCATCGTGACGACCGGGGGCATGGGAGTCATGCGCCAGTTCATCGGGCAGGGACGTGACGGCACCGTGCGTGACCTGCTGCTTGCTGTGTCGCCGCCGTCTCTGCGCTCGGCTGCGGCCGAGGTGGATGCCGTCGAGGAACTCCTCATGTCCACGGAGGACGCCGACATCCAGATGCGCTACGCGCAGGCCCTGGCCGACTTCGCTGATGTCGGCGGCTACGACGCCGAGGTCGCCTGGGACGTCTGCTGTACGGCGGCCCTCGGGGCGGCGTACGACGAGGTGAAGTGGCGTCGGGTGGAGACGCTCTCGGGGGGTGAGCAGAAGCGCTTGGTCCTCGAGGCCCTGCTGCGCGGACCCGATGAGGTCCTGCTGCTAGATGAGCCGGACAACTACCTCGACGTACCTGGCAAGACCTGGCTCGAAGAACGCATCGCATCGAGCGCCAAGACCATCCTGCTCATCAGCCACGATCGCGAACTCCTGCGGGCCTGCGCGACAACCGTCGTCACGGTGGAACTCGGGGCAGCAGGCAACACCACCTGGGTGCACGGCGGGGGATTCGCCACCTATGCGGATGCGCGCGACGATCGCATGAGTCGACTCGAGGAGTTGCGACGTCGGTGGGATGAGCAGCACCAGAAAATCAAGGATCTCGTGCAGATGCTCAAGACCAAGGCTGCCTACAACGACGGACTCGCATCGCGCTATCAGGCCGCGCAGACTCGCCTCCGGATGTTCGAGGAAGCGGGTCCGCCCGAGGCGGTGCCCGTGCGCCAGCGCATGCGCATGCGGCTCGAGGGCGGTCGCACCGCAAAGCGCGCGGTCGTGTGCGAGGGCCTCGAACTCACCGATCTGACCCAGCCCTTCGATCTCGAAGTGTGGTTCGGCGAGCGAGTCGGCGTGCTCGGTCGCAATGGTGCGGGCAAGTCCCACCTGCTGCGCCTGCTCGCAGCCGGCGGCAGCGATCCGGATGTCGAGCATCGGCCCGTTTCCGACGTACCCATTCCACCGGTGCGCCACACCGGCCTCGCCCGGTTGGGCTCGCGCGTGCGACCCGGATGGTTCGCCCAGACGCACGTGCGCCCGGACCTCGAGGACCGGACCCTGCTGGAGATCCTCCATCGTGGCGACGGCCACCGTGACGGGATGGGCCGTGAGCAGGCCGCGCGTGCGCTGGACCGCTACGGCCTTGCCGCCGCGGGGGAGCAGCGGTTCGCGTCGTTGTCCGGAGGCCAGCAGGCACGCTTCCAGATCCTCCTTCTCGAACTCTCAGGAGCCACGCTGCTGCTCCTGGACGAGCCTACGGACAACCTGGACCTGGAGAGCGCCGAGGCGCTCGAGGCCGCCCTCGATGCCTTCACGGGCACCGTGCTGGCGGTTACGCACGATCGGTGGTTCGCCCGAGGTCTGGACCGGTTCGTCGTCGTCGGCGGAGACGGGGTGGTGAGGGAGTCGACGGAGCCGATGTGGGACTCCTAGGGGTCGAGAGGACCCGTTTTGACCCCTCCCTGGCTCCCCAGGTAGCCTTGGCGGTCGTTGTGCCCGCCCCAGGGTCCAACCGGGCTGCCCGACGGGCTTCCCCTGAGCGAGCGAAGGTCCACGTGCGTACGTACACCCCCAAGCCGGGCGAGATCACCCGCGAGTGGCTCGTTATCGATGCCACCGACATCGTGCTCGGTCGCCTGGCCAGCCAGGTCGCCACCCTGCTGCGGGGCAAGCACAAGCCCGTCTTCGCTCCCCATGTCGACACGGGCGACTTCGTCATCGTCATCAACGCTGAGAAGGTCGCTCTCACGGGCAGCAAGCTCGAGCAGAAGCGCGACTACCGTCACTCGGGCTACCCGGGTGGCCTGTCAGCCAAGACCTACTCCGAGCTCCTCGAGGACAACCCCCGCCGCGCCGTCGAGAAGGCGATCAAGGGGATGCTCCCGCACAACAAGCTCGGTCGGCAGCAGTTGAACAAGCTCAAGGTGTACGCCGGGCCCGATCATCCGCACGCCGCACAGAAGCCCACCCCGTACACCATCACGCAGGTCGCGCAGTAGCGATCACCGCGCAGTCTGCGAAAGGAAGAGACGTGACCGTTTCCGAAACCGAGATCCTCGACGAGGAGATCCCCTCGGAGTACACCAGCGAGACACCGTCGGCCGCCCCTGCGGCTGGCGACCGGCCCATGGTCACCGCCCCCGGCGGTGCGACCGGCCGCCGCAAGGAAGCCATTGCGCGCGTGCGCCTGGTCCCCGGCACCGGTCGCTGGACCATCAACGGTCGCGACCTGGAGACCTACTTCCCCAACCGCGTCCACCAGCAGATCGTCAACGAGCCCTTCGTGACGCTGGGCCAGGAGGGTCGCTACGACGTCATCGCTCGCATGAGCGGCGGCGGCGTCTCGGGCCAGGCCGGCGCGCTGCGCCTGGGCATCGCTCGCGCTCTCAATGAGATTGACGAGGAGGGCAACCGTCCCTCGCTCAAAAAGGCTGGCTTCCTCACTCGCGATCCGCGAGCCAAGGAGCGCAAGAAGTACGGCCTCAAGAAGGCCCGCAAGGCGCCTCAGTACAGCAAGCGCTGATCGGAGCGCCGTGAGCGGTCGCCTCTTTGGCACCGACGGTGTGCGGGGACTCGCCAATCGCGATCTCACCGCCGAGCTTGCCCTGTCCCTCTCCGCTGCGGCCGCGCATGTTCTGGGCGACACGGGTGCCCTCGCTGCGGGAGGTGGGCGTCCTACGGCCGTCGTCGGGCGCGATCCCCGGGCCAGTGGCGAATTCCTTGAAGCGGCAGTCGTCGCCGGTCTCGCGAGCGCGGGGGTCGACGTACTCCTCGCGGGTGTGCTTCCCACCCCGGCGATCGCCTATCTCACGGAGCGTCACGGGGCGAGCCTGGGCGTGATGCTGTCCGCCTCCCACAATGCGATGCCGGACAACGGCATCAAGTTCTTCGATGCGCACGGCTTCAAGTTGCCCGACGCCATCGAGGACGCCATCGAGACGCGTCTGCATGAGCCATGGGATCGACCGCTGGGCGGTGGCGTCGGGCGCGTGCGCACGCTGCCCTCTGCTGGGCAGGACTACCTCAAACACGTGCTCGATGTCGTGCGCACGCCCTTGACGGGACTATCCGTCGTGGTCGATTGCGCCAACGGCGCGGCATCGACGGTCTCCGCTGAGGCGATGCGTCGCGCAGGCGCCCACGTGGTGGCCATTCATGCCTCGCCTGACGGTCTCAACATCAATGAGGGATGCGGCAGCACGCACCTCGACGATCTCATCGCTGCCGTGCTGGAGCACGGCGCGGACATCGGCATTGCCCACGACGGTGATGCCGATCGCTGCCTTGCTGTCGATGCCGAGGGCCACGTCATCGATGGCGATCAGATCCTGGCGATCCTCGCTCTGGGCATGCGCGACCGCGGCACGCTGGCACGCGACACCGTCGTGGCGACAGTGATGTCCAACCTCGGCTTCTGCCTCGCGATGGAGGCGCAGGGAATTGCCGTGGTCACCACCGCAGTAGGCGATCGCTACGTGCTTGAGGAAATGCGCGCACAGGGTTATGCCCTCGGTGGCGAGCAGAGCGGTCACGTGGTGGTGCTCGATCGTGCAACCACCGGCGACGGCGTACTCACTGCACTGGCTTTGCTCGACCGCATGGCTGAGACAGGTTCGAGCGTCAAGGATCTCGCCGCGGTGATGACCCGCTTGCCGCAGGTGCTCATCAACGTCGATGGCGTGGATAGGTCGAGACTCGACCAGAGCGCCGAGATCAAGGCGGTCGTGGAGACGGTGGAGCGAGAGCTCGGCTCCGCTGGACGCGTGCTGTTGCGGCCGTCGGGCACGGAGCCACTCGTGCGGGTCATGGTCGAGGCACCCACGTCGCAGGCAGCGCGCGACGCGGCCGAGGCGATTGCTGCTGCAGTGCGCGCCTCGATATCGATCAGTGCGTAGGTCCCGTTGTGTAAAGGGGTCACCAGGGATAGGTCTCGTCCCAGTAGGACGCTATTCGACGCATATTGTGGATGACGCACCTGCTGGCAAGGTTGCCAGCGTGAATCCTGCGCGCCTGTGGATGAACTCACTGGCCTGAAGTGTTCTTCCCTTGAAGGTCACTCCCCTTACCTCACCCCCACGCTACGCGGGGGGACCGACATCTGAGCCCCGCCTGAGAGCGGCAGCCCGACTTCGCCACCAGGGCCGCGTACCCTGGCCCCTATGTGCGGGATCGTGGGCTACGTCGGTGAGAAACAGGCACTGGAGGTAGTCGTTGAGGGCCTGCGCCGCCTCGAGTACCGCGGCTACGACTCGGCCGGGGTTGCCGTCGTCACGGGTGATCGGCTGGATGTCCGCAAGAAGGCCGGCAAGCTCGCCAACCTGGAGTCTCTCCTCGGCGAGGACCCACTGGAGGCGGCCACCATCGGCATCGGCCATACCCGTTGGGCGACACACGGTGGCCCCACAGATGCCAATGCCCACCCGCATGTGAGCGAGGACGGCACCGTCGCCGTCATCCACAACGGCATCATCGAGAACTTCGCCGAACTCCGCGATGAGCTGACCGCCGCGGGCGTCGTGCTCACCTCCGAGACCGACACCGAGGTCGTCGCTCACCTTCTCGCTGCCGAGCTCCCGCGCTGCGGTGGTGACCTCGCGGAGGCGATGCGGCGCACCTGCCGGCAGCTCGAGGGAGCCTTTACCCTCGTCGCTGTCGTTGCCGATGACGTGGATGTCGTCGTGGCGGCGCGACGCAATTCCCC
>JBMOIL010000019.1:0-22569 GCA_049317345.1 Candidatus Nanopelagicales bacterium
CCACGGCCCGCATCATCCACAGGTACGCCGCATCTGACGCTGGCAACCTTGCCACGGCCCGCATCATCCACAGGTACGCCGCATCTGACGCTGGCAACCTTGCCACCGCCGGCTGAGCGCCTCGAATGCCGCGCGGGGGCCGGTGGGAAACGCGGTATTCGAGGCAGAGGGGGCGACGGTGCTGGTCGCGGTCAGCGCGTGAGGGCGGCGACGATAACGGCGGCAACCAGGAGTACGAGGACCCCTACGGTCACGAGGCGTCGCGCGCGGTGGTCCATACGACCACTCTAGGGATCCCCCACAGCGCATACCGAACCGCTAGCCTGCCGGTGTGGACGCACGCCTCACTATCGAGCAGATCGAGGCTGACCCTGCCCTGCGCAGCCGGGACGATGACGGAGTCGCGGCGATCGCCATAGGCACCGTGCTGTGGATTCTCGCGCTCGTCGCGGTGCTGGTCTGGGGGTCCACATGGGGAGTGGACACTGAGCGGTGGACCCTGGTGTGCGCCATCGGTGCCCTACTGGGGATCCCGGGACTGGCCCTCGTGCTCGGCCGACGCCGTAGGCGCCGCTCGCGTCAGTCCTGATCGGCTGAGTCGGATGCCTCGTCGGCATCATCCGAGGCGTCAGCCAACTCCTCGCTGACGACGTCCTCTTCGACGGTCTCCGCGGAGTCCTGCGTCACCGCGTCGACAACCTCGTCTACGCCGGCCTCGGCGACGATCGCATCCGCCTGGTCCAGGTCGAGAGCGTCGAAGCCCACGAAGTCCTGGGTGGGGGCACCCACCGGCTCCTTCTCAGCGAGGGCGATCTCGGAGTGCGCTCCGCATCCAAAGGCCAGTGACACGACACAACCATCGGCGGGCGACATGTCGTGGGCGCAGACCCCGAAGGCCTGGCTGAGGGGTCCGCCGATGGGCAGGAGGAATCCGCATGATGCGCACGTCTGCGACACCGAGCGCGCCATCGGTGCCTCCGGGCCGCGCTCACCCGACCACCAACGGTCCGCCGCATCGTCGCGGCCGTGGGCCGAGAGAACGCGGGACCGTCCGAGACCGATCTCCCACTGGCTGGGGTGGACGGGGCTGCGGTCGGTCGCACCCTCTAGATCATCCAGACCGGTGAGGCCAGCCGTGAGTCGCGGGTCGTCTGCGGGCGTCGGCCAGATGGTGCCGACGGCCAAGTCACCGGGACGCACGCGCTCGGCCCACGGCACCCAGGTCGGAGCCACAAGCGCATCGGGTCCGGGCAGCAGGACCACCTCGTCCACCGTCGCGGCCTTGGCTCGCGGCGCGCGAGCGACAGTCACCGACCAGCGCCAGCCGACGTACGCCGGATCAAGGCATGTGAAGTAGTGAGTGGCCACGCGCTCATCGTCGAATTCGACACCGACGTGATCGCCGACCGTCCCCCAGGGTGCGTCCTCCTCGGCAGCGGCGCGAGCAAGATCGGTGGACTTCGAGAGCACGGTGTCAGACATCAGCGCATCACTCCACTCCGGGCGAAGGGATGAGTTGGAAGACCCACAGTCCGAGAGTGCCCTCGGCGCCCGCCACGACCTGGAGCGAGACGCCGTCGGCCGGGACCTCCTGAAGGTCGGGGTAGGTGAAGCGGTAGTACGTCGACGTGATGGGCTGTTGCGTGAGTCGCTGGGAGCCGATGACCGGGTACCAGCCTGCGTCCGCCACCACCGGGTCGACGCTGATGCCGATGACCTGGCCGGGAATCACCGGGATGCGAGCGACGTCGGCGCCGTCGAGTGCCTCGGTCACCACATCCTGAGCGCAAGTCTCTGCACTCAGGGGCTCACCGTCGAATGACCAGCACAGTGCAGCGCGGTACGCAGACGTCATGCCGGAGACAACGGACACACCCGGAGCGGGCTTCTCGCACGCGGTCAGGGCAAGGACACCCACGAGGGCGAGGGAACCCGCGAGCACGGGACGGCCGAATCGGCGCAGCATGGGATCGGCCACTCAGACGTCAAAATCATCGGCAACAGCGCGCATGACGACTGCAAGCTTGCGGCAGTGGTCGTCGCTCGGGTAGCGGCCCCGGCGGAGTTGATTGGAAGCGCTGTCCATGAGCTTGATGAGGTCCTCGAGGATGATGGCGACATCCTCAGCGGGCTTGCGCCCCGCCTTGACGATAGAGGTCGGCTGCTCGAGAACGGTCACACTCAGGGCCTGCTTACCGCGCTTGCCATCGACGACGCCGAACTCGACCTTCGCGCCCTGCTTGAGCGAGGTGGTGCCCGCAGGCAGCACCGAGGCATGCACGAACACATCCTCACCGTCATCCGACGCAAGGAAGCCGAAGCCCTTTTCCTCGTCGTACCACCTGACCTTGCCGGTCGGCATGGCAGCCCCTTCTCGTATCCAGCGCCCGAATGGGCTCAGGGCACCAGGCTAGACGGGGCCGGAGGCTCACGCGCCCCTAGGGTGGCGCCATGGCATCCCCCGCCTCCCCCGGCGATCGACTCCTCAGGATCGGCGCCGTCGTGACGGTCATCGGGCTGGTGTGCACGGTCATCGCCATGCTCCCCCTGGTTATCCCGAGCCTGGAGCTCCCGTCAGCCTGGTGGTTCCTCTCGATGATCACCGGAATCGGCCTCGCCCTGGTCATCGCCGGACTCGCCGTCTCGGCCCGCTCGCGACGGCGAGGCTAAGGCGGCGCTAGGCGCTGGCCAGCCAGGCCGGCAGATGCGTGAGGTCTGGCAGCACCACGTCAGGGCCCACCGCCTGCAACTCCTCGATCGACGTAGGGCCCGTCGCTACGACGACCGCGTGCACGCCCGCCGTGCGAGCTGCGCGCACATCGCCGGGATGATCGCCCACGTACACCCAGGCGTCGTGCTCGCGCAGAGCCGTCGCCTTGCCCTCGGCGAAGAGATCGCCGACGATCTCGTCAGCGTCGAGGCCGGCCGCCTGCAGGGCAAGTCCGGCCACTGCGCCGTACTTCGCCGTGACGACAAGCACGCGATCACCACGCGAACGCACTGTCGCGATGGCATCCGCAGCACCGGGCATCGGACGCGTGAGAGGGATTCCGTGCTCGCGATAGTGCGCGCGATAGGCCGCGAGGAGTACGTCGTAGGGCTCATCAGGCAGCCAGCGTGGGAAGACGTGATCGAGGGGCAGCCCGATCGTGGAGCGGATCTCGTCACCGTCGGCCTGAACGCCGTACTGGGCGACCACGTGCTGGACGGAGGCCACGATGCCGTCGGCGGAGTCGACCAGGGTCATGTCGAGGTCGAAGCCGACGGAGCGCACCCGGTGAGCCTAGGGGTAACGTCATCCGGTGCCCGTCCGCAGCCTCGCCGACGACCTGCGCGGTCGTTCCGACGACGACCTGGCGCGTTTACTGGCTGGGCGCCCCGATCTGCTGCACCCCGTCCCCGCCGACATGACCGCGCTGGCCTCACGTGCGGGATCGGCCGTGTCCACGGCGCGCGCACTCGACCGTCTCGACGGCCTCACCCTGGCGGTCGCTGCCGTCGTCGCTGAGGCCGAACCGTGCAGCACCGATGCTGTCCTCGCCGCCTTCGATTCCACTCGTGCTGTTGTCGTGACCGATGCACTCCAGCGACTGCGCGAACTCGCTCTGGTGTGGGGCGACGACGACGCCCTTCGACTCGTGCGCACCGCACGCGAGTCGTTGTCAGGGGCGGGTGCAGCCAGCGAGGACTGGCCACCCCCACCCGTGGCCACCATCGAGCGAGACGCAGCGCTCGTCGAGCGCACCGCTGGACAGCATGCACTCGCCACAGTGCTGGGCGTCATCGCCATTGCCGAGGCGTGGGCTGGTGACGACGCACCCGCGGTGCTGCGCAAGGGCGGCCTGGGAGTGCGAGACCTCTCCTCCGCAGCGCGTGCCATCGAGGTGGATGAGCGGACGGCGGCACTGTGGGTCGAGACGGCGTACGCCGCACAGCTCATCGGCAAGGACGGGGAGGCGGATGAGCGCTGGCGGCCGACGACTGCCTACGACGCTTGGCACGACTCCCCGCTCGCCGAGCAGTGGCTGCGCCTTGCCCGTGCATGGTGGACGAGCCCGCGCGCGCCGGCGCTCGTGGGTGCCGAGGCCAACGCCCTCTCTGACGACGTGGAGCGACGGGGGCAGCCCTTCCTCCGTGAACAGGTGCTTGCGGTCCTCGGCTCCCTGCCCGCAGGCTGCGCCCCCCGCGACACCGATGGGGTCATCGGATCCATCGATGCCCGCGCACCGCGCCAGGCAAGCGCGCAGCGCAGCGAGCAGATTCGCGCCATCCTCGAGGAGTTGGAGATCCTCGGCTTCACCGGCGGAGGCGCCCTGGCCCAGATGGGCGGGTCAGCGGCGTCCGATGCGGTCGACGCGAGGGAGGCTGTGAGCGCGGCAATGCCGGCGCCCCTCGACCACGTCCTGCTCCAGGCCGATCTCACGGCCGTCGCCCCCGGGCCGCTTCTCCCGGACCTCGCTCGGGAGGTACGCCTCATGGCGGATGTGGAGAGCACCGGCGGTGCCATCGTCTACCGATTCAGTGCCGCCACCGTGCGACGCGCACTCGATGCCGGGCGCGACGCCACCGAGATGCTCGATTTCCTCGCTCGGATCTCGCGCACACCGGTGCCCCAACCCCTCGCCTACCTCGTCGAAGACGCCGCCCGCAGGCATGGCACGGTCCGCGTGGGCATCGCCACGGCGTACATCCGATGCGACGACGAGACAGCACTGGCCGCACTCCTCGCCGACCCGCGGTCTCAGGAGCTCGGCTGCGTGCGGGTATCACCCACCGTGGTGACCGTGTCCGGGCGCATCGAGGATGCGATCGCAATCTTGCGCGACCTCGGGCTGCACCCGGTCGCCGAAACTGCCGACGGATCCATCGCCCATGCTCCACGTCGGCGTGCACGAGCGCCACGATCGGGGGCTGGATCACCCGTCGTACGCCGCGATGCGCAGCCTGCCCTAATTCGGGCTGCCATCACGACCTTGCGCGGTGGTCAAGCGCCATACTCCTCGTTGTCGAACGGCCGCAGCGCCACTCTGGACGCAATGCCAGCCACCGACACGCTGGCGGTGCTCCGCAAGGCCATCTCCAGCGAGGTGCCCGTGCGTCTCAGCTATGCCGACGACGAGGGGTGCGTCGATCCTTTGCGACTGCAGGCCGGGGTGCTCACCGCTGTGGACCGCATCACAGGGGAAGTGCGCACCTTCCACGTGTCGCAGATCCACGCGGCGGCACTCGACGGCTAGTACGTCGAGTGGCGACTCGCGAATCCTAGGCCGCTCAGGGACCTCAAGCGGGATGGATCTCTGCACCCCAGGTCGTGAACTCCGCGAGGAGCGCCGGGATGGGATCGACGCCGATCCCGGGGCCGGTGGGGACGCGCAGTCGTCCGTCATCGAGCACGAAGGGCTCGGTGATGTCGGTCGCGAAGTAGCGGCTCGATGCGCTTGTGTCCCCGGGCAGCGTGAAACCCGGGAGCGCCGCGAGGGCGACGTTGGCGGCACGCCCGATTCCGGTCTCGAGCATGCCCCCGCACCACACCGGCACACCGCGCTCCATGCACAGGTCATGAATTGCCTTGGCCTCGAGATAGCCGCCCACGCGCCCGGGCTTGATGTTGATGACGCTCGTAGCGCCGAAGCCGATGGCCGTGTCCGCTGTCGCCACCGAGATGATCGATTCATCCAGGCACACGGGAGTCGAGATCTGCTCGGCGAGCAGAGCATGCCCGAGTAGATCGTCTTCGGGCAGTGGCTGTTCGACGAGGAGCAGATCGAAGGAATCCATGGCGCCGAGCAGCGCCGCATCCTCACGCGTGTAGGCCTGGTTGGCGTCGGTCTGCATCGGTATGTCGGGCCAGGTCTCGCGGACCGCACGCACCGCATCGACATCCCAGCCTGGCTCGATCTTGAGCTTGATGCGCCGATAGCCGGCATCGACGTACGTCGCCACTTCCTCGAGGAGGGCGTGGATGCTTACGGGAATGCCCACTGAGACGCCGCAGTCGACCTCAGTGCGCACGGCTCCGAGGAAGTCCGCGAGCGACTGCTCACGCTGGCGCAGCCACGCGTCGAGCACCGCCGTCTCGAGTGCAGCCTTGGCCATGGGATGGCCTTGGAATCTGCGCAGCCTCCGGTGGACCTCGTGCGGGTCGAGCACGCCGTCGGCGAGCACTCCGGGAATCAAATGCTCGACGAGTACGTCGACCGCGCCGTCCACATACTCCGCGCTGTACCCGGGCCACTCCATCGCGACGCACTCAGCCCAGCCGGATACGCCATCGCTCACGACTTCGACCAGGAGCACATCGCGAGCCTCCTGGGTGCCGAACGATGTGCGGAAGGGACGCACGAGCGGCATGTCGATGCGATGCAGGCGGATGAGGTCGATGGAGCTCATGGGGTCTCCTCGGGGGTGAGCACATAGGCACCGGCACTCGTGACAGCCGAGACGCGCAGTCCGGCCTCGAAGGACGTGGTGAGCGCCTCGCGCACCGCGAGCCGCCACTGCAGGCCGAGTGCCGGATCCGCTCGGCGCAGGCTCACGACGTCATCGGGGAGGGAGACGAGCACCGTTTCACCGGGTGCGGGCGGATCGGCGAGGTGCGGCACACCGTCATCGAGCCGAATGAGGTCGCGAGCACTCTGCAGCGCGCTGTCGTGGTCAGGGATGACGAGGTCTCCCCGGGCGGCAGCGTCCGCTCGCTCCGAATCGACCACCCACCAGGCAACGAGTCGATCCGTGCGATCACCGGCGTTAATGGCATCGGTCATCACGCCGTAGAAGTCGGGGTGATACGCACGCACCTCGACCCCGAGCCGATTGACGTTGAAGTGCGCATTGCGGCGTACCAGCGGATCGAAGGTCCATGACACGACCGGGATGCCCTGCTCGCGCGCCCACGCACGCTGGTGCTGCTTAATGGCCGCGCCGATCCCGCGGTCACGCAGGCCGTCGACGACGGCAGCCATGTGGCTGTGGAGGTAGACACCACCGGGCAGAGACGCATCGCGGGAGGGGAAACCCAGAGCCGCTCCGACCACCCTGTCGTCATCTTCGAGCACCACACTGCAGTAGCCGCCCGCGTGCATCAGGGCGCGCAGCAGATTGGAGGTCACCTGGGTGCCCTCGCCCGGCCAGACGTCGTCGAAGACCGACCGTGCGGCAGCCATGGCTTCAGGCTGGTCCGCCACTTCGATGCGCAGGGCCACGGAGCGAAGGGTATCCGGCCCTCCCGGCACGCCGGCGAGCCCGCGATGGGGCACCATGGGCCGGTGACCCAGGATCTCCTCGCCGCAGCACGCTCCCGCCAGGCCGACCTCATCGAGGCAGTGCGCACCCTGGTGGAGGTCGAGTCACCGTCATCCGACATCGACGCATGCCGCACCTGTCTGGCCACGGCCAGCACCCTCATTGAGTCATGGCTCGGCAGCCCGGCGCGCATCACGGAGCACGGGGGTAAGCCGGTGCTGCGGTGGGGACCGGACCAGCCCCGCGTGCTCCTCCTCGGGCACCTCGACACGGTGTGGCCGATCGGCACCCTGACGCGGATCCCGTGGGGAGTCGATGGCGACCGCATGAGAGGGCCGGGGGTCTTCGACATGAAGGTCGGCGTCGTCCAGGCCATCGGTGCCATCGCTCTGCTCGGTATCGGTCCCGATGACGGCGTGGGCATGCTCTTCACCACGGATGAGGAGATCGGCTCCGAGACCTCGCGGGGAGTGATCGAGGACGCCGCCCGTCACGCTGACGCGGTGCTCGTGCTCGAGCCCTCCGTCGAGGGGGAGCTCAAAACCGCGCGCAAGGGCACCTCGTGGTACCTCGTGCAGATCAATGGACGGGCCGCCCACGCGGGCCTTGACCCCGAGCGCGGCATCAACGCTCTCGTCGAGGCCGCCGACCTGGTCCGTCACGCCGTCACCTGGGCCCAGCCTGATCTCGGCACGACCGTGACGCCCACGACGGGGCGGGCAGGGGTCACCGAAAACACCGTCCCGGACTCGGCGGTGATCGGTATCGACGTACGCGCCTGGAGCGCCGAGGAGCAGCAGCGCGTCGATGATCTGGCTCGCGGCTGGCGACCCACTCACCCCGAGGCAGGGGTCGCCATCATCGGTGGCGGCATCAATCGCCCGGCCATGGAGCATTCCGCCGGTGCCGGCCTCGCTCAGCTCGCCGAGGAGTGCGCTCTGCGTCTGGGGATCGATCCCATCGGCTCACGTGCCGTTGGCGGTGCGAGCGATGGCAACTTCACGGCCGCGCTGGGGATCGCCACGCTTGACGGGCTCGGTGCGGTGGGTGACGGCGCACATGCCGACCACGAGTGGGCCAGCGCCCGCGCAGTCCCGGAGCGCACCGCGCTCGTCGCGGCGCTCACCGCCGCGATCCTCGCCGGGGAGTCTGCGTGACCGACGGTCCCCTCATCGTCCAAAGCGACAAGACGCTGCTGCTCGAGGTCGACCATCCGGCTTCCGGCGAAGCGCGCCGCGCCATCGCTCCCTTCGCCGAACTCGAGCGCGCCCCGGAGCACATCCACACCTACCGGGTGACTCCTCTCGCCCTGTGGAATGCCCGCGCAGCGGGACATGATGCCGAGCAGGTGGTCGACATCCTGCTCACCTACTCCCGTTACGCCGTCCCACACGCGCTTCTCGTCGATATCGCCGAGACGATGGACCGCTACGGCCGTCTCACGATCGCCAAGCATCCCGCCCATGGGCTCGTGCTCAGCACGTCGGACCGACCTGTGCTCGAGGAGGTCCTGCGCAGCAAGAAGGTCGCACCTCTGGTCGGTGGCCGGATCGACGACGACACCGTCCTGGTCCATCCGAGCGAGCGCGGCCACCTCAAGCAGGTCCTGCTCACCCTGGGCTGGCCGGCAGAGGACCACGCCGGATACGTCGACGGCGAAGCCCACCCGATCGAGCTCGCCGAGGACGGCTGGTCGCTGCGTCCGTACCAGCGCGATGCGGTCGAGGGATTCTGGGCGGGAGGCTCGGGCGTCGTCGTACTCCCCTGCGGTGCGGGCAAGACGATCGTCGGTGCAGCAGCGATGGCACGCGCCCAGGCGACCACCCTCATCCTCGTCACCAACACCGTGTCCGCGCGCCAGTGGAAGGCCGAGCTCCTCGCGCGCACCAACCTCACCGAGGACGAGATCGGCGAGTACTCAGGTGCCCGCAAGGAGATCCGGCCGGTCACGATCGCGACGTACCAGGTGATGACGACCAAGCGGAAGGGCGTCTTCCCGCACCTCGAGGTCTTCGACACACGTGACTGGGGCCTCATCATCTACGACGAGGTGCACCTGCTGCCGGCGCCGATCTTCCGCTTCACGGCCGACATCCAGTCGCGACGCCGCCTCGGACTCACCGCCACACTCATCCGCGAGGACGGTCGCGAGGGCGATGTCTTCACCCTCATCGGCCCCAAGAGATACGACGCCCCGTGGAAGGAGGTCGAGGCGCAGGGCTGGATCGCACCGGCCGAGTGCGTCGAGGTCCGCGTCACCCTCCCCGACTCCGAGCGCCTCGTCTACGCCACATCCGAGCCAGACGATCGCTATCGACTCGCGGCCACGACCGCGGAGAAGACCCGGCTGGTCGAGCAACTCATCGAGCGGCATGCCGACGAGCAGGTCCTCGTCATCGGTCAGTACCTCGACCAGCTCGCGGAGATCGCCGAGCACGTGGGCGCACCCACCATCACGGGCGAGACCGGCGTCAAGGAGCGCGAGCGCCTCTTCGAGGCCTTCCGTCAGGGCGAGGAGCGCGTGCTCGTCGTGAGCAAGGTCGCCAACTTCTCCGTCGACCTGCCCGAGGCCTCCGTCGCCATCCAGGTGAGCGGGTCCTTCGGCTCGCGCCAGGAAGAGGCGCAGCGGCTCGGCCGCCTCTTGCGCCCCAAGGCCGACGGACGACGCGCTCGCTTCTACACCGTCGTCTCGCGCGACACGGTGGATGCCGACTTCGCTCAGAACCGACAGCGCTTCCTCGCCGAGCAGGGCTACGCCTATCGCATCGTCGATGCCGATGAGATCGACACGGCTGAGGAGATGGGATGAACGACGGTCAGGTTGTCACTGAGCGTCAGCAGCTCAGCGAGATCACCCTCGCCATCTACGCCGCCATCACGCTGCTGGGCGTCATCGCGGCTGCGAGTTGGAAGGGCCTCTTCGTCGACGAGGCTGAGCTCACCGTCATCATCATCGCCACGACGGTGACGGTCGCCGTGGCGCACCTGTGGGCATCGGTCACAGCGCACCGTCTGGTCCACCGCAAGCCCCCATCGCGCGAAGAGTGGCGCGAGGAGCTGCGTAATGCAGCCGCCGTCTGCGTGGTCGGCGGGCTCGCCATCGGGGCGTTCCTCGTCTCGGGAATGTTCGGCCTGGACCTCGCCGGCGAGGTTGTCGTCACCCTGATCATGCTCATCGCCGTACTCTTCGTCGTGGGCGTCGTCGGCGCCCGCCGCGAAGGGCGGTCGTGGCTCCGGGCCGTGTGGATCGGTTTGCTCGATGCCTCGATCGGCATGGCCATCCTGCTCGCCAAAGTGCTCTTCGGAGCCTGAGGCACGGTTAACCGGCGCGCAGCCCCACGGATCCGGCGAGGTTGAAGGTGACGCTGGAGATCCCGCTCAAGCCGGGGATGGGAATCGAGATGTCATTCATCGTCACCGATCCCCCAAGCAGGAGCGTGCTCGGTTCATCGCCGGGCTGCGGAGTGGCCTCGACCGACATGGGCACATCGACCTGGCCGGCCTTGGCATTGCCCGACACCGTCCAGGGGTGATCCGCTGCGGATCCCTCTGCCTCGAAGATGAGCAGGTCGCCATCGAACCGCTTGATGAGCGCGCGCGCAGCACCCTGCATGAGGAAGTTGGACGCCTTGAGCTTCTCCAGCGACATCTCGATGCGCAGGCGCACGGTGGACTTCGCCACGTGCAGCCCCCCGCCCGTCACCGGAGCACTCACCTCGAGGGAGGTGGGGAAGTCATGGGTCTGCAGCGTGATCGGGCTGCCGGGCTCAATGGTCCAACTGCCGGTGGAGTCACTCATGGGCCAAGCCTGCCACGAGTGATGCGGCCGTCCGTCACTACCCGCGGACTCGGGCGCCCGGGGGATCGTAGAACGGGGATCGACTCCCGCGCGCCACGTGGTCGACGCCGCGCACGCGCACGCTCAGTCGCGTGTCCTGGGGGTCGATATCCACGCCCACCACCGCCAGCCCGATGGAACTCCCCACCGTGTATCCGAAGGCCCCGCTCGTGAGGCGCCCCACCGGCTCGCCATCCACGCACACCGTCTCCTCGCCCCACAGCCGCACGCCCGGATCCTCCAAGGCCACGTGAATCACGCGCGTGGACGGGCCCTGGGCACGCTGCTCGAGTGCCCGCCGCCCCGCGAATGCGACTTCCTTATTCCAGGCGACCGCGAAGCCCAGCCCGGCCGAGACGGGATCGTCGTAAGGCCCGATGTCATGACCAAGGTGCCGGTAGCCCTTCTCCAGCCGCAGTGAATCCAGCGCGAGGTAGCCCACCATGCCGAGGCCCAGATCAGCCCCGGCCTCCGACAGCGCGTCAAGCACATTGACCGACAGATCCGCATCGCAGTAGACCTCGAAGCCAAGCTCACCGGTGAAGCTGACCCGCAACGCATACGCGAATCCGTCGGCGATCTCGACGCGGCGCCCGGCGAAGTAGGGATGCGCCTCGGCGGACCAGTCGTCAGGGGACACGCGCGACAGCAACTCGCGGCTACGAGGACCGAAGACACCGAGGACGGCGGTGCCCGACGTGAGATCGGTCACCGTGGCCGCCTGGCCCTGAGACCGTCGCCTCAGGAGCCACAGCATGCGGTGACGGCTCGATGACGGCGTCACCACGAGGAAGCGGTCCGCGGCCACGCGTGTGACCGTGCCGTCCGCCTCGATTCCGCCGTGGTCGTTGAGGAAGAGGGTGTACACCGCCCGGTCGACGGGCAGATCCACGTCTGCGCTGGCGGCGAACTGAAGGGCCTCCAGCGCTCCCGCACCGGCGACTTCGAACTTCGCAAACCCACTGAGGTCGATCACCCCCACCCCCTCGCGCACCGTCGCGTGCTCTCGGCCGACGACGTCATGCCATCCGGGGCGACGGAAGTCATAGGCATCGACGAGTGCCGGAGGACCAAACCACAGGGGACGCTCGAGTCCGTTCAGCTCCCCCATCACCGCGCCGGCTTCGACGTGGCGCTGATAGAGCGGGGTGCGCCGAACACCTCTCGGGGTCTCGGACTGGTAGCCGGGCCAGTGCATGGCATAGAGGCGGCCGAGGCTCTCGCGCGTGCGCTCGTGGAGGTAGCGACGATTGGCCTGGTGGGGGGAGAACCGCTGCACATCGACGGCACTGGAGTCGAAGCATGGTGATCCGGACACGATCCAGCGCGCCAGTTCGCGACCGACGCCCGGCGCATAGATGATGCCCTGCGAATTCATGCCCGCGGCGACGAAGAGCCCCGCCACCTCGGCCGTCTCCCCCATGATCAAGGTCGTGTCGGGGGTGAAGCTCTCGGGGGCGTTGATAAACCTGTCGAAGCCAGCCGTGACCAGCGCGGGCACGGCCCTCTCGGCGGCAACCCGGATGTCCTCGATGTGCGGCCAGTCCGGTGCGAAGGTGGCGTGTCCTCCCACGGGGATACCTGCGACAGGGCGAGGGATTCCCCGTGGCTCAAAGGCACCGAGGAGGAGGGCATCACCCTCCGGTCGGATGTAGTAGCTGTTGTCGACATCGCGCAGCACAGGCAGGCCGCTGACCTCGGCACCGATGGGGCCGGACTTCACGTGCACATGCTCGGCGGCGTACAGCGGCACCGAAACACCCACCAGCGCGGCAAGATCGCGGGTCCAGAGGCCGCCGGCGAGGACGACCGTCGGAGCAGCGATAGAACCCCGGGTGGTGTGCACACCGACGACGCGACCCTCCTCGATGTCGATACCCGTGACGGCACAGTGCTCACGAACAGACACACCCAGGGCATGGGCCGCCTTGGCCAGCCCGAGTGCGGCGTAGCCGGGATTGACGTAGCCGTCGCCGGGGAAGTGCAGGCCCGCGACGATGCCGGCCGGATCCAGCAGAGGCCACAGTCGTCGGATCTGCGCGAGATCGACCATGTGCGCCTCTATGCCGCAGTGGTCCGCCACATCTCGGGCGTAAGCGAGCTCATCCGCGCGTTCGGGTCGGCGTGCCAGGCTGAGGGATCCCGGGGCGGTGAATCCGACATCGACACCACTGAGGGCACCGAGCGTCGCGTAGAACTCACGGCCATAGGCGGCAAGCTCCGTCAGGGTGTGCGTGCCTCGCGCGCCGGCGACCAGGCCGGCGGCATGCCAGGTTGTCCCGCTCGTCAGGGTGTCGCGCTCGCACACGACGACATCGGTGACGCCCTCACGAGCAAGGTGGTAGGCGATGCTCGCACCGATGATGCCGCCGCCCACGATGACGACCTCGGCCCGCGCCGGTGGGTCATTGGATGCCTCCGGCGCGAAGCTCGCGGCCGTGAGGCTCCGATCGGCAAGGCGGTCCATGTGATCAGTCTGCCCTGCCCGGGCCTGCGTCCACCCTCTTGACGCCACTACGGCACCAGGTGGGGCCACGAGCAGGACGAGTGTCTCGCCGTGGACTGGCGACTTGTCTCGCAGCAAGGGGTGCTGGTGTTCCCGTCGGGTTTGGCGCGCACGATGGAGGAGGAGGAGTTGTGTTGGCCTAGGCTCCGCCCCGAGGAGGGGTAGTGGTAACCGTGTCCAGTGGCGAGCGGTGTCCGGGATGCGGGATCGTCCTGCCGGCGCTTCCCGGAACTCCACACCGTTACATGACCGCCTCGGCAGCTTGCTGGGCTGGGTACGGGGAGCTGCTCGCGGTTCAGTACGCCGAGCCTGCTCGCATGGGTTACCACCAGCTAGTCGTGGACGCGTACGCGGTGCAGCACCCGGGTGGAGTCCTGCCGCAGCAGGTTCAGTCCGTCGGCATCCACCTGATGACCTTGGCGCTGTTCCTTGAAGACGGTACAGATCCCGTCATGGGTACCAGCTTGCATCGGGCGATGGTGGCCCGCCCGGTGTTCCATTACCTGCCGCCCCCCGTGTCATGCGGTGAGCTGACGTACGCCGATGTTCCTCTGAGCGGTCCCGTCGATGCGGCGCGGTCGGCGGCGTACGCCTGGGCGGGCAGCGTGTGGTCGGCTTGGGGGGAACACCACTCAACGGTGCACTCGTGGCTCAAGGAGTCTGGGCTTCGCGGGTGACGTACGCGGTCGGTGCGTCACACCGCCGTGCTCGGACATACCGTTCCCCGAACGAGCCCCCATCACCCCTATCGGCGAGACAAGACTGGCGGCCACCTCCGCCGCATCGAGCAGGCGCGTGCCGCTGCGGATTTCGGAAGGGGGCTGCAGCTACTTGTCCTACCTCTAGCCCCACCTGTTGCCGACGTGGCCCTAGCGCACGCGCTTGCGCTCGGGGTCGTAGAAGGGCGCAAACTGCAGGGTCGCCGGGTAGGACTCACCATTGACGACGACCTCGAAGCCACCGCTGGCGAGCCAGTCCGCGGTCACGCCATCGGCATTGCCAATCGTGGCCAGGCCGACACAGGTGCCCAGGGTGTGCCCGAATCCGCCCACCTGGACGTAGCCGACCCAGGTGCCGTCCTTGTAGACCGGCTCGCTGCCGTGCAACAGCGGAGCCGGGTCGTCGACGCGAAGTGGTACGAGTCGGCTGGTCCGATCCGCACGCAACGCCTCAAGGGCGGCTCGTCCACGGAAGTCGACCGGCTTGTCCCATGCGACGGCGAAGGACAGGCCAGCCGAGACCGGAGTGTCGGTGACGTCGATGTCGACGGCGTAGTCGCGGTAGGCCTTCTCCAGGCGCAGGCCGTGCATGGCGGCAAGGCCCACGGGGCGGAAGCCGAGATCTTCGCCGGCGGCAGCGAGCGTCTGCCACACCGACACTGCTTGATCGCTCGGGATGAGGAGCTCGAAGCCCAACTCGCCGACGTAGGTGACGCGCAGCGCCGTGAGCCGCGAGTAGCCAATCTCGATCTCACGAGCAGTGAGATAGGGGAAGGCCTCCTCGGAGAGGTCGTCAGGGCTCACCCGCTGCAAGAGCTCCCGCGACTTCGGCCCCTGGATGGTGAGCAGGCAGTACGCCGCGGACATGTCGGTGACGGCGGCGAACTCCCCTGGACGCAGCTCATCGCGCAGCATGCGTTCAACCCGGCGGTGCGTGACGTCGGAGACGATGACCATGAAGCGGTCCTCGGCGAGGCGCGTCACGGTGAGGTCAGCCTCGATCCCCCCGCGGTCATTGCACCACTGGGTGTAGGTCACGGCCCCGACATCGCCCGCGACGGCATTGGCGCTGAGACGGTCGAGGACTGCCGCGGCATCTGGGCCCTGGACGAGGAACTTCGACATCAACGTCATGTCCATCGCGCCCACAGCTTCGCGCACCGTGCGATGCTCCTCGGCCACCCACGGCCCCCAGAATCCGCGGCCCCAGGTCCAGGGGATCTCACGCTCGGGCTCGCCCTCGGGATAGAACCATTCGACGAACTCCCAACCGGCGGAGTCGGCAAAGTGGGCACGATGGGAGACCCAGACATCGTGCAGCGGCGAACGTCGGATGCTGCGCGCCGTGTGGTTGTGGAATGTCGGGTAGCCGCCGTCTCCGAAGAGCACGCCGAGCTGCTCCACGATCCGCTCGGACCGGAAGCGATGGGAGTTCTGGAAGGGCAGGCCGCGCTCGATGGTGTAGCCGGCGATGTCCATCGGGCAGGTCCCCGTGGTGATCCAGCGCGCCATCAGGCTGCCGACCCCGCCACCGAGCAGGATGCCCACGGAGTTGAGACCCGCAGCGATCCACAGGCCGTCCACTTCCGGGGCCGGCCCAAGCATGGGGGACGCGTCAGCGGTGAAGCTCTCGGGACCGCAGAAGAAGGTCCGCACGCCCGCATCGGCCAACGAGGGGATGCGCTCCATCGCCCGCTCCAGGAAGGGTGTCATCCGCTCCCAATCGGGTGGGATCACGCCGAAGGCGAAGTCCTCGGGCGCTCCCTCGGGGTGCCAGCCCGCGGCCTCGGGCTCGAAGAGCCCGACGAGCATGCCGCCGCCTTCTTCGCGGAAGTAGCCGTAGCAATCGAGGTCCTCAATGATGGGCAGGTCTCGATGCACACCCTCCATCGGCTCGGTGAGCAGGTAGTAGTGCTCGGCGGCCTGCAGGGGGACGTCGACGCCGACCTTGGCCGCGAGTTGGCGGGTCCACAACCCCGCTGCGAGCACTACGGTCCCCGCTTCGACGTCTCCGTGATCGGTCTTCACGCCGGTAATGCGGTCACCGTCGCGGAGGAATCCAGTCACGAGAATGCCCTCGGCGATCGTTGCTCCACGCGATTTGGCGCCCTTGGCCATCGCCGTGGCGACGCCGACGGGATCGGCGCGACCCTCGTCGGCCACATACGAGCCGCCCACGAGATCGTCGATCTTGGCAAGGGGCCAGAGTTCGGCGATCCGCTCGGGTGTCACGATCTCATTGGGGACGCCGTAACCGACCTGGAAGTCGCGCTCGCGCACGAGTGTCTCCATACGCTCCGGCGTCGTGGCCACGGAGAGGTGCCCGACGGGCCGGAACCCGGTCGAGTGGCCCGTCTCCTCCTCCAGCCGCTCGTAGAGGTCGCGGGAGTAGCGGCACATCCACAGCGATGTCTCGTCGTGGAAGCCCGCGCTCGTGATGAGTCCCGCAGCGTGCCATGTGGTGCCGGCGGTGAGCTGATGCTTCTCGACGAGCAGCACGTCAGTCACGCCTGCTTGCGTCAGGTGATAGGCGATCGAGCAGCCAATCACTCCGCCCCCCACGATGACAACCTCGGCTCGGCTAGGCAGCGCAACCACTGTTCCTCCATTGACAGGCGCCCCGCGGGCGCAGCGATACTTGCGGTCGGACTAGAGCGTGCCGGCGAGGGATCCCACGTCGGTGTTTTCACCCTGCTTGCGCGACCAGCGACGATACGCCAGCCAGCCGAGGACGATGACGACAGCGGAGACAACCAGGATGATCGTCGCCATGGCGTTGAGCGCGGGCGTCGGTGCCGCACGCGCCGTCTGGTAGATCCGCATGGATGTCGTCTCCGTGGACGCATCCGAGGACAGGTAGCGCACGATGACGAAATCGTCGAGCACATCCGCGAAAACGAGAATCGAGCTCACGAGGATCGCCGGGAAGAGCATCGGCAGGATGATGCGCCGGATTGCGCCAATGGCGCTCGCCCCGAGATCGCGTGCCGCTTCCTCGTAGTGCGCGCCGATCGTGAGCAGGCGTGCCCGGCAGATCACGATCGGGTAGGCGAGCTGGAAGGTCACCAGCCCGATCACCTGCGCCCAGGTGCCCAGGCCGAAGGGCGTTGCGAGATACGTGACCATGAAGAGCAGTCCGATCGCCAGGGCGATTTCGGGAATCACGAAGGTGATGAGGGCGAGGAAGTTAGCGCCCTGCGGCAGTCGACCACGCCAGCGGTCGAGGGCGAGTGCAAAGAGGACGCCCAGCGGCACCGTGATGGCGGTGGCCAGGACCGCCAGAAGCACCGTGTGCGACAGGGCATTGCGGATCGACTCGTCATTGATGACGGATCCGGTCGGATCCCAGGTGTACCAGCGCAGCGAGAAGCCCTGCCAGGTGCTGCGCGACCGCCCGGCGTTGAAGGAGAAGAGCACGGTGATCGCGACAGGCACGAGAGCCCACAGCAGGTAGATCGCCGTGATAGTGCCGAGCCCGTACGCGCGTGCATCCGATGACCCGCGGATCCGGCGGCGACGCGGGGTCCCCGCCTCCTCCAGGATCGCCTCAGCGGGCGCTGCCGACACCGTCATGAGCGCACCTCCGCCTTCGCGTTGCTGCGCGTGTAGAGGATCATCGGCACGAGCAGCACGAGCAACACGAGGATGAGCAGTGCACCCGCCTGGCCGGACTGCCCTGGCGTCGCGATGGACAGGTTGATGAGGTTGCCGATCATCGCAGTGTTGGGCGACTTCGACAGCATGTCCGAGGTGAAGTAGTCCCCCATCATGGGCAACGCGATGAGCAGGGCGCCGGCGACGATTCCAGGTGCGCTCATCGGCAGGATGACGCGACGGAAGAGGTCGAAGCCGCTCGCCCCGAGATCACGCGCAGCTTCGAGGAGGCTGGGGCTGATGCGGTCGAGTGCGGCGAAGAGCGGCAGGAGCATGTAGGGCACGTAGCCGTAGATGAGGCCCATAACGACGACATAGGGATTGCCACTCAGCCAGTTGATCTCCAGCGGGATGACGCCCCCCAGCGTGATGATCGTGTTGACCAGGCCGTCCGGCTGGAGAAGGTTGATCCAGGCGAGCATGCGCATCATGTAGGAGATGAAGAAGGGTGCGATGAGCAGCGCAAGGACGAGCCCGCGGTACTTGCCGGCGTACCGCGCCGTGAAGTAGGCGACAGGAAACGAGATGAGCAGGCAGGCGACGACGGCGACGCAGACGTAGAGGATCGTGCGCAGGACTGCCGGAAGGTAAAAGTTATTGGGCCCGAAGAGCCGATCCCAGACCACCTGCACCTGCGTGAATTGCCACTCAAGCGGATTCCAGATCGGGACAGGCGAGCGGAAGATCGGATCAACCGTGCCGAAGGCCACACAGAAGACGACGTAGAGCGGAATCAGGAAGAAGAGCGCGATCCACACCATCGCTGGCAGGCCGAGGATCGGCCAAAGAAAGCGAGTGGAGCGATCGCCCACGTCACGCACCAGCCTTGAACTGCTGCCAGATGGCCTGGTACTCCGCCTCCACCTCCGGCGGGAGCTCGAGGATGGGGTAGCCGCCTACGAACCACGCGGGGAGGACGACGGCTTCCTTGAGGTTCTCGGGGATGTAGCCGTCGGCCACCATCGACTCGGGCGTGAGCGCGCGCAGCGGCGGCTGGTAGCCAATCCACGAGAAGTTCTTCAGCGAAACGTCCGTGCCGAGCATGTAGTTGAGGAAGTGGTGCGCCATGACGGGGTTCTCGCCGCTCTTGGGCAGGACCATGAAGTCGTTGTTGACCATGCCCCTGCCATCCTGGGGGAACCAGTAACGCAGGGTCGAAGCATCGACGTCCTGGGGCAGGTAGTTGATCGCCGTGAGCATGTCGCCCGACCAGCACTGCGACAGGGACATAACCCCCTCGGGGATGTCGGTGTAGCCGCTGATCGTCACGCGCGGCTGACTGAGCGACAGCATCTCGAGCATGGCGTCACGAGCAGCGCCCAGAACCGCCGGGTCCTCCGAGTTCACGTTGGTGCCGCCGTCGCGCAGGATGGACATGCCGATGACCTCGCGGTCGTCGTCGAGGACCGCGATCTCCCCGGCATACTTCGTGTCCCAGAAGACGTCATACGGGTCGGGGCGCGCACCGATGTCCTCAGGGATGAGGTCCGCGCGCCAGCCAATTCCGGTCGTGTAAATCACGTAAGGAACGGTGTACTGCCATTCGAGGTCGTACCAGGGGTTCTGGAACTCCTCCCAGACATCCGCGATGTTGGGGATGTAGTCGTGGTTCAGGGGACGGATGAGGTCGCCGTACACCAGGCGCCCCATGTAGTTGTATGACAGGAAGGTCACGTCGTAGGGCACGCTGCCCCCGCGGATCTTGGTGAGGGCCTCGGGGTAGTCGTTGAAGGTGGAGTACTCCACCTTCACGCCGTATTCGGCGTACTCCTTCTCGAAGTCCTTGATGACCGCCTTGTCGAGGTAGTCCGGGTAGTTGTAGACGCGCAGTGTGGCGTTGGCCTCGGGCTCGAGGCCCGACGCGATCGGCTCATTGCCGGGATTGATGGGCCACTTGATCGGGTTCTGGGGCGAGGCGATGGGAATCCCGCCCGGGCTCGGGGCTGCGGAGCCCGAGGCCGAGCCGGCAGCCGAAGTCGCGCCCGTGGGACCGCTCAGAGGCTGATCGCGAGCACAGGCGGCAAGGGCCCAGGCCCCCGGGAGGGCGAGGGCGGATGCCTGGAGCAGGCGTCGGCGTGAGACAGGTCGACGGGGGGACGGCGGCACGGCAATTCCTCGACTTCCCTCGGCAACGGCAGACCTTGCCTAGACTGAGCCACTGTTCAGCATTTGGCAAGGACTTCGCCCAATTCGCAGGAGGTCGCGTCGTGATTGAGCCCCTGGCTCGGTGCCGGTGAACGGTGGCAGCGTCGAGGTCGTCGCTCTTCACAAGTCATACGACGAAGTCCCCGCGGTGCGTGGCATCGACCTGTCGATCGCAGCCGGGGAGTTCTTCAGCCTGCTCGGACCCTCAGGCTGCGGCAAGACCACGACCCTGCGGATGATCGCCGGATTCGAGACGCCCACCTCCGGGGAGATCCGGATCGATGGCTCGGACGTCTCGCGCGTGCCCGCCAACGACCGGCCGATCAACACCGTCTTCCAGAACTATGCGCTCTTCCCCTTCATGTCCGTGGAGGACAACGTCGCCTTCGGCCTGAGGTACCAGAAGGTCGGCAAGGCCGACGCCAAGCGCAAGGTGGGCGAGGCGCTCGAGATGGTCCGCATGGGGCAGTACGCCAAGCGCCGTCCCGGGCAGTTGTCGGGCGGCCAGCAGCAGCGCGTGGCGCTCGCCCGCGCCATCGTGCTCGGCCCGCGCGTCCTCCTCCTCGACGAGCCCCTCGGCGCCCTCGACGCGAAGCTGCGCAAGGCGCTGCAGATCGAGCTCAAGTCGCTGCAGGAGTCGCTCGGGATCACCTTTATCTACGTCACGCACGATCAGGAGGAAGCCCTCACGATGTCCGACCGCATGGCGGTCATGGCAGGCGGGCTGATCGAGCAGATAGGCACCCCTGCGGACGTCTACGACTCTCCCGCGACCGCCTACGTCGCGGACTTCCTCGGCAGTGCCAACATCCTCGATGTCGAGGTCGCCGGGCCCGCGGGCGACGGTCGCACCGAGATACGCGTCGGCGGTCAGGTCCTCGCGTGCCAGGGCACCGCCGCGCCGGGCGACGACGTACGCCTGGTGATCCGGCCTGAGCGACTCATGCTCGAAGCCCCCGACAGCGAGGCCGCAGCGATTCACGGGACCATCGCCCGCGTCGTCTACCAGGGACCCACGACCGACATCATCGTCCGGCTACCCGGTGACGAAGAGCTCGTCGTGCGCAGGCCGAGCGAGCGCGCCGGTCAGCACGCGGCCGGCGACCAGGTGACGGTGCACTGTCGGGCTGACGCGATGCGACTGCTCCCGCCCGGCGCGCTGAGCAACTAGGCGGTAGCGGACTAGGCGTTTGCCGGCTCCTGCACAGCAGCAAGCGGCTGCCCGAGGTAGCCGCGCGCGACCATGGTCACGAACTGGTAGATCGCGTCTTCGTCCGGAGAAAGCGGGCCGGGCTGCGCGAAGCCGCTGTCCATGCCACGCTGCACCGACTCGCAGGCGCCCCAGTCCTCACGATTGGTGATGTCCCAGAAGTCCATGGCGTACGCCGGATCGAAGCCGGGCCTGTCCAAAGCCTCCGGCGGGAAGGCCCACAGGCACTCCACCCACGTCTCGCGCGCCGACAGCGGGACCATGCGGTGCGTCATGACGTAGTCGGGATGAAGGCTCACGAGGAGGTTCGGGAAGATGCCGATGTAGTCGATTCGACGCTTCTCGATGTCATTGAGGCCCGGGATGAAGACACCGTCGCTGTGGCCGTCGAGTGACATGGTGACGGCATGGGGACGCAGGTCCTGCCACCCACCGACCCACACTCCCGCGCTCGGCGCCCAATTCTCGCCACTCTCCGGCGGGCTCACCTGGCAGAGCTCCGGGTGGATCGACGAGCAGTGGTAGCACTCCTGGTAGTTCTCGATGAGGATCTTCCAGTTGGCCTGGATGACGTACTCATGGCGACCTTGCACGACAAGCCGCTCGGGAGCGTACTGAGCGATCCGCTCCTCCAGTCCGGCCACGTGCTGCGACAGCGGGCCGGCGAGTCCTGAGATGTCGAGGAAGATCCAGCCGTGCCACTCCTCCACCGTGATCGGGCGCAGGGGGAAGTCGGCCATGTCGAAGTTGCCGAAGCCCCCGTAGCCAGCCGCGCTGAAGAGCTCGCCATCGAGCTTGTAGGACCACGAGTGATAGGGGCATGTGATCGCGCGGGCCTTGGTCGAGGATCCGCACGGCAGGATCTCGTGGCCGCGATGCCGGCAGGTGTTGGCGAACGCGCGCAGGGTGCCGTCCTCGCCGCGCACGAGAAGCACTGTCGTGTCACCGACCTTGTCAGCGCGCTGCATGCCGGGCTCCGCGATCTCGTCGCTACGCCCTATGCACTGCCAACCGCGGAAGAATTGCTGCTGCTCCCACGCGAACACCTCGTCGGAGGTGTACGCCGCGACGGGCAGCATGCGGCTCTCGCCAAAGGGAGCGAGCGTGCGTGCGAGTTGGTCGCCAGGGAGGGGTGCCGGGGAGAATGCCATGTCCGAATCCTAGGGGGCAGGGCGTTGGTCCACCAAGCGGATCCCGTCCGCCACGGCGTGCCCGCGCACCTGAGCAGTGTGCAATCGATTGCGCAATCGATTGC
>JBMOIL010000020.1:0-22556 GCA_049317345.1 Candidatus Nanopelagicales bacterium
GGCGACCTCCCTCGCCGAGTGCGCACTTGCGGACCTGATTCGGGCCCGTTTGGCGCCCGTAGGTGCGCACTCGTCGATCAGCGCTGATCCTCGGGAGCGGCTGCGAGGCGGCGCTGCTACGGTCGGGGGACTCGATCCGGGAGGTCCCATGCGCCGCATGTTCCTCGTCGCTGCCGCAATCGCCGGCGCTGCCGCTGGCGTCGCGGCATGGCGGCGCTACCAGCACACCGAGCCTGTCGCCGAGCGCGCAGATGCGTGGGCCGACAGCGTGACGACGTTCGCGGGACGGACCGCGACGGGTGTCTCGGATGCCGCGACGACCGCGGCGGATCTCGCCGATAGGGCCGCGCGTACCGCATCGGACGCGGCCCACTCCACGCCGATCGTGCCACCGGTGGTCGCCGATGCCGTAAGCGCTGCAGCGGCAAGCGCCGCCGCAGCCGTGAGCGACGCGGCCGAAGCCACCTCGTCTGCGGCCACGAGCGCCGCGACTGCGACTCAGGCTGCGGTCGCTGACACAGCGGAAGTGGTCAAGGGTGCGGCCGCTGCGGCAGCCGAAGAGCTCAGCGACTCAGGGGACACTCCCGCGGCAGAGCCGGCTCCGCCCAAGCAGTCGACTGCCAAGAAGTCCACTGCCAAGAAGTCGACTGCCACGGACGGAGCCAAGGAGCCGGCGAAGAAGGCCTCCAAGAAGGCTGCGCCGAAGCCAGTCGATCCGCCAGACGACCAGGCCTCCTGACGTTTTCGTGCGGCCGGGAAGGATTCCCGGCTCGCGTGCGTTGACACCTCCAGCCACACTGTCTGCAAGGAGGAGCCATGTCTTCGCTCGTCACCTGGTACGGCGACCCCACGCCCGTGGAAGGCCGCCATGTCCTCGTGCACGCCTTCACCGGGTTCCTCGATGCCGGCGGTTCCACGGCGATGGCAGCGCGCCTCCTCGAGGCCCGCGAGCACCGACTTCTCGCGACCTTTGATATCGATCAGGTCCTCGACTATCGCGCCCGCAGGCCGGTGCTGACCTTCGTCACCGACCACTTCGCTGCGGTCGATATGCCCCAGATCTCCCTTCATGAGGTCACCGACGCCGCGGGTACGCCGTTCCTGCTCCTCACCGGCCCGGAGCCGGACTACCGGTGGCAGCGCTTCGCTGACGAGGTCCTCGAGGTGGTCCGTCAGACGGGCACCCGACTCACGGTCGGACTCTCCGCCATCCCGTGGCCCGCGCCGCACACGCGCCCCCTCGGCGTGACGATCCACGGCAATGTCCCGTCGCTCGTCTCCAGTCCGCACGCGCTGGCCGGCAACATCCAGGTGCCGGGCCACATCGGCGGGCTGCTTGAGCTTCGCCTTGGCGAGGCGGGGGAGCAGGCCATCGGGATCGCGACACATGTGCCGCACTACCTCGGCCAGTTCGAGTACCCGGCCGCCGCCATCACCACGCTCGAGGCGCTGTCCGCTGCGACGGGGCTGGTGCTCCCGGTCGATGATCTGCGCGCGCCTGCGTCGCGCGCCGAGGGTGAGATCGCACAGCAGCTGCAGAGCAGCGAGGAGTTCGTCACCATCGTCCACGCCCTCGAGCAGCAGTACGACCAGCTCGCAGCGCTGCGCGGCACCGCCGCCCCTGTCAGCGGCGGATCGGACCTTGCTCCCGGCGGCCACGTGCCCACGGGCGACGAGATCGCGGCCCAGGTGGAGCAATTCCTGGCCGATATGCACGGCCGGGAGTCAGGCGACGCCCAGGAGGGCTGAGATCCTCCCGGGGAGCCGGTCCCCGGGCGACATGTGAGACTGGTGTCCCTGGGCGCCCACCGCGGCGCAGGAGGGATCCGATGAGCGACCGAGCAGCTGGCGGCAACGCCACCTTCCGCTTCACCGACACTGCGGTCCTCTCGGTCAGCATCGCCGAGGCCCCCGTTGTGGTGACGTCGGCCCAGTTCGACGAGGCGCTGACCGACACCTATGCCCGCCTCGACGTCCGCCCGGGGCTACTCGAGGGTCTTGCCGGAATTGTCGAGCGCCGCTGGTGGCCCGAGGACGTCACCTTCGCCGACGCCGCCGCGATGGCTGGCGCGAAGGCACTGGCGGACGCCGGCATCGAACCCGAGCGCGTCGGCCTGCTCATCGACACGTCGGTGTCTAGGGCGCACCTGGAGCCCTCGGCTGCGGTCGATGTGCACCATCAGCTCGACATGCCCTCGCACTGCCTCAACTTCGATCTCTCCAATGCCTGCCTCGGCTTCGTCAACGGCATGCATCTCGCTGGCACGATGATCGACGCGGGGCAGATCGACTACGCCATCATCGTCGACGGCGAGGGCTCCCGTGGCTTGCACGAGCGCACGATCGAGCGGCTTCAGCGCCCCGACACCACGGTCGCCGACATCTTCGAGAACTTCGCGTCGCTCACCCTCGGCTCCGGGGGTGCCGCGATGGTCCTCGGCCGTGCGTCCGAGCATCCGGAGGGGCACCGCTTTATCGGCGGAGTCTCCCGGGCCGCCACCCAGCATCACCGCATCTGCGTGGGTGACATGACCCAGATGCGCACTGACTCGCGCGCCCTGCTGGAGGCAGGCCTCGAGCTCTCGTCCGAACTCTGGCAGGAGGCCGCCGCGACCTTCGACTGGAGCGACCTCGATTGCTACGTCATCCACCAGGTCTCGAGCGTGCACACCAAGGCGATCACCGCCGCCCTGGGCATCGATCCCGCTCGCGTGCCGATGACTTTCCCGCACTACGGCAACATCGGGCCCGCGTCGATCCCCTTCACGCTCGCGAAGCAGGTCGACGATCTGCGCGCCGGGGATCGCGTCGGCTGTCTCGGCATCGGCTCAGGGCTCAATTCCAGCGTCATCGAAATCGCCTGGTAGTCCGCGCGGCACGATGAGCGCCCTGCTTCCCGACCTCCCGGGACTCGATCCCGCTTGGTCACGCACCATCGATATCGATGGTGTCGCCATGCATGTACTCGAGCGCCCGGCGCAGGGCCAACCTCGAGTAACGCTGCTCGCGGTGCACGGCAACCCCACGTGGTCCTACCTGTGGCGCCGACTGCTCGATGACGCTCCGCCTGATTGGCGCGTCATCGCCGTCGATCAGATCGGCATGGGTTATTCGGATCGCCCCGACGGGATACGGCGTCTCGCGGATCGAGTCGCCGACCTGGGCCGAGCGACCGAGGCGCTCGAGGTCAAGGGCCCCGTGGTCACGGTCGCGCATGACTGGGGCGGTCCGGTCTCGCTGGGCTGGGCGCTCGCCCATCGCGACTTGCTGGCCGGAGTGGTGCTCGCCAACACGGCGGTCCATCAGCCGCCACGCGCGCCTTCTCCCACGCTGATCCGGCTCGCGAGGTCCCGACCTCTGCTCGATGCCGTGACTCGTCGCACCACCACCTTCCTGCGTGGCACGACCCTGATGTCACGCGATATGTCAGCCGACGTCGCGCGGGCTTTCCGAGCGCCGTACGCCGACGCGAGCCGCCGGGGCGCCATTCGCGACTTCGTCGCCGACATCCCGCTGTCTGCGGATCACCCCAGCACCGCGACCCTGGACGCCATCGCCGAAGGGATCGAGTCCCTGGACGTGCCGGTGCTCCTTGCCTGGGGTTCCGATGACCCTGTCTTCTCCGATCGCTATCTGCGCGATCTTCACGTGCGCATGCCGCACGCGGATATCCATCGCTACGAGAAGGCGCGACACCTCGTCACCGAGGATGCCCCGAGCTGGTTCCCTGACGTCCTGACCTGGATCTCTCACCGTGTGCTCGATACCCCCGCGCCGCCGTCGCCCGAGATTGCCGGCGCCGCGGACGTCGTCCCCATGGGCCATGCGCTGGAGGCGCGTGCGGGGGACCCCGGCATCGCACTCGCCGATCTGCGCTCCGACCGACGTGTCACCTGGGCGATGCTGGCCACCCGGACCCGGGAGATCGCCGCCGGTCTGGTGGACATGGGCGTCAAGCCCGGGGATCGCATCGCGCTTCTCGTCACACCCAGTGCTGATCTCATCGCATGCGTCTACGCCGCCTGGCGCATCGGCGCGGTCGTGGTGGTCGCCGACTCGGGCCTGGGAGTGCGAGGCATGCGCCGCGCACTGCGCTCCGCGGAGGCGACACATGTCGTCGGCATCCCGGCAGGTCTCGGGCTCGCGCGCACGCTCGACCTGCCGGGTGTGCGCATCCTGGTGGGACGCACGGGCGCTGCCACACGTGTGCTCGGAGCCGACGCCTCGCTCGCAGAGGTGGCGCGTCGCGGGCGTGACTACCTTGCGACGTCCGACTTGCCGTCAGTGCCCACGGGTGACGCCGATGCGCTGGTGGCCTTCACATCTGGTGCGACCGGACCCTCCAAGGGAGTCGTCTACACGCACGCACGGCTCGCGCACCTGCGCGATGCCCTGCGCAGTGCCTACTCGATCGGTTCCGAAGACGCACTCGTGGCGGCGTTCGCTCCGTGGTCGGTGCTGGGGCCGGCGCTCGGCATCCCCTCTGCTATCCCCGACATGGATCTGACCGATGCGAGCACCCTGACGGCCCGTGCCCTCGCCGACGCCACGGCCGCCGTGGGCGGCACCCTCGCGTGGGCATCCCCGACGGCCGTGCGGGCCGTGGTGGCGTCGGGTGATGCGCTGGACCAGAGTGGTCGGGCGGCACTGGCCGGACTGCACTTCCTCCTCGTCGCCGGCGCTCCCGTGCCGGTCGAACTCCTTGAGCGCGCTTCGGCCCTCCTCCCCGCCGCGACCCTCGCGACTCCGTACGGCATGACGGAGGCACTGCCGCTCACCGAGGTGACCCTTGACGAGCTTCGCGAGGCGAGCGGCCACGGTGTCCTTGTCGGACGCCCACTTGACGGCGTCGACATCGCAATCGCCCCGCTGGACGCCGCGGGCGTTCCTGCCAGCGACATCCTCCAACGCGCCGAGCGGTCAGTTGTCGAAGGTTCCCTAGGGGAGCCCGACTCGACAACTGACCACTCGGCGCCGGCGGTGGACGTCACGGGGGAGATCGTGGTCCGGTGCGCATGGATGCGCGACCGCTACGACCGTCGCTGGGCGACGCAGCATCGTGCGGATACCCCTCGGGGGTGGCATCGCACGGGTGACGTCGGACATCTCGATGAGCAGGGACGTCTGTGGGTCGAGGGTCGTCTCGCGCATGTGCTCACCTGCGCGGATGGCCCAGTGACGCCGGTGGCCGCTGAGTTCGTCGCGCAGCGCGAAGCCCGCGTGCCCCTCGCGGCTCTCGTCGGTGTGGGGCCGGCGGGTGCCCAGGTGCCGGTGGCCGTGCTCCTGGCACCGGGCCCTGCGCTCGGACTAGCCGACGTCGACATCACAACTCGCGTGCGCAGCGCGGTACGCGAGGCTACGGGACTCGAACTCGCCGCGGTGCTCACCATGCGCTCCCTGCCTGTCGACGTACGCCATCGCTCGAAGGTTGACCGCACGCGCATCGCGCGCGAGGCTGCGGACTACCTGGCTGGGGAGCGGGCTCATGGCTGACCGCGTCGCCGTGACGGGGGCGACGGGGGTCGTGGGAGGAGCGGCGGCTCGCGCTCTGCTTGCGCGCGGGGATGAGGTGGTCGCCGTGCAGCGAGGCGGCCTCTCGCCTGAGCTCGGCTCCCTGGGTGCCCTGGAGCGGCGCGCCGACATCGCCGGCTCCGTCGATGTGCTCATCGAGGCCTTCGCGGGATGCCAAGCGGTGGTGCACGCCGCCGCGCGTGTCGAGATCACCGGTCCGTGGGAGGAATTCGAGCGCATCAACGTCGAAGGCACGCGACGCGTGATCGAGGCAGCACGTCGAGCGGGGGTTGCACGATTCGTGCTCGTCTCGTCGCCCTCGGTCGCCCATGCGGGTGATCCGCTCATCGGTGCCCAGGCTGAACTCGCCGACCCCGCACATGCGCGCGGGCACTACTCGCGCAGCAAGGCGATGTCCGAGGTGGTGGCACTGGCGGACGACGACGGTCGTATGGCCGTGACGATCCTGCGCCCGCATCTCGTGTGGGGGCCCGGTGATAGCCAGTTGACGGAGCGCATTGTCGATCGGGCGCGCTCAGGTCGACTCGTCACCATCGGTGCCGGCTCGGCGCTCATCGACACGACCTACATCGACAACGCAGGGACCGCGATCGCGGCGGCCGTCGATCGAGCTGCCCTGCCGCAGGTGCGCGGACGCGCCTTCGTGGTCTCCAATGGCGAGCCTCGCACGGTGAGCGAGATGCTCACGAGGATCGCCCGTGCCGCCGGGGCGCCCGGACCTTCGCGCAGCGTCCCCTTCCCGGTGGCGCGCGCGGGCGGACATGTGCTGGAGCGCCTGTGGGAGCGGACCGGCCGTGAGGGGGAGCCGCCGGTTACTGCCTTCCTCGCGGAGCAGCTCGCCACGGCGCACTGGTTCGATCAGCGGCAGACCCGTGAGGCCCTGGCGTGGGTCCCGGAAGTGGCCATCGACGAAGGATTTGCGCGACTGGCCGCGGCGATGGGCGGCGTGGCTCCCCCAGGGGGAGCGAATCGAGGGCTATAAAGAGTGAGACCCCTGGAAGCATGAGTTCCAGGGGTCTCACTCTTGAATCGTGCCTGCCGGTCCCGTGAGGGGGAGTCGGGGGCGTCGCCCCTCCTCCGGCGCTCCCGTTGCCGGGGCGCCTCCGGTGCGGCTTTCGCCACCTCGGCCGATCCCGAAGCCTTGGCCCTTCCCCGCGACACCGGGGTGGGGAGTTTCCTCCGATCGCGCCTTGCGGCTCGATCTCCTTGTGCTTCGATCGCTCGGTTTCCCTTGCGACAAGTCATTTCTATTGCCCCCGCGCAAGCAGCGCAAGGGAGTGTCGCAACATTTATGAAAAACTTGACTACCTTGAGTCACACATGACTCAAGCAGTCACTTTCTGCACGGCTGTGTCGCTGTCAGGGGGTCTGTTGAGGTCGTACTCTCGAGTGGTGGCCGCCCTCCCCGTCGCCCGACCGGTGCCGCGCCGGGCTCACGGGAGCATCGTCTACCTCCACGGTGTCGGAGGGGTGCGACCCGCGTGGTGGCGACCGATGAGTCGCGGCCTCGGGGGACTGCACGTCGACCTCAGCGCGCCGGCGTACGAGGATCTGCTGACGACACCCGGTCGCGTGTATGCGCGGCGGACATCACATGACGTCGCCGAGTCGCGAGACGACGATCGCCGAGCCTACGTCCAGCGTCAGCATCGCCTGGTGGAGCTCGTGCAGTCGGTTGGGGAGTCGACGCGGATGGCATGGCCTGCTGGTCTGGCGGCTGCGCTCGCCGATCGACTCCCGCTCGCCTCGATGCTGCGTGCACCGGTCTTCGGTCTCGATCAGGTGGGGCGCTACCTCGACGACGATGCCAGGCGCGCGGCTGTCCTGCACCGCGCAGCCAGGGCTCTCTTGCGCGCGCCGCGGCCGCGCGTCATCGTCGCGCACTCGTTGGGCTCGGTCGTGGCCTGGGATCTGCTCGCGGATCCACGGATCGACATAGACCTCCTCATCACCGTGGGCAGTCCGCTGGCCCACTCGGCCCTCGCGGTGGATGCCACGCCCTTCCCCTACCGCCGAGTCGGCGCATGGCTCAACGTCGTCCACCCGCTCGATCCCGTGCCGGCGGGGCGTGGACTCCACGACGCCTTCCCTGCAGCCTGCGACGCCTTTCTTCCGCCCCTGCCGGCCTTTTCCTCAGAGGGCAGTGCTCTCTTGAGGGTCACCGCGGCGGTGGCGGGTGCCGCAACCTCCCACCTGGACTCCAGTTATCTCGCCTCCCGCACGGTGCTCGCGGCGGTGCGGGAGGCTATGGACGTGAGCGCAGGACTGTCGGTGCCGACCCATCGGGCGGTGGCGTCATGACGGTATGGCGCATCTACGCCGATCCGCCGCAATCGGATCCCGGGCTCAGTCGCTCGGAGCGCAAGGTTCGCGCGCGAGACCGACGCGATGAGATCAGCTTCACCGATGCGTTGGAGACGGCGGGCACCGGCTATGTCGTGTGGATGTGCGCGGATGCGCTCGACGCTGTTGCCGGGCCCTCGGGAGTCGTGTTGGACGCGGGGCACGTCGACGACTGCCTTCCGGGCCCCTGGGAGAGCGACCTGCTGGACCTTGCCGTGCAGCGCGAGATGGGTGGCGGTGCGGCAGAGGCCATGGCGGAGGGCTACCAGCAGGGAGTCGCTGCCGTCGCATCCGAGCCGCTGCACGCTGCCCGGGCCGAAGCACTGCGCCGGTCGCGGGCGCTCGCGGACAAGGTGGCACCGGAAGCCGCCCAGTCGCCGGTGACCGCGGTACGACGGCTGGTGTCGCCGGGTGCACGCCTGCGCCGAGACCGCATCGAGGCGCGCTGGGGCTCGCCCGTGGAGACAGGTGCGGACCTCGCATCAGAGCTGGCGCAGTACCGCGAGAGCCTTCCCGAGTCCGACGCCCGCCTGCTTGCGCAGTACCGAGTGGCCGACGCCGTCGCCGGAGGAGGTGGTCAGCTGCTCGTCCTTCTCGCCCGCGGGTCGGAGGGTGATGACGTGCTCCTCCTCGAGGCCTCGCCCGCCCAGCCGTCGACGCGCGAGGAAGTCTTCGGCGCGTGGCGCGATGGCTCGGACGTGCAGCGCGTGCTGCTCGCACGTGAAGCCGTGCCCCTCGTGCCATTCGAGTTCGCCGGATGGTCGACGAGCACGGACGGTGCGGTCGCCCGAGTGTGGTCGCGAGCACGGGCGGCGACGGCGCCACCGGATCTTGGCGGACGTCGGGCACGTGCACGACGACTGGGCGCGGTCCTCGGGCTCCTGCATGCATCCCAGGGCGATGCGGTGTCTCTGGCCGGATACGTGGGCCACTCGCGCAAGTTCCCCCTGGCCGTGCGCGACGCGGTCCTCGCTGCTCGCGCCGACAGCTAACTGCGCGAGAGCACGAATGCGTCCATGCCCCAGGCGATGGTGAGGTGCGCGACGATGCCCGCCAGGATCGAGCGCAGTCGCAGGGCGAGATAGCCCAGGATGAGCCCTCCGATGAGGCTCGACACCGCCTCGGGCATGGGCTTGCCGAGATGCAGCAGGCAGTAGGCGAAAGCCATTACTGGCACGGCGTGGACCCCCATCACCGGCTGGCCGGCGAAGACGAGGAAGCCGCGGAAGAAGAACTCCAACGCGACGAATGTTGCGCCGTACGCCGCCTCGAAGAGGACCAGCGACCAGCCGTCCCCGCCGTAGAAGGGGTAGGTGTCGAGGAAGCGCTGGTCCGCTGACGCAAGCCAGACGATGGCCAGTGCCACGGGTGCGATGAGCATGACGAGGGTGGCTTCGCTGCGTACGAAGCGCGCAGAGAGGCCGTAGCCGCGCACGGATTGGCCTGCAATCCGCGCGTAGACGACAGGCACGAGGATGTAGAGAGCAAGGCTGCACGCCGCCCACCACAGCAGATCGGCGAGTTCGCTCCCGAAGGGCCTGCGCTGCGAGACGTAGAGCAGCACGGCGGGCGTGGACCAGAGCAGGGCCAGATAGAGCGCGTCCGTGCCGCGCAGGCGTGTGCCATCCGCACGTGCCCTGGCGGCGGCGAGGGCTGTGCCGGCAAACGCGGGCAGGGCGAAGATGGCGAGTCCGACGGGGAGGCTCTCCTTGCGCCACTGCTCCACGGGGAGCACCTCGTAGGCAACCCACATGCAGGCGAGCGCTGCGGCAGCCAGGGCAAGCATGATGACGGCCGCACGGTCCCCGTGCTCTCGCCGGACCCACAGCGACAAAAGAAGGACGGCGGCTCCCGCGACGGCAATCGCCTGCCAGGCAACGAGCACCGGGCAACCCTATGGGCCGGCGCTAGGAGGCAGTGGGCGGCGGCGATGTAGGACTCGCGGCCGTGCGTCCGAGTCCCCGGACGTGGAATCGGTGCTCGTGGCCCTTGCCGATCTTGAACCCACCGCGCTGGAGCAGCCAGATCGACAGGATGACGGCGATGATCGGCAGCAACGCTCCGAGGATGGCCCAGGACCAGAAGGTGTTGACGGAGTTGACCAGCCACTGGAAGTTCATGCCGAAATAGCCGGTCATGAAGGTGATGGGTAGGAAGATGATCGACACGAGGGTGAGTTGGTTGATGCGGTTGCCCTGGGCCGCGCTCACCTGGCCCTGGTAGTCCTGGAGGGCAGAGCGGATGTCGGAGCCCGCGCTGTCGATGCGCTGGACGACGTCGTTCACGCACGCGGAGTACGTCTGCAGAGCCTGTGTCCCTGAGGCATCTACGCCGGGCATGGATCCGGCTCCCACGAGGGACTCGCTGAGATTCTCCGCGTAGCCGGGAATTGTGGTCGCGAGAGCCTCGATGGGGGAGCGGAGCTGCTGCAGCTGGGTGAGCTGACCCGGGTCGGCAGCAAGAATGATCTGACCGTCGAGCAGGGCGATGCTCGTCTGGAGGTCGGTGAGTTGGCGATCGATGCTGTCGAGGATCAGCTGCATGAGGATGCCGGGCACCGGCCCGGGGGCGGCGAAGAGCTTCGGTGCGCGGGGCTTCAACTCCTCGAGGGCGGTGGCGATGGCGTTGCTGCCCCCGGTGCGGATCGTGATGATGCACCCGGCGTTCCATGCGCAGTGGATGAGGACCGGTGGGTTGTCCTCCTGGTCGGCACATGCGTAGGTGCTCCCCAGCACATTGTCACCGAACGCTTGGAACATCCCGCCCGAGTACGTCCGGGAGGTGTACGCCGCGACGACGTCGGTGAAGCCCATGCTCGTGAGAAGGGCGAGGACCTCGGGATCGTTAGGGCCCGCGGGGATGACGTCGATCCATGCGTATGGAGTCGTGGTCGAGACCGCCTGGCTGTCCGACGCCACGTAGGGACGTGCTGAGGTGCCGTCGAAGATGGTGGCCTTCATGTCACGGGTGCAGAGCCCGGGCGAGGGCGGATAGCCGGGCTGCCCAGATGCGCTGGCTGAGCGCTGCTTCGGGGGCAAACACCTCCGAGGCGTGGTAGGCGCCCGGGTAGAGGTGGAACTCGGTGGGCACCCCGGCCTGGGTCAGCCGCGCGACGAAGGCGATGTCCTCATCGCGGAAAAGGTCCATCTCCCCGACGTCGATGAAGGTGGGCGGCAGTCCCTCCAGGTCAATGGCACGCGACGGCGCGGCGTAACCATCGGCGGGCTTGCCGCCGAGGAACCACGACCATGCCTCGATATTGCCCGCACGGTCCCAGATGCCGACCTCGGTCACCTCGTGGCTCGACGCAGTCTCATTGCGGTCGTCGATCATCGGATACGGCGCCATGAGGAAAGAGATGGCCGGGCCACCGCGGTCGCGCGCCGTCATGGTCGTCGCGATAGCGAGGTTGCCACCAGCGCTTCCGCCATAGACGGCGAGACGTGACGGGTCAATGTCGAGCTCGGTCGTGTGCTGGCTGAGCCAGGTGAGCGCGGCGTAGCAGTCGTCGACCTGCGCGGGGTAGGGGTGCTCGGGCGCCTTGCGGTAGTCGGTCGACACGACGACGGCGTTGACCAGCTCGCACAGCATCTGCGCGCGCAAATGCTCACCCTCGAGATCACCGATGATCATCCCGCCGCCGTGGATGTAGAAGATCCCGGGCAGCAGGACGCCGGTGGCTTCGGCGGGGGTGTAGATGCGCACGGTGACGTCCGCGCCTCCGGGCGGGCCAGGGATCGTGCGCTCTTCGGTGACCACGCGATCATTTGCCGGCAGGTCGGCGGTCATCGTCTGGAGGAGTTGGCGGACGAAGGCACGGCGCTCGACGATGTCGGGGATGGCATTGAAGCCGCCGGGGACGGCCGTGAGCAGCATCTCCAGGGGCTCGCGCGAGGCGGGGTCGAGGCGGTCTCTCTGGGCGGACATGGGATTCCTTCCAAGGTGGTGGCGCCAAGCACGCTAGTGCGTGGCGGCTTCCCGCGTCTGGGCTTCAGCCAACTGTGGTCTCGACGTCCTCGGCCTGCGCCCGAGTCACGTATCGCGGGAAGACCGCGATCACGGGAATGAGAAGCAGTGAGATCCCGATGAGGACGAATGCCGGCACGAGGACGCTGCCCGTCGAGCCGAGGAGTGACTCTTCGAGGGCGGGCGTGAAGCTGCCGATGATCATGCCGATGCTGTAGGTCAGCGCAAGGCCGGTGTAGCGGACCTTCGTGGGCACGAGCTGGGTCATTTCCGTCGTTGTCGTCGAGTCGACGAAGGTCTGGATTGCAGCCAGCACCACGATGGCGAGAAGCACGCCTGCGACGACGCCGCTGTTGAGCAACAGGATCGACGGAATCGCCAGAACGACGTAGGCGATCACGGCCCCGACCATGAGGGGCCGCCGTCCACGCCGATCGCCCAGGACTGCCACGGGGATGATGAGCGCGATGTAGATGACCGAGATGAGCGCCGACACGAGGTCCGCGCGTGCGTCGGTGATGCCCACGACCGTCTCCAGATAGGACGGCATCCACGAGATGAGGGTGTAGACCGTGACCCCGCTCCAGGTCGCGAGAGCGAGCATGAGGAAGGTCGCGCCGGGGTAGGCCTTCATCAGGTAGCGCACGGGAGCGCCCGTGTCACCAGCCTGCGCCGCCAACTCGAAGGACTCCGTCTCGCGCATCTTGCGCAGCATGAGCACGGCGACGATGGCGAGGACGAAGCCGACGGCGTAGGGGATGCGCCAGGTGCCCTCGACCAGCGCCTCCTGGCCCCAGATGACCGTCGTGGCGAAGACGACGAGGGAAGCCAGGAGATTGCCGCCCATCGCGGTCGCCAGTCCCAGGGACACGCTGCGCCCGCGGCCCTGCTGTCCTGCGGACTCGCTCAGCGCGGTAAGGGCGCCGGAGTACTCGCCGCCCACGGAGAAGCCCTGCATGAGGCGCATGAGGGTCAGCAGGATCGGCGCGAGGATCCCGATCTGGTCGTACGTCGGCAGAATCGTCGTGATGGCAAGTGGGATGAGCATGAGGGTCGTCGAAAGCACCAGGGCATACCTGCGCCCCTTGGTGTCGCCGAGTCGACCGATGACCAGGCCGCCGATCGGACGGGCGATGTAGCCCACCGCGAAGGTCGCGAAAGTGAGGATGAGGCCGACGGTCGCGTCGTCGGTCGGGTAGAAGACCTTCTGCAGGGTGGTCGCCAGCAGGCCGTAGACCATGAAGTCGTACCACTCGATGACGACGCCGCTCGTGGTGAAGAGGCGATTGCGCCGGCGCTCGCGCTCGGTCAACGGGGTCTGCATGCCGCGATCCTAGGCGCGAGCCCGGCGCCGGAATTGGGTGAATGTGGTGAATGTGCCGTGCCTTCACTGGCCGATGGCTAATCTCCCCATGTGGAGGAGAGGCTCCTGGAGTTGTATCCGGGGTTGCCGGCGGACGACGTGCGGCGGCTCGCACTCCTGCCCTGCATGTTCCAGGCTTCGAGGATCGAGGCCCTTCCAGGCGGAATCACCAATAGGAACTACCGCGCGGTGACTCCCCAGGGGGACTTCGTGATCCGCCTGTCCGATCCCGACTCCTCCCTGCTCGCGATCGATCGGGTTGCGGAGCACCGCAACTCTCTCGCGGCGGCCTACGCCGGCGCCGGGGCGCCCGTCGTGGACTACCTCCACGGCCAGGGCGTGCTGGTCGTCGGCTTCCTCGAGGGACGGACGTGGTCGGAGGAAGACGTCCGTCGTCCGGAGAACTTCCCACGTATTGCGGAAGCATGCAGGCGCCTGCACGAAGGCCCCGCCTTTGCCTCCGAATTCAACATGTTCGACATCCAGGCGCGGTATCTGCTCGTGTGTCGCGAGCGGGGCTTCCGACTGCCGCCCAGGTACGAGGAATTCCTGCCCGCCTTCGACCGGGTGCGCGAGGCGATGCAGGTGCTGGCGGAGCCGCTGGTTCCATGCAACAACGACCTGCTCGCACGCAACTTCATCGACGACGACGAGCGGCTGTGGCTCATTGACTACGAGTATTCCGGCAACAATGAGGCGTCCTTCGAGATCGCCAATGTGTGGAGCGAGTCGACGCTTCCCCTGGATCACCTGGAACCGCTCGTGTCGGCCTACTGGGGACGGCATGCTCCGTCCAAGGTTGCCCGCGCCCGGCTTTGGGGCCTCGCCTCGCAGTACGGGTGGATGCTGTGGGCCTCGATCCAGCAGGCCGTCAGCCCGATCGATTTCGACTTCTGGACGTGGGGGCTGGAGAAGTACGAGCGGGCTGTCGAGACTTTCGATGGCCCTGATCTGGAGCGTCTGCTCGATGAGGTCGCCTGCCGCTAGGCGCGGCGAGCGCGGTTTCCGGTCGATTCCCCCCGGGGGCAATTTCGGCGTGTTGCCCTCCTTCCCCCCGGAAGAGGAGCACACTTCCCCCCAACGCGGGTGGAATCGGCTACCCCCCGGCCGCGGTCTGAGGAGGCCCCGGTGGCAGACACCAATCTGAGTGCTGACGAGCAACGCCTCGCTGAACTCGGGTACAAGCAGGAGCTCAAGCGCAACTGGAGCGGTTTCTCCAACTTCGCCATTTCGTTCTCGATCATCTCCATCCTCGCCGGTTGCTTCACGACATTCGGCCAGGCATGGAACAACGGTGGTCCGATCGCGATCTCTCTCGGATGGCCGCTCATCTCGGTCTTCATCCTCATCATCGGCTTCACGATGTCGGAGCTCGTCTCGGCGTATCCGACCTCCGGTGGCATCTACTGGTGGGCCTCCGCCCTCGGCGGTCCGAAGGCGGGCTACTACACCGGCTGGCTCAACCTCATCGGCCTGTGGGCTGTCATCGCATCGGTGAGCTACGGCTGTGCGACATTCCTAGATCTCACCCTGTCCACCTACAGTGAGGAATGGGCTGCGGGCTACTCGCTGCAGCGGGTGTTCCTCATCTTCATAGTCGTGTTGCTCGCCGTATCGGTGCTCAACATCTTCAGCGGTCAGCTTATGGCCACGCTCAACAACTTCTCCGTGTGGTGGCACGTCGTCGGCGCCGCCGTAATCGTGATCATCCTCATTGTCCTGCCTGAGAGCCACATGAGCGTCTCGGACGTCTTCACCATGCGGGTCAACAACAGTGCTGGATTAGCAGGCGGTGAAACATACGGATTGCTCTTCTGGTTGTACGTCCTGCCGCTCGGCTTCCTGCTGACGCAGTACACGATCACCGGCTTCGATGCTTCGGCGCACCTGTCCGAGGAGACCCAGGGTGCTGCCGACTCGGCAGCCAAGGGCATCTGGCGCTCGATCTTCTACTCGGCGATCGGCGGGTGGATCCTGCTGCTGTCGTTCCTCTTCGCCGTGCAGGATGCCGATGCCGTGACGGCCGGCGGCGGTGGCGTCGCAGTCATCTTCAACCAGGCACTCAGCTCCACCTGGGCGGGCACAGTGCTCCTCATCGCGACCGTGGGACAGTTCTTCTGCGCCATGGCCTGCATGACGAGCTGCTCGCGGATGATGTTCGCCTTCAGCCGCGACGGTGCCGTGCCCGGTGCGCGTCTCTGGGCCAAGCTCACCAAGGCGCAGGTGCCGGCCAACGCGGTCATCGCCACGGCGATCATCGCTGTGCTCATCACCCTGCCGGCGCTCGTCGAGGTCAACATCGGTACCGCGGATGCCCCGATCATCGTCCCGACGGCGTTCTACGCCGTGGTCTCCGTGGCGGTCATCGGTCTCTACGTCGCCTTCGCGATCCCGATCTACCTGAGGTGGCGCGCGGGCAGCGCCTTCAAGCAGGGTCCGTGGAATCTCGGCAATAAGTGGAAGTGGATGGCGCCGATCGCGGTCATCGAGATCGCCATCATCTCCGTCTACTTCATCCTTCCGACGACGCCCATGGGCTGGCCGGGCAACCCCGACTTCTCCTGGAGGTTCGTCAACTACGCACCCATCCTCACGATCGGTGCGCTGATCCTGCTGTGGATCGCGTGGCATGTCTCGGCCAAGAAGTGGTTCACCGGACCGAAGCGCACGATCGACCTCCCGGCGGGAGTCTCCTCGGCCGACGAGATTGCCCTCGAGCACCATCACGACGGGTATCTCACGGGCGAGCACGACCAAAAGAAGGAGTAGCAGTCACGCCTCGAAGTGGGGGCATCGGCATCCCGCCGGTGCCCCCACTTCGTGCGCTAGGTGCGGATGCGGGCGTTCGAAGGATCGTACGGAGCGACAAACGACACGGATACGGGGACGATCCGCCCACCGACGTTGATGGCCCAGTCCCCCTCCAGGTCACCGCGCACGTACCCGAGCCCGACACAGGCTCCGGTCGTCGTCGCATAGGCGGCGCTGGTCACCTGCCCGGCCGCGCGTCCGTCTCGGAGCAGGAGCTCCCCGCCCCAGAGCATTGCCCCGGGGTCTGAAGCCACCCAGGAGGCAAGGCGCCGGGCGGGGAGATCGCCGCGTGACGCGTCCAGGGCTACCCGGCCAATGAAGTCGGCATCGGAGCGGGCCGCGAAGAGCAGCCCTGCCTCGACAGGGCCGAAGTCCGGGCCCAACTCGGGCCCGAATGCGCGGTAGCCCTTCTCCAAGCGCAGGGCATTGATGGCGTAGTAGCCCGCGTTGCGCGCGCCGAGGACCTGTCCCTCGGACGAGAGGAGGTCATAGACACCCACGGCGAACTCGGCCGGAATCACGAGCTCCCAGCCGAGTTCCCCCACGTAGGTGATCCGAGTCGCCCTGACGGTGAAGTCGCCGACATCGACCTGTCGGCTCGTGCCGAAGGGAAAGGCGTCGTCACCGAAGTCCGACGTACTCACCCGGGTGAGCAGTTCGCGACTGCGGGGCCCCATCACGCCGATGACGGCGTAGGCACTGCTCACGTCGACGATCTCCACAGACATGCCCTGGACGTGCCTTCGCAGCCAGTCGGCGTCGCGCACGGGGGAGCCTGCGCTGGTGATCCATAGGTACTCGCGGTCGGACATACGCGTGACGGTCACATCAGCCTCGTAGGTGCCGCGTGAGTTGAGTACGGCCGTGTAGACCACGCGACCCACCGGAACGTCGATCTGATTTGCGCACACCCGGGAGAGCAGCCGCGTGGCGTCGGGTCCGGTGATAAGCAGTTTGCCGAAGGATGACTCGTCGAAGAGCGCGACGGCCTCGCGCGCGGCGTGCTGCTCCTCGTCCACCCACGGGATCCAGGTCGGCTGGTCCCACGAGTAGTCGATCACGGGGGGCGTGCCCGCCGGCGCGAAGAAGATCGGGCGCTCCCAGCCGAACTTCGAGCCGAAGGCAGCGTTGGCCGCTGCCATCCGCTCGTGCAGGGGAGAGCGCCTGAAGGGCCTCGCGGTGTCGAACTCCCGGTTGGGCCATGGCACGGCGTAGTGCAGCCCCAGTACCTCGCCTACACGGGCCCGCAGCCACTGTGGGTTGTTGTTGAAGAAGCCGAACCGGCGGATGTCGACCGAGACGAGGTCGCTCTGAGGCTCCCCGGCGACGATCCACTCCGCAAGCGCTCGGCCTGCGCCTCCGGCGGACGCGATGCCTACGGAGTTGAAGCCGGCGGCGACGAAGAAATTGCTCACCTCGGGTGCCTCGCCCAGGATGAACTGGTTGTCAGGAGTGAACGACTCCGGGCCGTTGTAGAACTTCTTGATCCCGGTCTCTTGCAGCACAGGGACCCGGTGCAGGGCGGAGTCCATGAGGATCTCGAAGTGGTCCCAGTCCTCTTCGAGGAGACTGAACTCGAACGGGTAGGGGATCTGAGTCGGAGCCACCCACGGCTTGGCCACCGGCTCGAATCCACCGACCACGAGGCCGCCGACCTCCTCCTTCATGTAGGTGTAGCCGTCGGGATCACGCAGGATCGGCGCCATCCGATCCATTCCCTCGATCGCGTCGGTGACGACATAGAAGTGCTCTGCGGAGTGCAGGGGCACCGTGACTCCCGCCATGAGTCCGAGGGCATGCGCCCACTGGCCGCCGCAGTTGACGACTATCTCGGCCTCGATGGGCCCCTGGTCGGTCAGCACTCCTGTCACCGCGCCATCGCGCACGTCGATGGCGGTCACCCGGGTGCGCTCGAGGATTGTCGCCCCCCGCTGACGTGCTCCCCGTGCCAACGACTGTGTGACGTCGGCGGGATTGACGGTGCCGTCACGGGGCAGCCAGATGGCACCCTCGAGGTCAGCCGTCTCTAGGTGCGGCCAGAGTTCGCGGGCCCGCTCGGGGCTGATCACCTCGCATTCGAGGTCGTACGCCTCCGCTGCGGCCGCGGTGCGGCGCAGCTGCTCCATGCGCTCAGGCGTCCGAGCGACCGTCACTCCGCCGCACTGCTTCCACCCCGTGGCCAGCCCTGTTTCTTCCTCAAGTGAGGCGTAGAGCGACGCCGAGTACTGCACCAGGCGCGTCCCGGATTCGGTGGCGCGCAGTTGCCCGACCAGGCCGGCGGCGTGCCACGTCGTGCCCGATGAGAGCTGCCCCTGCTCGACGAGGACAAGATCGGTGAATCCGAGTCGTGTGAGGTGGTACGCGACGGAGGTGCCGATCACGCCGCCGCCGATGACAACGACGCGGGCGCGGGCGGGCAGGGCAGAAGCCATGTGGCAATCCCACCACACCGGTCAGTCGATGCGGATGACGATCGGCTGCCCCGCGCTGGCCCGGATGAGGCCAGCTCCGGAGATCGCGAAGGGGCGGCCGGCGCGCACCCAGGGCACACGACCGCTCCACAGCCGTCGGCCGCCCTGCTCCATGGTCAGGCGAGGACGATCGAAGGCCTGGGCGGACTGCAGGCGCAGGGGTGCACTCTCGCCGATGGACACGGCGTCGGGCGACGACCACTCGAGAGGAGCTTCCACTTCGATGTCGGTCCAGGACTCGGGCCAGCGGCCCCCTTCGAGCCAGTCGATGATGAATGCCCCCGAACGCCTGCCGTCCTGCGCGCAGGCCTGCGCTGTGCTTGCGGGATGCACGAGGTTGCCGGAAGCGAAGATCCCCTGGAGTCGGGTGCGGGCGCCGGTGTCGATGGCGGGGCCTCGCGTGCGGTGGTCGCAGCGCAGCCCCGCAGCGACCGCGAGGGTGTTCTCCGGGTACCAATCGCCGGTGAAGATCACCGTGTCGCAGGCGATGTGGGCGCGGCGACCATCGGCGTGCGCCACCGTGACGCCGCTCACCGTGGGACTGCCGTGAATCGCCTCGACGCGCGTGTGCGTGAGAAGCGGGAAGCGGTACCTCAGGCGGGCAGCGCGATCTGCTACCGCGAAGGATTCATGCGATGCCTTCTCCGTCACCATGGCTGCTGTGGAACACCCGGATTCGGCCAGGGTGACCACGGCCGAGTAGGAGACATGCTCGGCACCGACGACGACAGCACGTCGGCCAGGCGAGCGGTGCTGGAGGTGCACCAGCCGCTGCAGCCAACCGGTGGTGAGCACTCCGGCGGGTCGCGCGCCGGCGATAAGGCGGGCGGCTCGAGGTCGCTCCCGGCATCCGGTGGCCAGCAGGACCGCAGGTGCCGAGATCCGCTCGCGGCCCGCGGGCGAGGTGATGTCGACCTCGGCACCGCCCTCTTCTCGCGGTTGCATCCCGGTGACGGTGGCGCGTACGTCGATCCGGGCCCCTGCGGAAACCGCGCGGTCGGTGAGTCGGCGTGCGTATTCGGGGCCACTCAGAATCCGACGCAGATCCGCCAGGCCGTAGCCAAGATGGTCTGAGGAGCGGGGCACGCCGCCCGGCTGCTCATCGCGATCGACCACCCGAACGTCGATGCCGCGCGCGGCGAGGTCGGCGGCGGCTGCGAGCCCGGTCGGCCCTGCGCCGATGACGAGCACGTCGGTCATCGTGCCTCCTCGAGCGCCGCGGTGATCCGGGCGCCGCAGTGAAAGCCCTGGCAGCGGCCGGCGAGCGCGCGGGTGCGGCGTCGGAGTCCGTCCAGATCCCGCGGTGGAAGGGTTGATGCGAGCGCATCGCGGATCTCACCGGCGCTCACGCGCTCGCACAGGCAGACGAGATCGCCGTACGCGGGATCAGCGAGGATGCGCGGGGCGTCGGCGTAGGGTCGCAGCCGATCCTCCGCGAGTGTGGGCATGCGCCTCGTGACCGGCGCAGTGAGGGGACTGGTGACCAGGCCCGCCTCGGCGAGGTCCCCGGCAACCTGCTCGCCGATGGCGAGGCATGCGGTGATGCCGGTGGAGCGGATCCCGGCCACCCGGACGTAGTGGTCGAATACCTCGTAGCAATAGTCCGCATGCTCCGTCGCCGCGCGCAGGCCCGCATAGGTTGCCGTGACCTCATGCTCCTCGAGCGCCGGCATGATGCGCTTGCCGTGGCCGAGGAGGAAGTCCATGCCTGCGTCTGTGGTCTCCGTCGCGCGCCGATCCTGCAGGTCCTCGGCGGTAGGTCCGAGCAGCACATTGCCGTAGACGGTCGGAGCGACGAGCACGCCCTTGGTCGTGGCCGTGGGCACGGGAAGGATGACGTGCTTCACGAGGTCACGCGCGGCCTTGTCGTAGACGATGAGCTGCCCGCGTCGCGGTGTGATGGTGAAGCCTTCGTGGCCGGCGAGGCGATCCACGACATCACTGCCGAGCCCGGCGGCGTTGACCAGCCAGGCACACGCGATCTCTCCGCGCGCGGTGGTCAGTTCCCAGCCTCGGGGGGTGCGGCGCGCAGCCGTCGCGGGTGCCTCGAGCAGAAGGGTCGAGCCGTTGCTCACGGCGTCAGTGGCCATGGCCAGGGTGATGGTCCAGGGGTCCAGCAGCCCCTCGTCGGGGATGGCCACGCCACCCCGCGCACCAGGCCCGAGGTGCGGCTCTGCGGCGTAGACCTCGCTCGCAGACATCGGCCGTGCACGTGTGTAGCCGTTGGCCCGGGCCTGGGCGATGATCGCGTCGAGGCGCCCCAGCTGCTCGTCGTCCCAGGCAACCAGGATCGCGCCGGTGGGCTCGATGGCCCAACCGAAGACATCGGCGTGCTCCATCAAGAGGCGATGACCGCGTGCGACGAGCTGGGACTCCAGGGTGCCGGGCTTGGCGTCGAAGCCGGTGTGCCAGATGGCGGTGTTTGCCTTGCTCGTGCCGGCTCCCACGTCACCGGTCGCCTCGATTATCACCACGTGGGCGCCCTGACGTGTGAGGGAGCTTGCGATCGCGCTGCCGACAGCGCCCGCGCCCACCACCGCGACGTCGTAGAAGGTCATGATCCCGCCAGCCTTGATGCGAATTCCGCGACGCGTGCACGCGCCGCGAAGGGATCCATGTCAGGGAGGTACGTCGCCGACGGTGTCCAGCCGCTCACCAGTGGGTCCTCGGCACCGGGGCCCACCAGGCCGCGCAGGGCGAGTGCGGCGATCCCGAGGGCGGTGGCGCAGGCATGTGGGTAGACGTGCACGGGCACGCCCAGGAGGTCGGCCTGGGCCTGCATCGTGACGCGTGAGCGGGTGAGACCACCGTCCACCTGGAGCGATGTGAGCGGGGTGCCGATGTCGTGGGAGACAGCGCCGGCCAGTACGGCGACCTGTCCGGCGACCCCCTCGCAGAATGCGCGCACTAGATGCTCACGCGTCGTGGCGAGGGAGAGTCCCTGCCACGCGCCCCTGGCATCCGGGCGCCAGAACGGTGCTCCGATCCCCGCGAGTGAGGGCAGGAACACCGCGCCTGCGCTGTCCGAGACGGCACTGCCGAGCAGGTCGAGATCTGCGGGGGAGCCGATCAGGCCGATGCGTTCCAGCCACGAGACACCGGCGCCCACCGTGTAGACCTGCCCGTCCACGCACGAGGCGCGGGTCCCGTCGGCGAAGGCCCATGCCAATGAGGTCGCGAGTCCACCGGGTGAAGGACGGTGCTCGCGACCGATGTTGGCGAGAAGGAATGCACCGGTGCCGAAGGTGCACTTGGCTGCGCCGGGTTCGCGGCAGTCCTGGGCCAGCAGCGCTGCCTGCTGGTCGACGATCGTGCCCACGATCGGCAGTTCCGGCCCGAAGGCGTCCGTGGTGCCGATGGGGGAATCGCACGCGACGATCCTGGGCTGCGGGAGTCCCTCGAGCCCGAAGTGAGTGATCGCGTCGGGGGACCAGTCCAGCGTCTGAGGGTCGAGGAGCATCGTGCGTGAAGCGGTGGCTGCATCTGTGACGAATTCGCCCGTGAGCCGGAAGGTTGTCCACGCGTCGATAGTGGTGATGGCGATATGCCCCGACGACGTGTCGACCTGTGAGCGCAGCCAGGTCATCTTGGGTGCTGCGAAGTAGGGGTCCGCGGGGAGGCCCGTGAGCGCGAGCAGGACGGCACGGGTCTCCGGTCCCAGCGCGTCAACGCATGGCGCTGAGCGACGGTCCTGCCAGGAGAGTGCCGGGCCGAGCGGGTGGCCGGTGCGCACATCCCAGGCGAGGACCGTCTCGCCCTGGTTGCCCAGGCCCACTGCCGCCACGTGTTCGTGTTCGAGCGCCGCAGTGCCCGCCGCGACGATGCTGGCCAAGAGCGCCTCGGGGTCCTGCTCGACGGCATCACCGTCGTACGTCGTCCCGCCCACAGCGACATCCACGTCGACCAGGGGACCGGTCGCGTCGGCCACCACGGCCTTCGTCGCCGACGTTCCCTGGTCGATCGCGAGGACGCGTGTCACGACCGAATGCTAGGCGCTGCGTCGGCCCCTTTTGCGCGAGAGAGGCAAAGCCCCCAGTTCCATGAGCGTCACCTGAGGGTGCCCCCGGCAG
>JBMOIL010000021.1:0-22524 GCA_049317345.1 Candidatus Nanopelagicales bacterium
TACCTCTATGGCACCGAATCCTCCGCCGATGACCTCGCCGCGGTGCTCGACGCGCTGGAGATCGACAGGGTCGACATGTACGGCGACTCCTACGGCACGTTCTTTGGTCAGGCCTTCGCTGGCCGCCACGGCGACCGTCTGCGCACCCTCATCCTCGACGGTGCCTACCCGACCTACGGCGAATCCGCGTGGTACCCCACCCAGGGACCCGCGCTCCGACGTGCCTTCACCGCCGTCTGCGCGCGCAGCGCTCTGTGCAACGAAGCCGGCGGCCTCCCGATCCCGCTCCTTGAGGAGCTGCTCGATCGATTGCGTATCAAGCCGATGCAGGTGCGTGCGCCCGGCGGCGACGGCCGCTGGCACAACGTCGTCCTCGACCCGGAGGCGGTGACCGCCGTCGCCTACAACGCGACCTATCTCTCGCCTACTTACCGAGAGTTCACCGCTGCGGTGCGGGCCGCGCTCGCTGGCGACGCTCGACCGTTGGGTCGCCTCTTCGCCGAGTTCTGGTGGACCGGCGACACCTCGAGCAACCCGCGGGCGTACAGCTCGGGCGCGGAAGCAGCCGTCTCCTGCCACGACTACCCGCAGCTGTTTGACCTGCGGCGCTCCGAGGATGCACGCAAGGAGGAGTACCGCGATGCCTTCGCGCGCAAGGAGCGCACCAACCCCGGCCTCTACGCGCCCTTCACCATCTCCGAATACAAGCGGTCGGGTTGGACGTCGTTCGGTATGTGCCTGGAATGGCCGAAGCCTCCTAAGGGCGTGAGTTTCGGTCCGCCCAAGCCGCTCGACGGCGGATATCCCGCTGTGCCCACCCTGGTGCTCTCTGGCGAACTCGACACCATCACCACGGCGGCCGAGGGCGACATGGTGGCCGAGCGGTTCCCGCGCTCGCGCCACATCGTGGTGGCCAACGGCCTGCATGTCGTGGGTGGCGCGCGACCAGATAGCTGCGGTCCCCGCCTCGTGCGCCACGTCATCCGCACTGGCGGAATCGATATCCCGGCATCGCTGGAGGAGTGCGCGGCCGCCGCCCCGATCATCCGTGCCGTCGGCACCTACCCGCGCGAGTTGGCACGCGTGCAACTGCCCTCCGGTGTTGTCGACGACACGGTCGCGCGCGTCACGGTGACCGCCGCCAACACCGCTGCTGATCTCATCGACCGGTGGTGGCAGGGCTACTCCGACACCGGCTACGGGCTGCGCGGTGGCGAGTGGCGCTACACGGGTGGCACGCGCGTGCGATTCACTCTCACTGGCGTCAAGCTTGTGCGTGACCTGCCGGTGAGCGGCTCCTTCACCTGGGAGCGCACCACCGGCAATGTCTTGGTCGATCTGCGTGTGCCGGGAGCCAGCGGCGTGCGCACGGTCTCGGGATCGTGGAATGCCGACGATTCCGGCGCCGTCGCGACCCTGCGCGTCACCGGTGCCCTCGGCCCCACCACGCTCGTCTTTCCCGCCCCGTAGCCGGCAACCGCACCCCGCCCCATGGGAGGCTGCTCGCATGGATCGTCGGCGCTTCCTCGCTGCCGGACTCGGCCTCGCGGCTGCGCCACTCGTGCTTCGTCTCGATCCCACGACCGCGTCGGCACGCCGGTCGATCCCCGCCCCGACCGCTTCGCTGGTCACGCGCTGGGATACCGATCCGTGGTCGCGAGGCTCCTACTCCGCGCTGCCGGTCGGCACGTCCCCCTCGGTGCGACGTACCCTCGCCGACGCCATCATCGGCGGGCGCATCGCGCTCGCGGGGGAGTATGCGAGCACGGAATACCCCGCCACGACGACCGGTGCCTATCTCTCCGGACGCCACGCGGTAAGGCGCCTGCTCGGTCGAGTGAACGCACGGACCGCGATCGTCATCGGCGCCGGCATGGCCGGTGCATCTGCTGCCCACGACCTGCGAGCCGCCGGTGTCGACGTGACGGTGCTCGAGGCCCGCGATCGCGTCGGCGGGCGAATCCACAGTGACGAGGCATGGGGTGCACCCGTCGAGTTAGGTGCCGCCTGGATCCATGCTCTTCGCGGCAATCCCCTGGTGCCGTTGGCGCAGAAGTCCGGGCTCTCCTTGGTGCCGACCGACTACGAGGATGCGATTGCCCGCGACACGGTCACCGGGCGTCGCTCCACTGCAGCCGAGTCGCGTGCCAGCACCCTTGAGGGACTCATGGGGCGGCTCGAACGTGCCTGGCCGCCCGTGGACACCTCGGTCGGGGCATGGCTGGCGTCTCAGGGGTGGTCGGCCAGTCGGCTCAACGCCTGGGCTGAGGCGGTGGAGATCACCCAGGAGTACGGCCTCGATCCGCGACGACTCGGCGTGCGCGCCACCCAGGAAGGTGCCGACTATCGCGGGGGAGACGCGATGGTGGCTGGCGGCTACGTGGCGATCGTCGACGATCTCCTGGCTGGCAGCGATGTGCGCCTGTCCACGGCGGTTGAGTCCGTCAGCGCGCGCGGGTCGCGCGCCGAAGTGGCGCTGCAATCAGGTGCGCGAGTGACCGCCGATATCGCTGTCGTCGCTGTCCCCCTGGCGCTCGCGCGTGCCGGTCGGCCCAAGCTTCCTGACATGGCCGGCGGCGTGCGTGCCGCGCTGCGTCGGATCACGACCGGCAACCTCGAGAAGGTCGTGCTGCGCTACGACGAGCAGTGGTGGGGCGACCATCAGGTCTATGGCATCGTCGGCGGAGGTGCGCCCGGTGCCCCTGCGGGCACGCCTGCGTCGTTGAGATGGACCGAGTTCTACTCGCTCACCGATGTGCTCGGGTTCCCCGCACTCGTGGGCTTCTCCGGCGGCTCTGCCGCGCGGTCCCGTCCAGCCTCGGATTCGGGATGTGTGCGGGAAGCGACCGCCGCGCTCGGGGCCGCATTCGCCGGGTGAACGCCTCCCGCACAATGGTGACGTGATCGAGGTCTCGCCTGCCCACTTCGAGGAGCTGGTCGTCGAGGCTCTCGAGGCCGTTCCCACCGAGCTCGCCCGCCTCGTCGACAACGTCGTCTTCGTCATCGAGGCCGATGGCCCGCCCGAGGATCCCGACCTGCTCGGACTCTACGAGGGCATCGCGCTCACGGAGCGGGATGCGACGTACGCCGGAGCATTGCCTGATCGCATCACGATCTACCGCAACCCGACGCTGCGCATCTGCGACACCTACGAGGATGTCGTCGAAGAGGTCAACATCACCGTCGTGCACGAGATCGCACACCACTTCGGCATCGACGACGACCGCCTGCACGAACTTGGATACGACTGACAGCGCTCAGATCAGGCTCTAGCCTCTGCCCGTGCCCGAACAAGGAGACGTCGCCGTCGCCGGCAACGCTGACGAGCACGTCGGCGAAGAAGCCCGGCTGACCGATACCGAGCGCAGCGGGAGCCCTCGCTCGCTGGCCGCCACATGGGCCGGTGTGCTCCTCGCGCCCGGCACGATCATCACCGGCATGGTCGCCGCCGGCGGCTCGGCCGGCCCTGGCTTCGCGGTTGGCTTCGCGGGGCTGGCGATCGGCGTGGTGCTCGGCACCGTGTCGGTGGCGTTCATCTCCATCTGGGGTCCGCGGACCGGCATGGCGCAGATGTCGATCGGTCGCCTTGCCTTCGGAGCGATGAACGTCGTCCCGCAGGTCTTCCTCATCGCGAGCCTCATCGCCTACAACGCACTCAACGACCTCTTCGGCGTCGACGCTCTCGCCACATCGCTCGGCATACCCTTCTTCCTCGCGCTCGGCGCGGTGGTGGCGATCGAGGTCACCGTCGTGGTGTTCGGCGTTCGCCTCATGCGGGCGCTGGGCGCGGTGATCAGCGCGGTGATGCTGGTCATCAGCATCTGGCTCATCATCGCGTCAGCGGACATCCCGCCCGCGCCCGCGCCGGCGGGTGAAACAGGCATCCCGATGGGGCCGTTCCTCCTCGCCATCGGCCTGGGCCTGAGCATGTCCATCTCGTGGACCGTGCAGGCGTGCGACCTCTCCCGGGTGCTGCCCCGGCACACCTCGCCCCGCAGCGTCTTCGCATGGGTCTTCGTCGGCATGACCATCCCGCTGCTTGTGCTCGGTGGCATCGGAGCGTGGGTCTCGGATGACGCCGCTCTCAACAGCCCGATGACCCGCATCGATCAGATCCTCGGCGGAGGCATCGCCGCCACCGTGGCTCTCGTTGCTCTGGGCACGTCGTTGGCGACAGCCAACGCGTTCAACGACTTCAGTGCAGGACTGAGCCTGCGCCAAATGGGTTTGCGCTTGCCCCGCGTCGCATGCTCGCTTCTTGCATGCGTGGCGGGCGTGAGTCTTGCTCTGGTCAGCCGCAATACCCAACTCGGTCAGTTGACGTCGGACATCGTGCTCTTCGCCGGCTACTACACCGCACCGTGGTTCGGCGTCGTGCTCGTGGAGCTCATCGTTCGACGCCATGAACCGAAGCCGTGGCGTATCCCCGCCAGCGCAGCGCGTCGTGCGGCAGTCGCATTCGTCCTCGGCTTCGTGCTTCTCCTGCCCTTCACCGCAACACCGTTGGGCAACCAGCTCGCGGCGGAATTCCCCGTCGCTCTGGGATGGTTGGGCTGGGTCTCCCGGGCGATCCTGGACGGCGGCGACGGGGCCTACCCCGCCGGTGTCGCCTTCGGTGCCGTCCTCTACGCCGTGTTCCGCTGGGCGAAGTCCCGGCGATCCGCCGCGAGCACCGTGGGCTAGATCGCCTTGACGGTGCCGTCCATGTAGACGGCAAGGATGCTGAGGCCGCCCATGCCATTGTCGTAGTTGACGTACCAGCGCAACTTGCCGAAGTCCGGCGGTGCTGTCGTGGCCTGCATGAGGTTCATCATCACCAGGGGCTCATCGAGGGGGTAGTCGCCTGAGTGCTTCTGGCGGTACTCCTGCGCCAGCTTCAGGGCCTTGTTGGCGTTGACCTTGAGCGGCTTGTCAGTGCCGGTGCTGCCGACCCAGGGGGAGGCGACGACGACCGTCGTGCGGTAGCACAGGCCATCGAAGCGCACCTGTGCGCTCGCGGTGAGCTCCTTGCTTCCATCGACGACCTGGAGGTTGTAAGTCACTCGATTGCTCGTGAGCGTGGCGGCGTCGGTCGGCTTGGTCATGCTGCCGGGAGCAGCGAGCAGGTCGACCTCCATGCGGGTGGAGGACTTGATGGATGCATCCGAGCCATAAAGCGCCTGGATCCGCGCGAGGACTCGGTCTGACATGACCCTGCGGTCCGCCTTCTCCATGAGTGGAACGACGTTGCCGCTCCAGCCGCAGTCCTTCTCCTTTGCCTGGGCGACACCCGCGGGAGCGAGGCCGATGGCAAGGGCGAGTGCGGCGGTTGCGGCGAGGATTCGGCTGCCGCGGGCGATATGCGTGCGCATGAGGAACTCCCTTCACGTCCGAGGGTAATCTTAGCCCTCAGCGTGGTGCAGACGCACGGCGCAAACGGTCAGCAATCGCGGCGCTGACCCCCTCGGCGTCGGGATCCGGGGGCACCGCGACGATGAAGGCGATTCCCGTGTCATCCGCTCGGCGCAGAGCGTCGTAGAGGCCACGTGCATAGGCATCTGTGGAATCCGGCCCTAGGAGTCGTGACGTGCCCTCAGGCACGGGCACCGCGGACATGGCGATGACGCCGATGCGGCGGACATCCACTCCGCCCTCCGCGGCGGCATCGACGTACGCGGCGAGTGCTTCCGCATCCGGCGCCAGTGCCAGGCTCGCAGCGGGGGCGTAGTGGGATGGGAGCGCACCGGGGACACGGATCCCCGATGTAGTGGAACTGAGGACCGGGAGACCGGTGACGCGCTCGATCGCCGCGACACCGATCCCGCCGGGGCGCAGCACCCGCGGTTGGTCACCCGTGCAGTCGACGATGGTCGACTCCACGCCGACGGTGCACGCGCCGCCATCGAGCGCGACGTCGGAGTCGGTGAGCAGCTCGCCCAGGTCGGCGAGCGCGTGCTCGAGGACGGTCGGGCTCACATGTCCGAAGCGATTGGCGCTGGGCGCGGCCACTCCGTGCGGCGCACCCGCGGGATCGATCTCATCCATCGTGCGCAGGACCTCGAGTGCGAGCGGATGTGCGGGCACGCGCAGCGCCACGGTGTCCTGGCCTCCGGTCACATCGTCGGTGGCACGTGCCGAACGAGGGAGCACCAGGGTGATCGGACCCGGCCAGAAGGCCTCAGCCAACCTGTGGGCGTATGCGGGAGCCTCACTGATCCACGACCCTGCTGCAGTCGGGTCAAGACGTGGGTCGGCGACGTGCACGATCACCGGATGCAGGGAGGGCCGGCCCTTCACCGAATAGATGCGCGCGACTGCGGCGGGGTCGTCCGCGCGGCCAGCCAGGCCATAGACGGTCTCGGTCGGCAGCACGACGAGACCACCATCGAGGAGCGCCGCTGCAGCAGCGCGTGGAGTGCCGGTCTTCATGACGCAGCCCCTGCCCGAGCGTGACGCATCTGGTGACCGCCACTGCCGAAAGCCTCCGACGGTGGCGCGGCGCCACGGTCGATCAGGTCGAGGACGCGCAGGTTGAAGTCGCAGTCGGGGACCGCATCCGGGTCATCCGCGCGCAGCACCTCAGGAATGGCGAGGTAGGCATCGCGCGCCGCGACGTAGCGCTGCCGGGAGGCGTCGTAGGAGCCGAGTCGGCCTAGCAGCGCAGCTGCCTCGTGGGCGCACTCCGCGGCGCGCTCGTCTAGCCCGGCTTCGGCGTAGGCGGCTCCGGCTGAATCGAGGAGTGAGAGTGCCTCCACGGATTCATGGGGATCGCCACTGCGCAAGCGCACGATGGCCTCGCCGTGACGGGCATCGGCGGCGCGGACCGGATCAGGCAGGCGCTCGGCCATGCGGACGGAGGCTGCGAAGGAGTCGGTGGCTGCCGCCGCTTCACCGAGGAGGTCGTACGCCGTGCCGCGCGTGGCGAGCAGGTCTGCCTCGCCCGCGAGGTCACCGAGTGTGCGGGCGGATTGCAGCGCGTCGTCGAGGACCTCGATGGCCTCACGCGCACTGTCGCGCTCGGCCAGGCGCCAGGCGAGGCCCGGTGCCGCTGCGACTGCCGCACGATGATCATCGAGTGCACGGAATCCCTCGAATGCCGCCCGAAGGGTCGCGTCGGCTTCATCGTCCATGCCCTGCGCGGCCAGTGCCGCCCCGAGCACCTGGCGAGCGCGGGCGGTGAGTGCGGGGTCATCGTCGGAATCGCGGATCACGACGAGTGCCTCTCGCGTCGCTTCGTCGTAACGACCTTCGTCGACGAGGTGCGCGGCACGCTCGTAGCGCGCGGCCCGTCGGTCATCATCCGTGAGACCGGGATCGCGCAGCGAGCGGTCAAGGGCACCCAGGGCCTCCGCACCCGCACCGTCGGACCGGGCGATCTCATCAGCGATGGCATCGAGTTGCTTGCGCAGACTGCGGCGGCTGAAGCCCTTCGTCCAAGGCCGGGCCTCGTCGACGGCCACGCGGGCCTCCCCCCAGCGGCCGAGGCGGGCGAGCGCCGCGGCGCGTCCGAACCGGGCCCAGGCTTCGAGGGTGTCGAGATCGCCCAGCTCCTCACCGACGGGCGGGAGTGACAGCGATCCCATGCGGAGCAGGCGCTGCCGATCGTGCTCGCCGTCGTCTCGGAGCATGCCGACGTAGTCGAGTGCACCGTCGAGATCGGTGAGTGCCTCCTCGGGGCGCCCCAGGGAGATGAGCGCGTGCGCGGCACGCGTGCGCTCGAGTGCCACCGAGTAGGACTGCCCCTGCGCCCGGGCCGCTTCCTCGCGTGCGCGCGACTGTGCGAGGAAGGCCTCCGCCTGATCGCGCATGGCCGATTCATCTGCCATCCGTCCACTATGGCGCACGTCACATCTCCCCGTGGTTAGGGGTGTCTCTGAGCGAATCCCGAGGGGATTCCGTGGCCCACGTCACGGTCTGGACATGTCGAGTCCATTCACGTGTTGCGTCCGCAGATGATGATGGACGCGGATCACACCCCGATCCGATAGACGCATCGAAATGCCGCCCACAAGGCGGCGAGGAGGAATCATGAAGACCCTGATGTCATGGCTCAAGCCGAAGCCGGGCAACCCCGAGAGCATCCGCCGCACCTGGGATCGCGAGCGCGCACGCGCCATGTCGCCGTCGCATCGCGACGAGATCGACGCGATCTTCTCGCGCTACCTGTAGTCACCCGCCTGATGGCGCGGCTCGGGTCGCACACATGAGGTGACGCCAGCCCAGCATTCATGCTGACCGGTGTGGGACCTGCTCGAACTAGCCGTTCCTGCGTGCCAGTGTCAGGATCGTGTAAGGACCGCGGGGAAGGGCCGCCTTCGGGGAACATCCACCCCGCGGGAGGCGTCACCATAGGGAGACGCCGGGCCCGGGAACCTTGCCGGGCCTCCGACGAGGAGGACACACGTGAACGACGAAACGACGGGCCGCGACCCCTATTCGAATGAGCCTGACAGGGGCGGCATTGCCGACCCGACGGGCCAGCCCGGATCGCAGGCTTCGCCAGCTCCGCCCGCCGGAGACGTCAGCGATACGCAGGCCTACCCGACGGCCGATCCCTACACCGCGCCGACCACGTCGTTCCCGACGGCTGATCCCTACGCCGCGCCGACGACGTCGTTCCCGACGGCTGATCCTTACGCCGCGCCGCCGACGTCGTACCCGGCTGCTGATCCCTACGCCGCCTACCGTGCGCAGGGCTACGCCGACCCGTACTCCTCGGATCCCTACGCCGCCTATGCATCGACGGCCACGACGGCTCCTCCGGCACCCGCGCTCGCTGCTCCTCGCGCCGACAAGTCCGGGCGCGGCGGCATGATCGCTCTCGCATCCGTCGGACTCGCACTCACGGCTCTCGTCGCCGGCACTGTCGGCGGAGCGGTCGGCTTCACGGTGGCGCGCATGACGCAGCCCGAGGCGGTCGCCGCCATCGCTGTGGCACCCATCGGGGCCACCGGGGATGCCGTCAGCCCCCCGGCCGGCGGCAGCATTGCCGCGGTGGCGGAGGCGCTGCAGCCCTCCGTGGTGCAGATCAACGTCGCCGGCGGCGGCGGGGAGGGCACCGGCTCGGGATTCGTCATCCGCGAGGACGGCTACATCCTCACCAATAACCACGTCACGGCCAACGGCAACGACATCACCGTCACCTTCAGCGACGGAAGCGTCGTCGACGCCACGCTCGTGGGGGCCAACCCCGGCTACGACCTGGCCGTCCTCAAGGTGGACGAGACCGGCCTCCCCGCTGTCACGCTGGGCTCCTCCGACGCTCTCGAGGTCGGTGACGCCGCGATTGCGATCGGCTCTCCGCTCGGGCTGCAGGGCACCGTCACTGCGGGCATTGTGAGCGCACTCAACCGCCCCGTTACCGCGGGCGGCGAGGGGGAGCTGGCCTTCATCAACGCCATCCAGACCGATGCGGCCATCAATCCCGGCAACTCCGGCGGCCCGCTTGTGGACGGCAACGGCGCGGTCATCGGCGTCAACTCCGCCATCGCGGCGATGGGCGGCAGCCTCGGCGGTCAGGCGGGCAACATCGGCCTCGGCTTCGCCATCCCCATCGACACTGCGGCGCGCATCGCCGCGGAGCTCATCGCCTCAGGCAGCTCCGCGACGCCGATCATCGGCGTGCAGCTCGACATGGAGTACACCGGAACCGGCGCTCGCGTCGCCGGCATCACCGATGACGGACCGGCCCAGGCTGCAGGCCTGCGCGAAGGAGATGTCATCACCGCGCTCGACGGGACGCCGGTCGTGGATGCGACCGACCTCATCGTCGACGTGCGCTCGCTCGCCCCGGGTGAGCAGGTGACGCTGACAGTCGAGAGCGACGGCTCGCAGCGCGAGGTGACACTCATCCTCGACGCCCAGCGGAGCTGAAACTCGAGGAACTGACGTCAGACGACGGCGACCGCACCGCCGCGGCGCGCATCCGCAGCGGCTGTGACCCGGCCATCCGGATCCCGGCTCACGGCATGGACGCCGCCGAAGTAGAGATCGGCAGAGGGCCACTCCCGCAACGGGGAGTGGCCCTCTGCCATCCACGCGAGGAACTCCCGGGGGAACCCAGGCTCGATGTCGATGAGTTCCTCGCTCGCGTGCAGTCGGGGTGCGCTGATCGCCGCCGCTAGGTCCTCGTCGAGATCGAGGGTGCGCAAGAGCACCTGGGTGAGCGCCGAGCGGATGCGCTCGCTGCCCCCCGTGCCGAGCGCGAGGAGTGATCCGTCGTCACCGACCACGAGTGTGGGCGCCATCATCGAGCTCAGCCGCTCACCCGGTGCAAGGGAGTGGAAGCCACCCGGATGCAGATCGGCCTCGCCGAGCATGTTGTTGAGCGTCACCCCGGCCGCCACCGTGCCGGATCCGGAGCCGTTGGACAGTGAGAGGGCAGCCACGCAGCCCTCGCCGTCGAGCACCGACAGGTGCGTGGTGCCCCGGGGCACCTGAGCGCCGAAGCGGTGGCGCTGCGTGGCTTGGCGCAGCGCATCCGGAACATCCCGCCAGGGCGCACCCGTCGTCGGCACCAGTCCGAGCGACTCCAGGACGATCGCACCACCGAAGGCCGGGGGTGGATTGGTCCAGATCCAGGCATCCGCCCGGCGTGCGCGCACCGGGGCGCGATGCGCGACGGCGTACGTCTGAAGGTCGTCACGAGTGACGAGTCCGCCGTGGGCGCGCATGGCATCAGCTAAGAGCTGGACGAATGCGACGTCGGGTGACTCGCCCTCCGCGAGTCGCGTGAGCATGTCGGCGTATGCCGGATTGCGGAAGGGCTTGCCCTCCAGAGGTGGAGCGAAGAGATCAGCACTGGCCGGAGTGAGGCGCAGGATCGGGCCGATCACGCGAATGAAATCGACCTGTACGGCGTCGAGCATGATGCCGTCGCGCGCGGCCGTGGCCGCTGGCTCGATCACCTCGCGGAGCGGGAGTCGACCGCCGCGGGCGTGCAGGTCGAGCAGTCCGGCGAGAGTGCCGGGCACCGCCACACTCGACCAGCCGACGTGGAATTCCTGCTGCGTGCCCGACCCGAATGTGACCGAGAGGTTCGTCATGGGTGTGGGCTCACCCACCTGCTCTCCCCGGCCGGGCATATCGACGAAGAAGTCCGTGACGCTTGGGTCCTCGCCGGGAGAGGCGATGAGGCAGAAGCCGCCGCCACCCAGGCTCGCCAACGTCGGCTCCGCGACAGTCGCCGCGAAGGCTCCTGCCACGACGGCATCGATCGCGGATCCACCAAGACGGAGCATGTGCGCGGCTGCATCGCGCGTGAGCGCGGAGCCGGCCGCGACCGCCCCGCTTCCGGGCGGCCCCGAGGCAGCCAGTGCAATCTCGCCGGACACGCCCCGCACGCTATCCCGCGGGCCTAGCCTGGCGGCGTGGTGGACTTCGTCGCGTCTGCGGGCCCAAGCCTCGGTGTCGAGGTCGAGCTCGCACTCGTGGATGCCGAGTCCGGTGAGCTCACCTGCGTGGCACCCGAGCTGCTTGCCCGCGTCGGCGCCGGATATCCGGAGACGGAGCATCCGAAGATTAAGAAGGAGCTCTACCAGTGCACCGTCGAGGTGATCACGGGCGTGTGCGCGACCGTGGCCGAGGCACGCGCGGATCTCGCCGAGTCGATGCGCGAGGTCGAGCAGGCAGCCGCTGACTCCGGAGCCGCTGTCATCGGTGCGGGTCTGCACCCCTTCACTCCGTGGCATCAGCTGAGCCTGTCGGAGGGGGAGCGCTACCAGCGCCTGGTCGACACGATTGGCTGGCCGGCACGCCGCCTCACCACCCACGGCGTACACGTGCACGTGGGCGTGCGGTCGGGCGACAAGGCCATTGCCACCGTCAACTCGCTCACCGAATACCTCCCCGTCTTCCTTGCCCTATCTGCGGCGAGTCCGTACTGGAATGGCAGAGACACGGGTCTTGCTTCGACGCGCACCAAGATCTTCGAGTCAATGCCGACGACGGGCCTGCCACCGCACCTGCGCGACTGGGCGGAGTTCAACGTCTTTCTCGACACGCTCATCAAGGCCGGTGCGATCGAGACAGTGCGCGAGGTGTGGTGGGACATCCGGCCCCATCCCGGCTACGGCACGGTCGAGCTGCGCATGTGCGATTCCATGCCCACGCTGTGGGAGATCTCCGCTCTTGCCGCACTGGCGCAGTCCCTGGTGACCGAATTCGACCGCATGATCGATGCGGGCGTGACCCCCGACGTGCCGCGCGAGTGGCTGCGGCGGGAAAACAAGTGGCGGGCGGCTCGCTGGGGCGTCGAGGCAGATCTCGTCGTCGATGAGTCTGGGCACACCCAGCCTCTGCGCGAGATCGTCGATGGCCTCGTCGACCGTCTGCTGCCCATCGCTAAGGACCTCGACTGCGCGGCAGAGCTCGCCGATCTCCGCCGCATTGCCACAGAGGGCCCGAGCTACGTCCGTCAGCGTCGGGTCGTCGCCGAAGGTGGTGACCTGCAGGGCGTCGTGCGCGCACTGCGCGCCGAACTCACCGACTCGATCGCCGCCGAGGTCTCCGCGACATGAGCATTGCGATCACGTCCCTCACGACAGCGAGGGAGCATGAGCTCGTCGCCTTCCGCCGCCGCCTGCACGCCAATCCCGAGCCGTCCTACGCCGAGCACGCCACGACCCAGGCCATCGGGGAGCGCCTGCAGGTCGCGGGGCTGCATCCGCAGGTGCTGGAAATCGGCACGGGCCTGGTCTGCGACGTGCCCGGCAATGAGCCCGGGCCCATGGTCGTGCTGCGAGCCGACATCGACGCCCTCGCGATGCCGGATGGCACCACCACGGAGTACCGCTCGCGGCGTGAAGGTGTCGCCCACGCGTGCGGTCACGATGCCCACACCGCGATAGTGCTCGGCGCCGGGCTCGTGCTGTCCGCACTCACCGAGATCGAGTCCGTGCCGGGCACCGTGCGCCTCGTCTTCGAACCGGGTGAGGAGTCGATCCCCGGTGGCGCCGTGGAGATCGTGCGGGAGGGGTGGATCACCGGCGCGGCGTACGTGCTCGGACTCCACTGCGATCCCAAGATCGACCTCGGCCAGATCGGCCTGCGCACGGGAGCGCTCACCGCGGCCTCCGACACGGTCGAGATCATCGTGAGCGGACCGGGCGGCCACACCGCGCGCCCCCAACTCACCGTCGACCTGGTGCACGTGATGTCCGAACTCGCCGCCGCGATGCCGCGCGAGGTGAGGCGACGCCTGGGCGCTTCTGATGACCCGCCGGGAAACGGAGATGACGAGGTCGTCGTCGTCTTCGGATCGGTCCATGCTGGTGATGCAGCCAATGTCATCCCCGCCCACGGCACGATGAAGTGCTCGGTCCGCTGCGCCGATCGCGGGGCCTGGGACCGCGCCGAGGGCGTCGTCCGCGAGGTGGTGGCCGAGCTCCTCGAGGGCACGGGTGCAACCTGCGTCATGGAATACAGGAGGGGCACCCCTCCCGTGATCAACGATGTCGCTGCCATCGGTGTCCTCGATAGTGCGGCGCGCGCGGTTGTCGGTGACGCCGGAGTGCTCGAGGCACCGCGATCGATGGGGGCGGACACCTTCGCGTGGTTCGGCGAACACGCGCCCTCGGCGTACGCCCGCCTCGGCACCCACTCGGGAGACCGGCCGCGCGGTGACCTGCACGCGTCCACGTTCGACATCGACGAGCGGGCAATCGCCATCGGCACACGCTTCCTCGCCGAGGCCGCACTCATCGCGCTGCAGCGCGCGGGCTCCTAAGCGGCACCCGGGGATGCGTCGCACGGCGTATCACGGCAGGCTGAAGGGGTGAACCCCATTGACTCCGCCGCAGACCTCATCGCGGGCGGGTTCCGTCGGCTGGTCTCGGGTGATCCGGACGGACAGCCCGAGTGGGTGCGCCAACTCGAGTACGGCACCGACACGGGCTACTTCGGCCCCGGCTCCGCCCCCTGGGCCGTCCACGGCTCGCTGCCCACCCTCGTCGGCGGCATCCGTGCCCTCCTCGTGCAGGCCCTGCACCCGGCAGCACTCGCGGGTGTGCAGGAGCACTCGCGATACGAAGAGGATGCGCTCGGGCGCCTGGCAGGCACGACGCAGTGGCTCACCGTGGTGACCTTCGGCGACACCGCGCAGGCCGACCGCGAGTGCGCCCGCGTGCGCGGACTGCATCGTCGTGTGCGTGGGGTGTACGACGCGGACGGCGCGGAGCGCCCCTACTCTGCGAGCGACCCGGATCTGCTGCGCTGGGTGCATGTTGCCTTCACCGATTCCTTCCTCGCCACGCACCGCGTGTGGGGACAGCCCATCCCGGGTGGCGAGGATGCCTATGTCCGCGAGTGGGCTAAGGCGGGTGAGCTCGTCGGCGTCGATGATCCGCCGCGCTCCGTGGCCGAGCTCGACGAGCAGATGGCCGGTTTTGTGCCCGCCATGCGTCGATCCGAGGCGAGTGAGCGCACGGTGCGCTTCATCCGTCAGGCACCGCTGCCGCTTCCTGCGCGACCGCCGTACGGCGTGCTCTTCGCAGGGGCTGTCGCCACCCTTCCGCCTGACCAGCGACGCCTGCTCGGCCTGCCGACGGTGCCGCTCACCGTGGCCCGTCCGGCTGTCGGCGCCCTGCTAGGAGCAATGGGCGCGATCCTGGGTCGCCAGTCCCCGTCGCAGCGCAATGCGCGTCGTCGCGCGGCACGCCTCGACGTGGTCTGAACGCCGCCCTAGTCGATCTTGGCGCCGCGCGATCGGATCTGGCGGGCCACGAGCATGCTCGCAACGGTGGTGACGAGCGCGCTGGTGAGCGCGGTCGGCGGGGGTAGTCGCGTGAGGTAGGCACCGATCGCAGCGCCCAGGAAGTAGCCGACCGGCGTCGAGAACGCCACGAGCGACGCACGCCGCCGACCGTCGAACCACCAGGTCGCGGATTGGACGAGGGCGGTGTTGATCACGACCGTCTGGATGGCGATCCCCACGATCCGCATGATGACGACCGCCTGCACTGCCTGGCTGAGCGACAAGAGCGTGACGGCGACGTACGCCGTGTCGGTCTCCCCGGCGATGAAGACGCTGATGGCCACGAGGGCGATGAGTGCGGATTCGAGACTGAGGAGCAGGACCCTGGTCCGCGCGGGTGAGCCATGGCGCAGCAGGATGATCCGAAGCCACATGGCGGCGTAGACGCCGATGATGAAGGACACGAGCGCCACGAGGGACAGTCCGGTGGTCGCGGTCGCCTGCTGCTCCATGATGTCGATGGCTACGATGACGAGATTGCCCGTCTGGTTTGCGACGAAGACTCCGAATCGCTGGTAGGCGACGGCATCGACGATGCCGCTCGTCGCGCTGAGCAGCAACACGATCGCCACGATCTGCGGGAAGAAGCGACTGTCGAGATCCGCCTGCGCAGCGATTGTGGATTCCTCGTCGGGTGCACCTGCCATCGGCACCACCGGACTACAGCGCGTCGGGTACGTCGCGCGCGGACTTCTGCGCCTGCGAGATGACCGTCGCACCGCTCACCAGCGCCCTGCGCCACGGAGGCACCCCGTCGATCTCGATCTCCAAGGAGAAGGAGAGGAAGGTCCGGATGAGCACGATGAGGCCGAGGACGATGACGTTGTCGAGAGTGGGTGCTACGGCGACTGTGCGGATGAGGTCGCCGGCGACGAGGATCTCGAGGCTGAGGAGCAGCACGCCACCGAAGGTCTGCCTCATGAGTTTGTAAGCCTTGGAGCCGCTGCGGCTGCGCGCCCACAGCCGCAGCGAAACGAATGCGGCGAAGAAGAGACCGATCATGAGTACGGCCGCAGCGATGACCTCGAAGACCTGGGCGACGACGAGCATCGCTGAGGTGTAGCTGTCCTCGCTCATGCTGCGGCCCTCATCACGTCGACCTTCCTACCAGTGCGCGAAGCTCCGCAAGGGTACCTTCGACGAGTTCGCGGGGGTCTGGCACGAGGGCGGCATCGGTGGCGAAGCCCACCGTCACGGTGCCGGCGTAGGAGAAGACCGTGCACGTCATGGGCTGGTCTCCCGAGGAGGGCGCGAAGCCGATCACCTGGCGCACACCCACCCCGGCGAAGGTGAGCGGCGCGCGTGGTCCGGGCACATTGGTCAAGACACCGACGGCCTTGTTGGCGAAGAAGTCGGTGAGGGCCGTGCTCACCGGTCGAGGTGCAGCGGAGATCCCCCTTTGCACGCCGAAGGTGATGATGGGTTCCTCGGAGCGCTTGATGCGGTCCATGCGGGCGCGTGTGCGATGCAGTCGCTCCACGGGGTCAGCCGGATCAAGGGGCAGGACGGCCATCACGAGGGCGAAGAAGTTGCCGAGATCCTCGGGGAGATTCTCCGCGATCGGCACGAGGTTGACGGGCACCATCCATGCGATCTCGCCCACGTCCTCCACGCCCCGCGCATGCAGGTAGCGGCGCAATCCGCCCGCGACCGCCGTGAGGAGGACGTCGTTGACGCTCGCATCGTGGCGCTGCCCCACCTTCTTGACGTCATCAAGGGCGATGCCGGGTGACCAGGCGACGGTCTTGTGCGGACCCGGCGTGCCACTCCACACCGTGCGCACGGTGGCGCCCCGCAGCGCGAGTTTGGCCACCGACGCAGTGGTGTTGGCCACCCGGTTGTCGAGGCCTATCGCCTCGAATGCGTCGACGAGTCGCCCGGGGCTGCGCAGGACATCACCCCAGATCTCGGCGCCGGTCTCGATCGCCTGGCGGGTGTCCTGGGCGAGATGGGTTGCGCCCCGCACCAGGGCGTGAGCGGCGTCGACAAGGGCTTCGCGCACAGCGCCGACGACACCGTGGGCGACGGAGCCGGGGGTGATGTCGGCGGTGCCTCGCGCCACCTTGGCCGCGACATGCGGGTCGGTGGTGTCGCACAGGCTCAGCATCACCTGGGTCAGCCGCACACCATCAGCCATCGCGTGGTGGAAGCGGCACACGAGCGCCGAGCCCGAGGTGCCGTCGTCAAGTGCGACCTGCTCGACCAGGGCGATGTCCCACAGCGGGCGGTCGCGATCGAGTGGTCGCGCGCGCTGCTCGGAGACGTAGCGCTCCAGCTCGGCCATGCCGGCAGGCTCAGGCAGTCGCACGCGTCGCACATGCCGGTCGAGATGGAATTCCGAGTCGACCTGCCACACCCATCCGCTCTCGCCGAGGAGGGCGCGAGACCGGAAGACCGGGAAGCGGTCGATGACGCGCGCGGTCGTCGCAGCGAGCAGCGCATCCCAGTCAGGCTCGGCGTCGAAGAGCATCACGCCGTCGATGACCATGAGGTTGTTGGGCCGGTCCATGGTGAGCCACAGCGCGTCCTGCGCGCTCATGGGCCGCTGCTCGTCCGCCACGGCTCACCTCCTCGTGTAGCCCGGCGAGTCGGCAGAGCCGCCCCTGTCGGGCTGGGGCGCACCACGGTACGCCGACTTCCCCCGACCGGCCCGGTGACAGGATGGCGCCATGACCAAGCCGGTGTTCACCCCCACGGGTGCAGCCACGCGCATGGCCGCCTTCGCCGCGGCGGCGAGCTCTCGCGCTGGTCGGGATCTCACCGCGTACGACGACCTGCATGCCTGGTCGATCGCGGAGCCGGATGCCTTCTGGTCGCTCGTGTGGGATCACTTCGAGGTCGTGGGCTCGCGAGGAGCGGCGGCGGCGGAGCCCGCCACGCTGCCCGAGGCGCGCTTCTTCCCTGACGCGACGCTCAACATCGTCGACACCTACCTGCGTCCGGTGCCCGAACGCGACGCCGCGGACCTGCCCATCGTCGTACAGACCGCTGAGATCTCCAGAAGTGAGGGCGGCATCGGCGTCGTCGCCTCGCTCACGCGCGAGGAGCTCGTCGAGCGGGTGACTGCCACCGCCGCAGCGCTGCGTGCCCGCGGAGTCGCGCCGGGTGATCGCGTCGCACTCGTGCTGCCCGTGGGGATCGACGCCCTCGTCGTCACGCTCGCGGGCCTGGCCGTGGGAGCGGTCATGACGAGCGCCGCACCGGAGTTCGGCGTCCCTGCCATCGTCGATCGCTTCGGCCAACTCGATCCCGTCGTCCTCGTCGGTACGACGTCCTATCTATGGGCGGGCAAGCGCCATGAGCGACGCGACCATCTGGTGGAGCTCGTGCGCGAGCTGCCGAGTGTGCGAGCGGTGCTCGTCGTTCCAGGCACCGACGACCCCATGAGCCCGATCGACCCCGATGTGGTCGACGTGGCGGGAATCGCGGCGCGCTGCGTCGCCGGGAGCGACCGGCTGCTCCAGGTGGATCTGCTCGCCGATGCACAGCGGCGCCATCGCGGCGCGGCCCTGCAGGCCGAGGTGCTTCCCTTCGACCACCCGGCGTACGTCCTCTTCTCCTCCGGCACCACCGGCAAGCCCAAGTGCCTGGTGCACCGCGCGGGGGGCGTGCTGGTCAAGCACCTGGTCGAGGGAGGGCTGCACGGTGACTTCGGCCCGGGTGATCGCGTGTGCTTCTACACGACCACTGGCTGGATGATGTGGAACTGGGCCATCTCCGTCCTCGCCACGGGCGCCACGCTGGTCCTGCACGACGGGGCGCCGACCTACCCGGCCACGGACGCACTCTTCGCGCTCGCCGACACCGCTGACCTCACCCATCTCGGGCTCGGTGCGCGCCTGCTCGATGCCATGCGCACCGAGGGACGCGAGCTTCGCGAAGATCGTGATCTCGACCACCTGCGCATGGTGCTCGTCACGGGATCACCGCTGACGGAGGCGACGGCCCGCTGGCTCGTCGACGAGCTCGGCGAGGCTGTCATGCCGCAGCCCATCTCGGGAGGCACAGATCTCGTGGGCTGCTTCCTCGCGGCGTCGCCCACCCTGCCGGTGTGGCCGGGCGAGATCACGCGTGCGGCTCTGGGCATGGACGTGGTCGTCTACGACGACGAGGGAAACCCCACGAGTGACGACACCCCGGGTGAGCTCGTCTGCCGCAACACCTTCCCGACCGTGCCTCTGGGCATCTGGGGTGATGACGGCACGCGGCTGCACGAGACCTACTTCGCCCGCTTCCCCGGCGTCTGGACGCACGGCGACCTCACCTCGCGCACCGACAACGGCGGCTTCATCATCCACGGCCGCTCGGATGCCACGCTGAACGTCGCCGGGGTGCGCATCGGCACGGGTGAGATCTACACCGCCCTGGAGCACGTGCCCGGGGTCGTCGACGCTCTCGCCTTCGCCCAGGCGTGGGATGGAGACACGCGCATGGTGCTCCTGGTGGTGCTCGCCCCCGGCACCGCACTCGACGACGACCTGCGCGCGCGAATTCGCAGCACCCTGCGCGAGCGCGGGTCACCGCGTCATGTGCCCGCCGTGGTGGCACAGGTGGGCGAATTGCCGCGCACGCTCACGGGCAAGCTGGCTGAGATCGCGGTCGCCGACACGGTCAATGGCCGCCCCGTGCGCAATCGCGATGCGCTGGCCAACCCCGATTCGCTGGGTGCCATCGCCGCGCTCGAGGAATTGAGGGCCTGATCGTTCCGCTGTGCGGACTGGTCGGCTCGGCGTACCGGTGACGGATCGGCAGGATAGGGCCATGAATCACGCGCGGGCGCTGCTGCTCGATGTCGGAGTCGTGTTCTTCAAGTCGGCCTGGGAGGTCGCGGACGACTACGAGCGACTGCGCGGCCTGCCGGCGGGCACGGTGGTCGGCCGTGGACCGCTCGAGTGGACCGCCCCCGATGAGACGTGGGAGCGGTATCGGCGGGGCGAGATCACCGAGCGGGAGTACTGGCTGACCTTCGCGGACACCGCGGTGGCCAATGGCGCCCCGCTCGATGGGCACCCGCACCTCATGCGCGCGATGTTCCAGCAGCCGGGTGTGGAGCCGGTGCGCCCCGAGGCGTTGGCGCTCGTGGCCGAATGCAAGGCAGCGGGCGTGGCGCTGGGCATCCTCACCAACGAACTCATGGACTTCCAGGGCCGCGACTGGGTGGAGTCTCAGGCCTGGTTCTCTGACTTCCCGGTGCTCGTCGACTCCTCCGAACTGGGGATTCGCAAGCCTGATCCGCGCCCCTACCTGCTGTCTGCCGAGTTGCTGGGCCTGCCATCCGAGGACATCGTCTTTATCGACGACAACCCGTCCTATGTGGAAGGCGGTCTCGCCGTGGGCATGCGCAGCATCCTGCTCGATGTCCTCGACCCGGCGGCCGCCTTCGACGCGGCGCGGGCGGAGTTGGGGCTCTAGCCCGGTCATCTACTCGGATCCGTGTCGATGGCGAGGCCAATGTCGGCCGACTGTGCCACGATGTGTCAGGCGCCGCCACGGGGGAGGTGCCGCCAAGGATTCGGGGGGATCCATGTCTATCGGAGGGTTCGACGCTCGCGTGCTCGTGCTCGGGGGTGGCCCGGGGGAGCAGATGGCCGGGCTCATGGGGGTCCTCGGCGGCGCGGGATACCGCATCGACGTCCGCGACCACTCCGACGCCACGGGGCGGCTTCCCATCGAGGCGATGGACTACGACATCGTCGTCCTCGATCCGCGTGTCCTGGCTACCCAGCCCGCACCTGCTGCGGATCTCAGCGATGTTGAGATTGGCCGCCTACGCATCGACGCGCGCCGCCGACTCGTCCTGGTCGACGAGGTGCCCGTGCGCATGTCCGCGCGTGAGTTCACCCTGCTCCATCACCTTGCCGCGCATCCGGCTGTCGTCTTCAGTCGCGATGCACTCCTGCGCGCGGTGTGGGGATCCGCGTGGCGCACCGAGGGTTCCGTGACGGAATACATCCGGCGCCTGCGCATCATCCTCGAGCCGGCCGGGCTCGGTGAGTGCATCGTCACCCGCAAGGGCTTCGGATACTCCTTCGACCCCGACGTGGTGCGCTAGTCGCGCACGTCGGCCTGCTATCTGCGTCGCGCAGCGAATCCAAGGTAGGCCAGTCCGGCAACGCCCACGGCAGTCGCGACACCGGCAATCGTGCGCTGCTTGCGCAGGGTCGGCTCGATCTGCGCGTAGGGGATGGTGCTGAAACTCACCATTTCGTAACGAGTCTTGTAGCGATCCCCCAGCGCGCGATGCAGCAGCAATTCGGTGCTGTGAAGGGCCCGGTAGGACAGGGAGTTCACGGAGTCACGCATCTCGATGAAGTTGTGCAGGGCGAGATCGGCGATGGCATCGCCCTGGGGCTTGCGAATCCGCGCGTAGGCATCGAGCGCCGGCTCCCAATTGCCGGCGTGAAGTTCCAGCTGCGCGACCAGCTCGATGCAGTCCTCGAAGCCGGCATTGGCACCCTGGCCGTAGAACGGGCAGATCGCATGGGCGGCATCGCCGATGAGGGCCACCCGGCCGGCATTCCACGGCGAGCAGCGCACGGTGAGCAGTGAGCCGATGGGGTTGAGTCGGTAGTCCTCCTCGAGATCCGGCATGAGTTCGGATGCATCGGGGTAGTTGTCATCGAAGTAGCGGCGCGCCTGCTCGGGCGTCGCGATCTCCTCGAAGGAGCCCGGTCCTGTGCGTGGCCAGAAGAGCGTCGCGGTAAAGGACTTGTCGAGATTGGGCAGCGCGATCATCATCGATGCACCGCGGGGCCAAATGTGCAACGCGCCGGGATCGAGTGCGAAGTCGCCATCGACCGGCGGGATCGTCAGCTCGCGGTAACTGTGGCTCAAGTAGTCCTGCGAGAAGTCGAAGCCCACCCGGCCCTGCATCGCGCGGCGTACGACGCTGAAGGCGCCATCGGCGCCGATGATGGTCGCGGCGGTCACGTCCACCGATCCCTCGGGTGAGGCGAAGGACATCGTGCATGCCTCGATGTCGAGGGCGGTGAGCCGGTGCTCGAAGTGCAGGCTCACCCCGGGAAGGCGCTCCGCTGCGTCGAGGAGCACGGCGTTCAGCTCACCACGGCTGATCGAGTTGATCCCCCGGTCTCCGTCGGCGCTGTAGGGCTGGAACTCCTCCTCGCCCGTGACCGCGTGGATCATGCGGCCCCGCATGAGCAGTCCGCGGGCCTGGACCTCCTCCTCGAGGCCCACCTGCTGGAGTGCGGAGAGACCGCGCGTGGAGATGGCGAGGTTGATGCTGCGTCCGCGCTCGACACCGGCCTGTCGCGGGTCGGGTCGCCTCTCGAAGACGGCGACGTCGTAACCGCGCTGGCCCAGCATCGTGGCCAGGAGGGCGCCGGTGAGACCGGCTCCTACGATCGCGACGCGCTCGGTCATGATGCGGCCTCCTGAAGTGGCGTGGTGTTGAGGTCGAGGAAAGACTCGGCATTGCCACCGAGGATGAGTGCCCTGTCGTGCTCGTCGAGGAAGCTCGCACCGCGCACGACTGCGCCAGCGGGGCGCTCACCCAGCGGGTAGGGATAGTCCGAGCCGAGCATCACGTGCATAGGCCCCATGGTGTCGACGAGCAGCCGCAGCGCGCGCTCGTCGAAGACGACCGAGTCCACGGAGAACCGGTCGAGGTACGCCGACGGCGGTTGTGCCGAGACACCGACGACGTCGGGTCGCTGGTGCCAGGCGTTCTCCAGCCGCCCCAGCCAGTAGGGAAATGACCCGCCGCCGTGAGCGAAGCAGATGCGCAGAGACGGGTCGATGCGGTCGAAGGCGCCACTCAGGATCAGGGCGAG